>JADGRJ010000270.1 GCA_017881025.1 Rhizobacter sp. | reverse complement strand
GTGGCCACTTTGGCGATCGCCTGGCTGGGGGGTCACGCCAGATGGCGCGAATGGGGTTGGCTGGTCTATCCGCTCTTGGTCGGCATCGGGCTCAAGCTGATGACCCAGGACTTCAAGCACTCGCGCCCGGCGACCCTCTTCGTCGCGATGGCCCTGTACGGTGCCGCGCTCATCGTCGCGCCACGCCTGCGGCGGCGCGTCGAGAAGGTCAACGCTCAGACCGGCGCCTGATCGGCAACCGGCTGGATGCTGAATGCCCCCCAGCGAACAGATGAGCGGCGCCACGCCCGCGCCGCTTGCCGGGCAGGCGTGGCGCGCGCGGCCGCGCCGTCCGACGAGCCCACCGTGCACCGGCTGCTCCAGGACCGCGGCGATGATCTTCGGCTCACCGCCGCAATTCGGGCAGGGGCCATGCCCCAGGTCGAAGTCGAACACGCGCTTGGGCAGCCGCGCCCAACTCGGTCGCACCGGGCGGTGATGCGCGCATTCCGCCTCGCACTCGGCGGGCTTGGCGGCCTCAGCGCCCTCGACAGGCCCTTGCGGCACCACCAGCGCGCGCAGCCTGGCGTTGGGCGGCCAGCACGCCATGAAAGCGGTCAGTTGCAGCCGTGGTCGTGGCACCAGCGCCGCCAACCGCTGCATGAACTCCAGCCTTGGGGCGAGCCGGTGCGTCACCGGCGCACGGACACGTCGATGCGCCTGAGGTCGTGGCTCGCGGGGCCGTCATGGCCAAGCGCCTCGCCCGCAGGCCCGGCGGGGATGCGGTCTCCGGCGCTGAACGCTCGCGGGAACGTCAACCGCCTGTCCTGGACAAGGGCGGCCGCATCCCCGCCGGACTCGCGCGAGTGAAATGCCCCGGGAGCGCTCGCGCCAGGGCGGTCGTGGGGACTCGATCGAGCCGGGCGGGCTCCGCCCGGTTGCCTACTTCTTCAGCGACGCGTAATACGCTGCCAGGTTGGCGACATCGTCGGCACTGAGCTGCTTGGCTTCCTTGATCATCTTCTTGTTCTTGCCGCTCTTTCCGCTCTGGACATCGGCAATCGCCTGCGTGAATTTCTCGACCGGCATGCCCGCGATGCCCGGAAACTTCTTGTCGCCCTTCCCGTCGTCACCGTGGCAGTCCGAACACGAGTCGCCTGCCTTCGCTTTTCCGGCGGCGATGTCGGCCGCGTGGACCGGAACCGTAAGTGCCATCGCGGCGACAAACAACGCGGGCAATGTCCATTTGTTCATCGCAGTCTTCTCCAGGTTGAAATCGATCTCCGAAACCGCGCTCGAATGGCGCTGCCGTCATCAGGCGTGGGCCGATAGGCGTTCATCCATCCATCGAATCGGCAGCAGGTAGTTCAGGACAGTGAGGATGATAAACGGCAGACAGAGCAGCACGAATGCCGTCGTCAGGCTCTCCATGCCGGTCCACTCCATCTTGTAGGCCATCAGGCCACGCAAGCTCTTCGAGTACATCTGCCCGCCGATCACGACGTTCCAGCGCATGCTGAAGACGCCCAGCTCGATCAGCAGCGCGGAGACGAAATACATGATCTTGAGCAAGTCCTCGTTGAGGCGCCTGCTGCGCGCGAGCGCCAGGATGATCATCGGCAGCACCATGCCGAGCAGCACCTGCACGATCACAAGGCTGTCGAACAGCTTCACCGACACCAGCTGGCCGAGGATCTTGATCGACTCATCGCTCTGGTAGACGCGGTGGATGTAATCGAGTCCTTCGAGCGCGGAGTCGACGATGACTGCCACGAGCAGGAACAACCCGACCTTGTTCAGGCACGCCATGTCGATCTTCGCATTGCGGAGCATGCTGATCACGATGTAGGCGAGCATCACCATCGCGATGCCCGAGACGATCGCCGACATCAGGAACACGATCGGCATCAGCGGGCTGGCCCACCACGGGTTGGCCTTCACCGAGCCGAAGATGAACCCGACATAGCCGTGCAGCAGAAATGCCGAGGGAATGCCGATGACGGTGACGACCTTGCTCACCCGATGGTCCCAGGCCACCGCCTCGGGGCTGATGTCGTTGGAAAAGAGCGAGAGCGCGCGGTACAGGAGCTTCAGGTACCCCGTCGCCTCGCGCGCCATCAGGACGAGTTGCTCGCGGTACTCGAGCCAGACCTCGATCAGCAGCACGCCCAGCAGGTACCAGAGGTAGACGAAGCCGAACATTGCCATCGCCGACGTCGGTTGCGGACTGAAGAAGATCTCGTACGCACGCTCGGGATGCCCCAGGTGCAGCTGCAGCGGCATCCCGGCAATGAGCATGAACGCGAGCGCGGTGAGGAGCGCGAGCCGGTAGATGGGCTGGACCTCGCCGACGTTGAACACCTTCACGAGCGAAGCGAGGATGAAGGCTCCGGCGACGATGCCGGTGATGTAGGGGTAGATGACGATCAGGATCGACCACTGCATCTCGACTTCGTTCGGGTAGATGAAGCCGATCACCTGGCTGAACTGGTAGGCCAGCTGCTCCTGGAGCGCGGCGGGAATGGCCGCGATCATCGTACTTCTCCGTCCAACTTGGCGTAGCGCACCTTGGGTTCGGTGTTCAGGTCCGGCTTGAGGACGCTGATGACGTTCTCGCGTTGGAAGCGAACCAGCCGGTCCTGCTTGCTCTTGAGGTCGCCGAAGATCCGCGCCTCGGTGGGGCAGACTTCGACACAGGCCGGCAACTGGCCCTTGGTGATGCGGTGGTAGCAGAAGGTGCACTTCTCTGCCGTGTGCGTGATGGGATGGAGGAAGCGGGCACCGTATGGGCAGGCCTGGATGCAGTAGCGGCAGCCGATGCAATAGGTCTCGTCGACCAGCACGACGCCGTCCTTGGTCTGGAAGGTGGCGCCCACCGGGCACACCTGCACGCAAGGCGGGTTCGAGCACTGGTTGCACAGCTTGGGAACGAAGAAGGTCCGCACCACGCTCGGGTCGACGGGCGCGTTCTGCTCGGCCAGGCGTTGCTCGGGCGTCTTCGTGCTGATGCAATCGACCTTGACCTCGCCGTCGGCGTGAATCGTGTAGCGCTCGATCCAGGTGCGGAAGAAGTAAGGCTCCGCGGGGACGTTGTTCTCGATCTTGCAGGCTTCGACGCAGCGGTTGCAGCCGATGCACTTGTCGACGTCGACCCCCATCCCGTACCAGTGTTGCGAGGCGTCGTAGCCCGTCGACGTCGACGCCGACATCTCCTTGCCCTCGGCCTTGCAGGCCAACGCCCCGAGCACGCCGGCAGCGGGGAAGAACAAGACGACGTCCTTCAGGAATTCACGCTTGTTCACTTGGGACCCTCCGGAAGATGGGCGTAGTGGCATTCCCAGCACACGTAAGTTCGGCCGTGCGCCTTGAAGTCGACCCGCTTGAGCGAAGCGTCCGCGTCTTTGGGGGCCTTTGAAGCGCTGTCGTGGCAGCTCGCGCAGGCCTGGCGCATCTGCGGCTTGCTCGGCAGCGCCGAGCGCGGATCCTTGAAGTGCTGCTCAGAGACCTGATGGCATTCGTTGCAGGCGAGCTGCGCGTGCGTCGAGACGGCCTTGATCCGCGCGATGCGTCCGTGGCAACCGCTGCAGTCCTTCGGTGTCTCGGGCGGAGTCGGGTCGTGCGGGTCGTGGCAGCTGACGCAACGCTTGCCCTGGTTGTGCTTCCCGCCGTCGACCTGCGGAAAACCGTTGGGTCGCGAAGAGACGTAGCCATGGCAACCGAGGCAGAACTCGCGGTCGCGGTGCTTGGGCGGAAAGGCGCTCTTGTCGGTCTTGTCGGCGACGTGCACGAGGGCCGGGCCGTGGCAGTTCTCGCAGCCGATGGTGCGGTGCTGCGCCTTGAGCTTGGCGTCGTATTCGTCGGCGTGGCACTCGCGGCAAGCGGTCATGCCTGCGTAACGCATCGGCTTGGCCATCTCGCGGACGACCTTGGCTTCCTGGTGCGGTTTTGCCGAGAACAGCGTCGCCGGCAGCACGACGAAGCGCAGCAAGAGCACGCTTGCCACGACAACGAGAATCACACCTCCGAGGCGAGCCACCTGCTCAGGAAGTTTCACGATGCAATCCCGATCCCGCACACTTCATCGCAGTTCATGCGGTCGAAGCCGCACCCCCACTCCTCGGAAGCGGAGGGATGCCAGGTTCGGGCACTCAGACCTCTCTCGATCCTGGTATCCCCTCGGCCGATCGCCACTGTGCCTGTCGCAACATGCACGGTCGCAAGCCGGTTGCCGGAACATACCCACGTGGGGCGCACTTGCACTTGACCTAGCGCAAGAGACGCGGACCCGACCACGCATCGCTGGTTGAACTCCGTCTCCCTGGGCATCGCGCCTTGCAGCGTCAGCAACATCGGCGCGGTAGTGACCGAACCGCTGGCACACTGCGAGAACACGATAGATATCTGCGCTGCGGCCGTGTTTGACCAAGCGCAAGCAAGTGTCTCGGGCTCGCTCGCGCGATGCCCTTCAGGATCGAAGCGGCCTCGTGGCCAGCCGATTCAATGCGGGCGCGGCGCCGCGCCCGCCGCGGTCTGCGCTCAGTGCAGCAGGCCGCCCAGCATCGCCCAGAAGATGAAGACCGCCAGCACGATGCCGATGGCGAGCGCCGCGAAGCCGAAGACATAGGCGACCCTGTACTCCACCGCGGTCGGCGCCGGCGTCAGCCGCTCTTCCAGCTTGCCCTCGGCCACCAGGCGTGCGTATTCGAGCGGCCGTTCTTCCTTGAACGCCTCGAGCGGCATGCGTCCGGTGAAGACCACCGTTTCCATCGGGAACGATTCGGGCCGCAGATGGGTGTGGAAGAAGTGGAACAGGAAGATGAAGCCCGTGGCCAGCAGGGCCTCGTCGCTGTGGATCACGTAGGCGGCATTGAGCACCCAGCCCGGGAAGAAGGTGGCGGCGAGCGTCGGCAGCCACAGCACCAGGCCGGAGATCCCGATTACCGCGACGCCCCAGAACACGCCCATGTAGTCGAACTTCTCCCAGTAGGTGAAGCGGTCGAACTTCGGCTTCGGTCCGATGTACAGGAAGAACTTCGTCATCGCCCACAGGTCGAGGATGTCGCGAGGTTGCGGCACCATCGAGCGCGGGCCCCAGAAGTAGCCGCGTTCCTTCTTGACCAGCGAACCCCAGGCCAGCATGCCGAGGTGCCAGGCGAAGTAGCCGAAGGTCACGACGGCGGCGAAGCGGTGCAGGACGCCTGCCACTTCGGGGCTGCCGAACAGCGCCATCAGCCTGGGCGCCCATGGCGCCTCGGCGAACTTGAGCGGCAGGCCGGTGGCCGCCAGCAGGAGGAAGCTCGTCACGATCGAGACATGGACCCAGATCTGCATGCTGCTGAAGCGCCGCACGTACGGGCCCGCCTTGTGGT
>JADGRJ010000269.1 GCA_017881025.1 Rhizobacter sp. | reverse complement strand
GTCCGACTCCCCCATCTGCACGTACGCAGACTTGAGCCTTCCTTGCTGCACGGGGGTAAGTTGCTCGTATGACTTATCGAACGGCACTACATATTCAGCATTGCCACCCGTGTGCCCCGGAATGAAGCCAAAGAGCTTGGTGTCTTCTTTAAGCTGATATCGCTGTTCGTCGGCCGCCGACGCGGCGATACACACGAAGACGAGTGCGGCGAGAGCGGTCGTATGCCTCATGTGTTCTCCTTACACGGCGCTCCTTCAAAGGAGCAGTCCGAAGCGTGGCGATGAGCCGGCTGCTCCGCTCGCGCCTTGACTTTAGCGAGCTGGCCGTCGAACGCAACGACACCGTTGGGGGGTATGACGCCGCTGGATGACTGACAGGGGCCTAACGTAGAGGTAAGCGGCGGCGGCCGGCGCAGCCGGACGACGTCCGCTTGACCGGCAGGTTAGGCGAAGCCGGCCCAGCGCGCCAGACTGGCGCATGAGGGAACGCTGCTCGAGCACGAGCCTCGCCGCAGGACCAAAAGGGCGGCCGTGCGGTTTGCCAGAGCGCGGGTTCATGACAAGGCGATAGCGCCTCACGTTGAGCGGCGCTCGCGCATGCGGACGCGCCTGGCCGTGGCATCGCTCGATAGCGCGGCCGCATGCACCGCTCCGACGAGAGGCCAAGCACGCAAGCAACCGAAGGCTGGAACTGAGATAGCACGAGGCGCCTAACGTGATATCGATGACATGCGACTGTCCACTTTCGCTGTCGTGAGCGAGGGATGAAAGTGGACGAACGGGGGAGGGGGCACGCGGGAGAGGGAATTGACAGGCGGCTTTCGCAGGGATACTGTATGGATGTAATGGGTATCCTTCTAGCTCCAGCAACGCCGGAACTACTGGATGGATACCCAGGCTATCGTAACGCCCGAGGCAGGTAAAGACTACCCCCGGAACTGGAACGAATTCCTGGACTGGTTCGGCAGCGAAGGGGCTTGCCTGGCCTATCTGGAGCGGTTGCGCTGGCCGCAGGAATTCGTCTGCCCGAGTTGCGGTGTGTCGCAAGCGCCCTATCGCTCCAGTCGGGCTCGGCTGATGTGCCGCGCATGTGGACGCCAGAGCACGGTGACTGCCGGTACGATCTTCGACAAGACCCGCACGTCGCTGCGCGTTTGGCTCGCGGCGGCTTGGTATCTGACCAATCAGAAGCAAGGCGTCAGCGCCTTGGGTCTGCAGCGCGTGCTCGGATTGGGGAGCTACCAGACAGCCTGGACCATGCTGCATCGGTTTCGCCGAGCGATGGTGCGCCCCGATCGTGACCGCTTGAAGGGCCAGGTCGAGGTCGACGAGACCTACCTGGCCATCACGGACCGCGAGGAGCCCCTCTCACCGGTGGGACGCAAGAACAAGACGACCAAAGTGCTGGTTGTCCTGGCGGTGGAGTTGCTACAACCCAAGGGCTTTGGACGGATTCGTTTGCGACGCATCGAGAACGATTGCGCCGAATGTGTCGTCCCGTTCGTGCACGAGTCCATCGAGCCTGGCGCTCAGGTGCGCACCGATGGCTCGGCGGCCTACCGTTCACTGAACAAGCTTGGCTACGACCACCAGCGCACGGTGATGCTCGGCTCGGACGTACCCGCCCATGTGTCGATGGCCGGCGTGCATCGGGTGGCTTCGCTCATCAAGCGCTGGATCCTGGGAACGCATCACGGTTCGGTCCAGCCAGGGCATCTGGACGCCTACCTGGACGAGTTCGTGTTCCGCTTCAACCGTCGCACTTCGAGCTCGCGCGGCATGCTGTTTTACCGGCTGCTGCAGCAAGCCGTCGTCACCGAGCCGGTGACCTACGACAACGTCGTCAGGCCACTACCCAAGCCGGCAAAGCACGGGTAGGATCACTGGATGGGCATCCAGTACTTTGGGCTCCGCTGGAGCTAATTGGATACCCCTTATGAATGTACAGTATCGGGCGCTGTGGCAGATCGATTGGCTGCGAGAGATGGCGGCAGAAGACGCCGCCGAGCTGTGGCTGCACCCTCTGGAAGGGCTGTAGCGCCGCTGCCCGCACGTCTTCGTGGCCCTACAGTTGGCGTCATGTTGAAACTGCTGTTCTCGATTCTGCTGCTCGCCCTCGTGAGCGCGTGCGCCGCCGCGGCCGAGAGGCAGGAGCATTGCACCCCGCAGTGGCCGCCCGGCCCCTGCGCCGACACGCCCGCCACGCCGCCCAAGGCCCGGTGAGCTTTCGTTTCGGATCACATGCTCTGCGATGACTCGCTGAAGGAACACATCCGGCGTCACCTGGGCTCCTTCGAGCTCCACGGTGCGACCCCTGGCGCGCATCGGGTCGCCGCGGTGGCGGTCGTCGTCGCCGAAGAGGGCGAGGGCGCTCGGCTCGGCGGCGTGGCGGCGCCGAGCGAGTGGAGCCGGGAAGCCGCGTTGATCCTGACACGGCGCGCGCTCGGCCTTCGCCACCATCCCGACCAATGGGCGCTCCCCGGCGGCCGCGTCGATGCCGGCGAATCGGCCGAGCAAGCCGCCCTGCGCGAGCTCGCCGAGGAGGTGGGGCTCGATCTCGACGCGAATGCGGTGCTCGGCAGGCTCGACGACTTCGTCACGCGCTCCGGCTTCGTCATCACGCCCGTGGTCGTCTGGGCCGGGCCGGCGCGAACGCTCGTCGCCAACCCGGACGAGGTGGCGAGCATCCATCGAATCCCGGTGAGCGAATTCATGCGGCCCGATGCGCCCTGGCTCGACCGCGAAGACAACAGCGAGGAGCCGGTGCTGCGGATGCCCGTCGGCAACAGCTGGATCGCGGCGCCGACGGCGGCGGTGCTCTATCAGTTCCGCGAGCTCTGCATCGCCGGGCGGGCGACGCGGGTGGCGCATTTCGAGCAGCCGTTGTTCGCGCGACGCTGAGCGGCACTGCGGGTCGGTTCTCGGATCCGTGGGGACGAGCCGCCGCCGTGGCGCGCGACAGCGACCGTGTCGTCGAGCTAGGGTCGATAGTTCTCGATCGCCGCCAGCGGCGGATTCGTCGCTTCGATGAACGCCTTCAGCTTTTCGAAGTCACCCACCTTCAACGTTGCGGGGTTCGGTCGGTACTCTGCGAATACGAACGCATTCAGAGGATCCGAAAGCGCAGGCGAGGTGCTGAACGTGCAGTTCCCCGCCGCGTCGCAGATCGTTCCCCGCGGGATGGGGGTCATGTACGTCGCGACCACTTCACCTGGCTTGACGATGGCCCGATACCGGCTCAACGCGACATCGACGTCGCTCAGCGGCACCACCCGTCGGAGCGACAGCGACCATCGGGGCCCGAATTGATAGACAGCCCCGTACATCACCTTGGCCAGTTTCTCGTCAACTCCCGACGCGAGCATTCCATAGTAGAAGTTGCGATGGACGTCAGGCCATGGCCTCAGTCGCTGTTCGCAAGCCACGTCGTGAATGACGGAGGCGTTTCTGTACTTGCCTTCGAAGGGCCCGCCGATGACCGACCACGCGACCTGCGGAATGGAGGCACCGTCAACGACGGACCCGATCGGCGCATCCCAGGAAAGTCCCGTCGGATCGACGTATCCGAACGGCTCGACCAGCTTCATCTTGCGGCCGTCGTCGAGCCACTGAGCCACCACCTGCCCGACAAACTTGCCGTTGTCCGCGCCGCCGGGAACCGGAATCGCGCAGCTGGCCAAGAGCCCGATGAAGCATCCGATCAGCAGGCGCATTGCTGGCTCCGTGACGGCGATTGCAAAGTGTACCGACCGTTGCGAATCTGCCGCTGCCCTGGCATCGCGCGTGGAAGCTGGCGGTCCTCCGATCGTGGGCCGAGACGCCGCCCTAGCGCGCGACGGCCACCGTGTTGTCGTTCGCGTCGCGGTCGATCAGCTTGCCGAGCGGATCGATGCCGGCACGCGCGGCGCCCGCCTTCACGGGGATCTCGAAGCGATTCTCGCCCGCATGCACGCGCTGCTTGCCGATCGAGAGAACGTTGCCTTGGCCATCGAGCACGCCGATGTCGACCGCGCCGTCGAACGGCACCTCCGATTCGTTGCCGGCGCCGTCGGCGCGCACCTTCTTGGCCGAGACGAGCAGGTCGATCGTCTCGCTGCCGTCGGCCTGCCGCTTCGCGGTGGCGCTGATCGCGCGCAGGTCGTACAGCGTGATGGTCTCGAACAGGTCGGTGATCAGCGGCTGCAGCGCTGCCGGCGTGACGCGGCGGAACTCGGCGAGCAGGTCGACCGAGCGCGCGTACGGCGGTCCGGCGAAATGCCAGCGCTTGAGGAACGCCGAGAGCGCGTCGTTGATCGCCGCCTCGCCGATCGCGTCCTGCAGCGCGTAGAGCGTCAGCGCGCCCTTCTGGTAGTGCACGTACGAGGCGCCGTCGGCGCGCACCAGCGGCTGCTCCTGCTTCTGCTCCGTGCCGCGGCCGAGCAGGTAGCGATCGAGCTCGTATTTCAGGAAGCGCCGCATCCTGGTGTCGCCGTACTTCTGCTTGAGCACCATCAGCGCCGAGTACTCGGCCAGGCTCTCGGTGATGAACTCGGCGCCCTGCACGTTGGCCGGCATCTCCTGGTGCGCCCACCACTGATGCGCGACCTCGTGCGCGGTCACGAAGTACGGGTAGTCGACATCGTTCGGATCGCGATCGTCGACCTTGGCGGTGAAGCCGATCGCCTCGTTGAACGGCACCGTGTTCGGGAACGACTCGGCGAAGCCGCCGGCGCGCGAGAAGCGCGGGAACTCGATGATGCGGACTATTCTGTGCTGGTACGGGCCGAAGCGCGCCGTGAAGTAGGCGAGCGAATCCTTGACGCCGGCGACCATCCGGTCGAGGTTGTATTCGTGGCCGCGCTGGTAGTCGATCTCGATCGCGACGTCGCCCGCCGGGCCGTGCCAGACGTCGCGGCGGACCTCGTAGCGCGCCGACACGAACGAGTAGATGTCAGCCATCTTCGAGTCCATGCGGTAGTCGATGCAGCGGCGGCCGTTCTCGACCGTGTCCTTCTCGACGTAGCCCGAGGTCACCGGCAGCTGGTCGGCGGCCGTGCAGAAACTGGCGCGGTAGTCGATGAAGTCGGCGTCGCGCGAGAGCGCGGTGCGCTGCACCTGCGCTGCGTCGGCAAGGTCGTGCATGCGCGGCTTCGGCGCCAGGCCGAAGTCCTTGCGGTCGCGGTCCGACGACAGCTCCGCATCCTCCGAATAGCCGAAGCTCGGCATCAGCGTCGTCTCGGGGCTGAGGCCGGCGTTGAGGAAGCTGCCGTTGCCGAGCACGACCGGGTCGGCACCGTCGTTGGCGAAGCCGCGCGCGGCGTATTCGATGTCGAAGCGGAAGTCGGTCGTCGCCGCCGGCGCCAGCGCCGGGTCGAGCACGTAGT
>JADGRJ010000062.1 GCA_017881025.1 Rhizobacter sp. | reverse complement strand
GCATCTGCCGCCGAGCCGGCGCGCCGCGCCGCGAGCGGCGCCGTCGCCGCGGCCTCGCCGGCGACGCCGTCGCGCTCGACGGCCGACGGCGAGCGCGCCCGCGCGCTGCTCGAAGGCCGTCCGGTGGCGGGCGCCGACGAGCAACGCTTCGTCGTCCAGGTCGGTGCCTTCGCCGACGCCGAAGCGGCGCGCGAGACGCGCAGGAACGTCGAGAAGCTCGGCCTCAAGACGTACACGCAGGTCGCGCAGACATCGGCCGGCAACCGCATCCGGGTCCGCGTCGGCCCGTTCGCATCGCGCGGCGAGGCCGAGGCCGCGCTCGCCAAGGCCAAGGCCGCCGGCCTCAACGCCGTGCTGCTCACGCTGTGAACCCCGACCATGATCGAGCTCGGCTGGGTCGATCTCGCGATGCTCGGCGTGATCGCCTTGTCGGCGATCGTCGGTGCGGTGCGCGGCCTCACCTTCGAGGTGCTGTCGCTGCTCGGCTGGGTCGCGGCCTGGTTCGCCGGCCTGTGGCTCGGACCGTTGCTTGCGCCGCACTTGCCCATCGGCGCACCGGGGTCTCCCTTGAACGGCATCGCCGCGTTCGCATCTGCGTTCCTGATCATCCTCGTCGTGTGGGGCCTGGGGGCGCGCGCGATCTCGGCGCTGGTCGGCAAGACGCTGCTGCGGCCGCTCGACCGCCTACTCGGCGCGGTGTTCGGCCTGGCGCGCGGCGTGCTCGTCCTGCTCGCCTTGGTGACGGTCGTCTCGTTCACGCCGGCGACGACGTCGGAGGCGTGGCGCGAATCGCAGGGCGCGGCCTGGTTGAATTCGATCCTGCGCGAGCTGATGCCGTTCATCTCGCCCGGGAAGACCGAGCCCGGCGCGCGCAGCGTGTGAGCGCGTCGCGCGTGGATTGACTGTCGAGGAGCTGCCATGTGTGGAATCGTCGGAGTGATCGCGAAATCGCCGGTCAACCAGCTGATCTACGACGCCCTGCTGCTGCTCCAGCACCGCGGCCAGGATGCTGCCGGCATCGTCACGATGCAGGGAACGAAGTGCTTCATGCAGAAGGCCCGCGGCATGGTTCGCGATGTCTTTCGCACCCGCAACATGCGCGCCCTGCCGGGCAACGTCGGCCTCGGCCAGGTGCGCTATCCGACCGCAGGCAACGCCTACAGCGAGGAAGAGGCGCAGCCCTTCTACGTCAACGCACCGTACGGCATCGTCCTCGTCCACAACGGCAACCTCACCAACGCGGCGACGCTCAAGCAGGAGCTGTTCGACATCGACCGGCGCCACATCAACACCGGCAGCGACACCGAGGTGCTGATCAACGTCCTCGCTCACGAGCTCGAGCGCGCGGCGCGCGACCGCCAGCTCTCGCCCGAGGAGGTGTTCGCCGCGGTCGGCGCAGTGCACAAGCGGATCCGCGGCTCGTATGCGGTGGTCGCGCTGATCGCCGGCCACGGCCTGCTCGCGTTCCGCGATCCGTTCGGCATCCGGCCGCTAGCCTTCGGCGAAGGCGTCGGCCCGGGTGGGCCCGAGGTGATGGTCGCGAGCGAGTCGGTGGCGATCGTCGGCACCGGCCACACGTTGACGCGCGACGTCGCGCCCGGCGAGGCGATCTTCATCGACCTCGAGGGCACGGTGCACGCGCGGCAGTGCGCGGAGCACCCGTCGCTGAACCCGTGCATGTTCGAATACGTCTACCTGGCGCGGCCCGATTCGGTGATGGACGGCGTCTCGGTCTACCAGGCGCGCCTGAACCTCGGCGAGACGCTCGCCCAGCGCGTCATCTCGACGCTGCCGCCGTCGGAGATCGACGTCGTCATCCCGATCCCCGAGTCGAGCCGGCCGTCGGCGATGCAGCTCGCGCAGCGGATCGGGAAGCCCTACCGCGAGGGCTTCGTCAAGAACCGCTACGTCGGCCGCACCTTCATCATGCCGGGGCAGGGCGTTCGCAAGAAGTCGGTGCGCCAGAAGCTGAACGCGATCGAGGTCGAGTTCAAGGGCCGCAACGTCCTCCTCGTCGACGATTCGATCGTGCGCGGAACGACCTCGAAGGAGATCGTCCAGATGGCGCGCGACGCCGGCGCGAAGAAGGTCTACCTCGCCTCGGCGGCGCCGCCGGTGCGCTTTCCGAACGTCTACGGGATCGACATGCCGACCAGCGCCGAGCTGATCGCGCACGGCCGCTCGATCGAGGAGATCCGCGAGTTCATCGGCGCCGACAAGCTGATCTACCAGGACGTCGCGGCGATGAAGCGCGTCGTCGCCGCGCTCAACCCGAAGCTCGACGGCTTCGAGGCGTCCTGCTTCGACGGCGTCTACATCGCCGGCGAGGCGAGCGCCGACGAGGTCGCGGCGATGGCGGCCGGCCGCAAGGGCCAGGGCGACGAGGACGACGGCGCCGCCGACCGCGGCGCATTAACGCTGCAGAGCGCGGCCGAGCTGGCGTGATGGCAGAGCGAAAGATCCCGCGCAAGGCGTTGCCGGCCGGCCTCGGCCGCGACACCCTCGCCGTGCGCGAGGGCCTGCCCGCGAGCGCCTGGGGCGAGAACTCGGAGGCGCTCTTCCTGACCAGCAGCTTCGTCCAGCCCGACGCCGCGACTGCGGCGGCGCGTTTCGCCAACGAGGAAGAAGCGTTCATCTACTCGCGCTTCACCAACCCGACGGTGATGATGATGGAGCGCCGCCTGGCCGCGCTCGAGGGCACCGAGGCGTGCATCGCGACGTCGAGCGGCATGAGCGCGATCCTGCTCCTCGGCATGGGCCTGCTCAAGGCCGGCGACCACGTCGTCTGCTCGCAGAGCGTGTTCGGCTCGACCGTGGCGCTGTTCGGCCGCGAGTTCGCCAAGTTCGGCGTCGAGACGAGCTTCGTCTCGCAGACCGAGGTCGGCGAATGGCGCGCCGCGATTCGGCCGAACACCAAGCTGCTGTTCGCCGAGTCGCCGACCAACCCGCTGACCGAGGTGTGCGACATCCGCGCCCTCGCGGGAATCGCCCACGCCGCCGGTGCCGGCCTGGCCGTCGACAACTGCTTCTGCACGCCGGCGCTGCAGCGGCCGGTCGAGTACGGCGCCGACTACATCATCCATTCGGGCACGAAGTACCTCGACGGCCAGGGCCGCGTCATCGCCGGCGCGATCTGCGCGGGCGAAAACGTCGTCAACGACACGTTCGTTCCGGTCTTGCGCAGCGCCGGCATGGCGCTGTCGCCGTTCAACGCCTGGGTCGTCCTCAAGGGCCTCGAGACGCTGTCGATCCGCATGGAGGCGCAGAGCGCGCGCGCGTTGACGCTGGCGCGCTGGCTCGAGACGCAGCCCGCCGTCGAGCGGGTCTTCTTCCCCGGCCTCGAGTCGCATCCGCAGCATGCCCTCGCGATGGCGCAGCAGTCGGGATGCGGCGGCGCGGTCGTCTCGTTCATCGTCCGCGCGCCGCGAGGCGACGGCATCGCGGCGGCGCGCAAGAACGCCTTCCACGTCATCGACAGCACGCGCGTCTGCTCGATCACCGCCAACCTCGGCGACACCAAGACGACGATCACTCATCCGGCGAGCACGTCGCACGGGCGGCTGACAGAGGGGCAGCGCATGGCGGCCGGCATCACGCAGGGAATGATCCGCCTCGCGATGGGCCTCGACGACGTCGCCGACATCCAGGCCGACCTCGCGCGCGGCTTCGCCGGGCTGTGAGCGCACCGCACGCGGCGCCGATCATCGCGGCTGGGCAGCGCGTCCGCACGCGCATCGCGCCGTCGCCGACCGGCTTCCTTCACCTCGGCACTGCGCGAACGGCGCTGTTCTCGTGGGCGTTCGCGCGCCATCACCGCGGCGAGTTCGTCCTGCGCATCGAGGACACCGACGTCGCGCGCTCGAGCGAAGCGTCGGTCGAGCAGATCCTGGCGTCGATGCGCTGGCTCGGCCTCGACCACGACGAAGGCCCGATCTTCCAGATGCAGCGGCTCGAGCGCTACACGGCCGTCGCGGCGCGGCTCCTCGCGGACAACAAGGCCTACTACTGCTATGCCACGCCCGCCGAGCTCGAGACGATGCGCGAGGGGCAGCGGGCACGCGGCGAGAAGGCCCTCTACGACGGCCGCTGGCGGCCCGAGCCGGGCAAGGCGCTGCCGCCGATCCCGGAGGGCGTCTCTCCCGTGATCCGCTTTCGCAACCCGGCGGCGGGTGTGGTCAACTGGGACGACCTGGTCAAGGGGCCGATCACGATCGCCAACCACGAGATCGACGACCTCGTCATCGTCCGCGCCGACGGCGTTCCGACCTACAACTTCGCGGTCGTCGTCGACGACGTCGACATGCGCATCAGCCATGTCTTCCGCGGCGACGAGCACGTCAACAACACGCCGTGGCAGATCAACATCTTCGCCGCGCTCGGCGCGCCGCTGCCGGCCTTCGCGCACGTGCCGATCATCCTCGGCGACGATGGCCACAAGCTCTCGAAGCGGCGCGGCGCGGTGAGCGTGACGGCGTACGAGGACATGGGCTATCTGCCCGAGGCGATGCTCAACTACCTGGCGCGGCTCGGCTGGAGCCACGGCGACGACGAGATCTTCTCGCGCGAGCAGATGGTCGCGTGGTTCGATGGCAGCCACCTCTCGAAGAGCCCGGCGCAATGGGACCCGGTCAAGCTCGACTGGGTCAACGCGCACTACCTGCGCGCCCTCGACGCGCGGCGCCTGCTCGCGCTCGCGACCGCGCAGCTGGCGCGGCGCGGCATCGTCGCGCCGGCGACCGACGCCGTCCTGCGCGCGTGCGTCGTCTTCAAGGACCGCTGCAGCACCGGCGCCGAGCTCGCCGACTGGCTCGGCGCGATCTACGGCGACGTCGCGCCGGGCGCCGAGGACCTCGCGCTCCACGTCACCGACGCGGTCCGGCCGGCGCTGGCGACTCTGCGCGACAAGCTCGCGACCGTGCCCTGGGACAAGGCGTCGATCGCCGCCGCGATCAAGGAGACGCTGGTGGCGCACGGCCTGAAGATGCCGCAGCTCGCGCCGGCGGTGCGCGTCCTGGTCTGCGGCCGCGCCCAGACGCCCTCGCTCGACGCCGTCCTCGAGGTGTTCGAGCGGGAGACGGTGCGCGCCCGGCTGGCGCGGCGATAGGCCAGGGGGCGGGCGCTCGGGCAGCCCTGGCTATAATCTCGCCCTTCGGTGGCGGCAATCGGCTTTCTTCGCAGAGGCACGATCGGCCGCCTTTGGCATCAGATTTCGACGGGGGTATAGCTCAGCTGGGAGAGCGCTTGCATGGCATGCAAGAGGTCAGCGGTTCGATCCCGCTTACCTCCACAAGATGGGTTAGGCGCCGGGCTCCGCGAAGCCGGCATCGAGAGTTGAAGTCCCCTTCGTCTAGAGGCCTAGGACACCACCCTTTCACGGTGATTACAGGGGTTCGAATCCCCTAGGGGACGCCACCTTCTCCCGAGCGCCACGGCGCGCAGGACGAGGCGGGCAGAAGAGTAGAGAAGAAGAGGAGTGGTAGTTCAGTTGGTTAGAATACCGGCCTGTCACGCCGGGGGTCGCGGGTTCGAGCCCCGTCCACTCCGCCAACTAAATCAACGGGTTGCAGCAGCGATGTTGCAGCCCGTTTGTCTTTGTTGAGCACCGTGCCCTCAAGATTCAAGTGCGGGGGCGTGTTGCCCAAGCCGCACACACTCGCTGGCGAGATCCGCCACCGTACCGAGCGCAAAGCTCTACAGGCCGGCGTCTTCTTGTCGAACCTCCTCAACTACGTCGTCCAACATGGTGACCGATAGGCCTGCGTCTCATTGCTCGCAGAAGGCGAGCCGACCGTCGTATTGAAGGTGTGCAACTCCGGCGAGCCGATTCCCGGGGGACGCAATCTCATCGATCTTCGAGCCTTTGATACAGGCGAGCAGCAGTTCTGCCGAACCCGACGCGCGCTCGAAAACCAGCCTCAGGCTCGGGTTCGTGCTGCTGTTCTGGGCCGCATTCATACTGACCCGACCGCTCGGCGCCACGGTCGGTGATTTCCTCGACAAGCCGCACGCCAAGGGTGGCCTGTGAGTCGATATTGGGCCTCGGCAGCTCTCGCCGTCCTCGTTGCTTGCATCACGCTGCTGCCGCAGCGCGCCGAGCGGCGCGTTCCGGCGAGGATCTAGAGCGAGGCGCCGAAGGAGACCGCCATGGAGACTGGAGATCGTCGAGTTCACTTCTCCCTTCGGGTTGCACAAAAAGATGATGCCCCCATCACGTTGGATCGCTCCTTTGGACACAGAATTTTCACGTCGGGCTGGGAAACTGGCGTTGAACCGAAGCGCGGTCTCACTCGACTGCTGAATGGTGCTCATCGCCCCAAACACCCTGACCACAAGCTCCGAGCAAGACCGCTTCGCAGGAGCCACATTGCTTCTGATCGCCGTCTTGGTCGCATGTGCATGGTTCCTGACCCTCGACGCTCGTCATCTGCTTCGTTCGGACGAGGGGCGCTATGCGGAAATTGCGCGCGAGATGCTAGCGAGCGGCGACTGGGTCACCACTCGTTACAACGGACTGAAGTACTTCGAGAAGCCGCCTTTCCAGATCTGGATGACGGCGCTTGCCTTCAAGGCTTTCGGCTTGGGCGAGTGGCAGGCGCGGCTATGGGTGGCCATCAGTGGCGCCGCCGGACTGCTTGTGACGGTCGAGGCCGCCCGGCGCTGGTTCGGTCCTCGCGTCGCGTGGCTGACCGGCCTCGTGCTGATCGCCTCGCCAGGCTGGAATTTGGGCAGCCATTTCAACTCGCTCGACATGGGCGTGTCGGGGGCACTGGCCTTCGTTTTAGCCGGCGTTCTCATCGCGCAGCACCCATCGGCTTCCCCGGACCAGCGCCGTCGCTGGATGTGGGTCAGTTGGGCAGCGATCGGCGTGGCCGTCCTCACCAAGGGATTGATCGGGATCGTGTTGCCGGCTCTGGTGCTCGTCGTCTATACCGTTTCGAGTCGGGACTTCGCGCTGTGGCGCCGCCTCCACGTCGCCACCGGCCTCCTGGCGATGCTGGCCATCACGGAACCATGGTTCGTTCTCGTATCACAGCGCAATCCGGAGTTTCTGAACTTCTTCTTCGTCCACGAACACCTGCAGCGTTTCCTGTCGACCATCCATCACCGCGAAGGTGCTTGGTGGTACTTCATCCCGATCGGCCTTGCCGCCTTCTTGCCCTGGCTGCCCTTGTCAACGTCCATGTGGGGCGTGGCGCGGAGTGAGAGGGGCAGCGTCGGGTTTCGGCCGATATTGCTGCTTCTGACCTGGACCGCGAGCATCTTTGTCTTCTTCAGCTTCTCGAGCTCGAAACTCCCCGGCTACATCCTGCCGATCTACCCGGCAATCGCAATCATCGGTGCACTGGCGCTCGACAAGTTGCGGCCGCCGCAATGGAGCAGACAGCTCCTCATCGCTGGCGCGTTCGTCCTGTGTGCCTTGCCGACCCTTCCGATTCTGGCGCGCCTCGGCAGCCCGTCAACGCCCAACGTCCTCTATCGCGCCTATGTGCCGTGGGTCGGCGCCGCTTGCGTGCTGGCCTTCGTCGGCATGCTGGTGGCCTGGCGTCTCAGGTCTGGCCACTTGCACCGCAGCATCGCCGTCTATGCGCTGAGTTTCTTTCTGGCCGAGACCGTCCTCATGCGCGGCCATGAGGTCTTCGGGCGCATCAGTTCGGGCGCCGACCTCGTAGCGCGGGTCGAGGCGGTAGCAGGGCCTCAGGTGCCCATCTATTCGGTCAGGCTGCTCGACCACACGATGTTGTTCTACCTGCGCAGAACGATGGTCGTCGTCGAGGAGCCGGGGGAGCTGGAATTTGGCACCCAGCAGGAGCCGGACAAATGGCTGCCCACCCTCGACCTCTTCCAGAGCCGCTGGAGGTCAGGACCGCCTGCGCTCGCAATCATGTCGCCACAGACGTACGAGCTGCTGCGCCAACAGCGGCTTCCGATGACGAGCATCGCCGCCGACGGGCGCCGCATTGTCGTCGCCAACTTCGAGCCCGCTCCGAAATGAATGCGACAACGTTCCTGTTCCTCCTCACCGGCGTGCTGCTCAATGCCGTGGCGCAACTGCTGCTGAAGGCCGGCGTTCGCCCGCTTGGACCTCTCAGCGTCGACGCGGCGACGTTCGCCTCCACGCTCGGACGCGTGCTCGGTCAGGGGCCCATTCTTCTGGGTCTCTCGTGCTACGTGCTCAGTGTCGGCGTGTGGCTGGTGGCTTTGTCGCGCGTCGACGTGTCGATCGCCTATCCGATGCTGTCGCTTGGCTACGTCGTGAACGCGGTGGCCGCGTACTGGCTGTTCGGCGAGGCGCTCGGGCCGCTTCGATGCGCCGGCATCGCCTTCATCCTGCTCGGCGTCTTCATGGTCGCCCGCAGCTGATCACCGAGACGCCCGTGACCGCGCCCGACTTCCTCCCCTTCGCCCGCCCGCAGATCGACAGCGCCACGATCGAGGCGGTTGGCCGCGTCCTCGCCTCCGGATGGATCACCGCCGGGCCGAAGGTACTCGAGTTCGAAGCTCGCCTGTCGGACTTCTTCGGCGGACGGCCGGTGCGCGCCTTCGCCAACGGCACGGCGAGCATGGAGGTCGCGCTGCGCTTGGCCGGAGTCGGCCCGGGCGACGAAGTCATCACGACGCCGCTGACATGGGTCGCGACCGCGAACGTCATCGTTGCGGTCGGTGCCCTCCCTGTCTTCGTCGAGATCGATCCGCGTACCCGCAACATCGATCTCGCCGCCGCCGCGGCTGCGATCACGCCGCGCACCAAAGCCCTGATGCCGGTCTTTCTCGCTGGCCTGCCGGTCGACATGGATGGTCTGTACGAGCTGGCGCACCGGCATGGCCTGCGCGTCGTCGAAGACGCCGCTCAGGCGATCGACTCGCGTTGGAACGGCCGACCGATCGGCGCGTTCGGTGATCTCGTCAGCTTCAGCTTTCAGGCGAACAAGAACATCACGTGCGCCGAAGGGGGCTGCCTGGTCGTGAACACCGCTGACGAAGCGAGGCGCTCCGAGCGGCTCCGCCTGCAAGGCGTGGTGCGGTCAGGCAGCGATGGCATGGACGTCGAGGAACCGGGCGGCAAGTCCAACCTGACGGACATCAACGCCGTGATCGGCCTGCACCAGCTGGAAGGACTTCAGGCCGTGACGCGGCGGCGTGCCGAGCTCGCCGAGATGTACTTCGCTGCCGGCCAGCGGGCGGGCCTGGAATCGCTGGGGATCGAGTTGCCGCTGCGAAGCTCGGCTTCGGGACCGATGACCAACTGGCACATGTTCCAGGTCCTCCTGCCCGAAGCCCGCCTGCGCGGCGGACGAGGCGCTGCGATGGAAGACCTTCGCGCTGCCGGCATCGGGACCGGCGTGCACTACCCGGCGGTGCACCTGTTCACGTTCTACCGGTCGCAGGGTTGGCGCCCAGGAATGCTGCCGCACGCCGAACGCGTCGGCCGTTCCATCCTGACCCTGCCCCTCTATCCCTCCTTGCGCGAAGAAGACATCGAGCGCGTCTGCACCCGTCTCGCGCTTGTCTGCCAGAGCCTCCTGCGATGAAGCCGCCAGTGCTCTCGATCGTGATCCCGGTCTACAACGAGGAGGAGGTGATCCCGGCGCTGATCAGCCGGCTCTACCTTGTCCTCGACGAGATGGGCGAAGAGTATGAAGTCATCTTCGTCAACGACGGCAGCGTCGATCGATCGGCGCAATTGCTCGCCGCCCAGTTCGAGGACCGCCCCGACGTCACGCGGGTGGTTCTCTTCAACGGCAACTTTGGCCAGCACATGGCGATCCTGGCGGGCTTCGCGCACGTGCGCGGCCAGATCGCGATCACGCTCGACGCCGACCTGCAGAACCCGCCCGAAGAAATCCCCAAGCTAGTCGCCGCCATTCGTGCCGGTCACGACTATGTGGGCACGTACCGCCGGCAGCGCCAGGATACGTGGTTCAGACGCATGGCCTCGGGGTTCGTCAACCAGCTGAGAGAGCGCACCACCAACATCCGCATGCGGGATCAGGGATGCATGCTAAGAGCCTACGACCGCGCGCTCGTCGATACGCTCAATGCGTGCCGCGAGGTGAACACGTTCATCCCCGCCCTGGCGTACACCTTCGCGGCCAGTCCGACCGAGATCGAGGTTCGCCATGACGCGCGCGAGGCCGGACGCTCGAAGTACTCGCTGTATGGCCTGATCCGGCTCAACTTCGATCTCGTCACCGGTTTCTCGATCGTTCCGCTGCAGTGGTTTTCGTTGATCGGGACGTTGCTCTCACTGCTGTCGGGCGCCCTGTTCGTCGTCCTGCTCGTCCGCCGCTTCGTCCTCGGCGCGGAGGTCGAGGGTGTGTTCACGCTGTTCGCCCTGCAGTTTTTCCTGACCGGAATCATGCTGTTCGGGGTCGGTCTGATGGGCGAATACGTCGGCCGCATCCAACAGGAGGTTCGCCGCCGGCCGCGCTACCGGATCAGCGCAGTGCTCGAGCAGATCGACTCGCCGACGCCATGAGAGCAGTCGTGTTCGCCTACTCCAACGTTGGTGATCGCTGCCTGCGCGTGTTGCGTGCGCAAGGCGTCGACGTGCCGCTGGTTGTGACGCATCGCGATAGACCGGGAGAAATGATCTGGTTCGATCGCGTCGCGGACACCGCGGCCGAGCTCGGCCTGGCGACCGAGTTCGCGGATGACGGGACCGAACTCGCATTGGTCGACGCGGTTGTCCAGGCGCGGCCCGACGTGATCTTCTCCTTCTATTTCCGCGCCTTGCTTCCCGACGCGATCCTTCGGGCGGCTACGCGCGGCGCCTACAACATGCACGGCTCGCTGCTGCCGCGCTATCGGGGTCGCGCGCCGACCAACTGGGCGGTGCTGCACGGCGAGAGCGAAACGGGGGCGACGTTGCACGCCATGGTGGCCAAGGCCGATGCCGGCGAGATCGTCGACCAGCAGACCGTCCCCATTCTTCCGGACGACACGGCCTTGCAGGTCTTCGCCAAGGTGACTGTCGCCGCCGAGCAGGTCCTTTGGCGCAGCCTGCCCTCGATCGTGGACGGCACGGTGACATTGAGGCCGAATGACATCGAGCGCGGCAGCTACTTCGGCAGCCGTCGGCCCGAGGATGGCCGCATCGAGTGGGCGCAGCCGGTGGCGCGCGTCTACAACCTCATTCGCGCCGTTGCGCCGCCGTATCCCGGTGCGTTCACGGAGCTCTTCGGCATTCCACTGGTCGTCGCCAAGGCGAGAAGGGCACCGTTCGCAGCCGGCGAAGCAGCGAGGGTGCCACCCGGCTTGCACGTCTTCGGCGACGACATCGTCGGCATCTGCGGCGACGGCGGCCGGATCGCCATCCACGAACTTCGCGCGGGAGGAGAGCGGGTATCGCCGGCCACCCTGCGCGCGCTCCTCGCTCTCGCGGGCCCCTCATCACCATGAAAAAGATCCTGATCCTCGGCGTGAACGGCTTCATCGGCCATCACCTGACGCAGCGCATCCTGGAGAGCACCGACTGGGATGTCTACGGAATGGACATGGCGTGCGACCGGCTCGGAGCGTGGCTCGACCATCCTCGACTGCACTTTTTCGAGGGCGACATCACGATCAACAAGGAATGGATCGAATACAACGTCCGCAAGTGCGACGTGATCCTGCCGCTGGTGGCGATCGCCACGCCGGCGACTTATGTGCGCGAGCCCTTGCGCGTGTTCGAGCTGGATTTCGAGGCCAACCTGCCGATCGTTCGCGCCGCTGTTCGCTACAAGAAGCACCTCGTCTTCCCCTCGACTTCCGAGGTCTACGGCATGTGCCCGGACCGCGCGTTCGACCCCGAATCGTCCCCCCTGGTCTATGGGCCGATCAACAAGCCGCGCTGGATCTACGCCTGCTCGAAGCAGTTGCTGGATCGCGTCATATGGGCGTACGGGATGGAGCAGGGTCTCAACTACACGTTGTTCAGGCCTTTCAACTGGATCGGCCCGGGTCTCGATTCGATCTTCGAGTCGAAGGAGGGCTCGTCCCGCGTCGTCACCCAGTTCCTGGGCCAGATCGTGCGAGGCGAGCCGATCCATCTCGTCGATGGTGGTCGGCAGAAGCGCTCGTTCGCCGACATCTCCGATGGCATCAATGCCCTGATGACGATCCTCCGAAATCCCGGTGGAGTGGCTTCGGGACGCATCTACAACATCGGCAACCCGGCGAATCACATGTCGGTGCGCCAACTGGCCGAGACCATGCTGGCGATGGCCGCGGACTATTCGGAGTACGCGACGGCCGCGACGCGGTCGCTCCTGGTCGAAACCTCGGCCCGCGACTTCTACGGGGACGGATACCAGGACGTCGAAGACCGACTGCCGAAGATCGATTCAACGATGCGTGACCTCAACTGGAAGCCGATCGTCGGCATGGCCGAGTCCTTGCGCCGGATCTTCGAATCGTATCGGCTGAAGGTGGCGGAAGCTCAGTCGCTGACGACTGCGGAGGCCTAGAACGACAGTGCCTCGCCTGGTCTTGAAGTTGGATGTCGACACCCTGCGCGGGACTCGCGAAGGCGTGCCTCGATTGCTCCGATTGCTCGAGCAGGAGGCCGCGCCGGCCACCTTCCTGTTCAGCCTCGGGCCGGATCACACGGGCTGGGCGCTGCGCCGGGTCTTCCGGCGCGGCTTTCTTGCGAAGGCGAAACGCACGTCGGTGTTGAAGCACTATGGCCTGCGGACGCTGCTCAACGGAGTTCTGTTGCCGGCCCCCGACATCGGCCTCGAAATGGCGAGCGTCATGAGGTCGGTCCGGGGCGGGCCACACGAAGCCGGCATTCACGCGTGGGACCACGTGCTGTGGCAGGACAACGTCCGCCAGCGGGACGCCAACTGGACCACAGCACAGATGGAGCGTGCCCATGAGCGCTTCGTGGACATCTTCGGCCGGCGTCCGTCCACGCACGGGGCGGCGGGCTGGCAAACCAACGCAGCTGCCTTGCGCCAAATCGATGCATGGGGAATGCGCTACGCCTCCGACGGCCGGGGCTCCGGGCCTTTCGTACCGCGAATCGACGCCGACACGATCGCCCAGCACGTTCAGTTGCCAACGACGCTGCCCACTCTCGACGAGCTGATCGGGGCCGACGGCATCGACGAGGGCAATGTCGCTGCGGCGGTCCTGAAACGCACCGAAACACCAGCGAACCACGTCTTCACGTTGCACGCCGAGCTCGAGGGCGGGCGACTGGCGCCCGTCTTGAAGGCGTTGCTCCGGGGCTGGCGCAGGCAAGGCTATCAATTCTCGACGCTTGGAGGCTTGTTCGAAACACTGGACCGCATAGCATTGCCGATCGAACCCCTCCGTTGGGAACGGGTGCCAGGTCGCAGCGACGAGTTGTTCGCTGTGTAGCAGGCCGCAAAGGCGAGCACGGTGGCGTCGACTACCTGCGCATTCACGCGTGCGGAAAACCGACAGTGCTATCGCACTCCACGCTCTCCTCGACCTCATCGACACCCTGAGCGGGCGATTTGCCTCTTCCGCATCAACCACTCTTCGTTCGCAGAGCGCGACGCTCACTGCCGCCAAGCGCGCCTCAGAACATGCTTGCTCCGATATTGATGAGAAGGGCGAGGACCGTTGTGTTGAAGAGGTAGGACAGGATGCAGTGCATCGATCCGATCCGCCGCAGCGGCTTGGAGAGGAAGGAGACGTCGGCCGTCTGGCCCGATGTACCGATGACCGCTGCGAAGTAGAAGAAGTCTCCGTAGTCGGGTGCCTCCTCACCCGGGAACTGCAACCCGGCTGGACGTGAGTGGCAGACGGCCGCGTAGTAGTCATGCGCATAGTGGAGTGCGAACATGACCTGGATGAAGGCCCAGGAGCTGAGGACGGTGACGCCGGCAAGAGCGACGTGCGCGGCCTTGGTGAACCCGTGCATTTCCTTGACAACGGACAGTTCACCTGCAATGGCAGCGAGGCTTGCGACCGCCGAGACGACGACCAACGAAAGGATGACCAGCTGTCCGTCATCCTGGACCTGAGCCCGCCGGCGCATGTGATGCGACGAGGAGCGAACCATCATGATTGCCGCAAGCAATACGTAGAGCGCCGTCCCGACGTTCCACGCAATGAGCCATCGAGTTACTGATTGGCGTGCGACGGCTTCCGGCAATAACCATCCCACCGCGACTGCGCACGCGGTCGCGATGAAGATCCGCGGCCGAGCGCGAACGAGCCGTACCAGACTACTGCGCTGCCATGTCATGCCAAGCTCCCACCTGCAGGGTCCCGCCAGTATCAGACAACACTGGCGCGCAGCGACCTCTCCAGGTGCCGCGACGACCGTCGCTTCGGATCAAATGCCACAACCTGCCCCGCGAGGTCAGCACCGCATTGCCGCTTCATGACGGAATCGGGCGCTCCGTCGCAAATTGAGCGATATGCGCTCCGTTGGCATTCCGCTCGTGCCACTGCCAGAGCAGGCGAGGTCTGGGTCAGGCGCCGACGCGCGCGCCCAGCTTGCGCACGATGGTTTCCATAAGGCACCACTTCGTCAGCGCGCTTTGCAGCAGGTTGACGCCGACGAAAGCCGTGAACGCCAGCCACCACTGGTTGACGAAGACGGGGCTGCCCGGGATGCCGAGGGCGAGCGACAGCAGGATGAAGGTGCCTGCGACGAGACGAACGATTTGCCATGAAGTCATGGGGAAGCTCCTTGTGTTGAAGGGAAAGAAACGCCGCCTGCCGATCCCAGGATCGCGCCCAGGCGGTTGCGGTAGGCCACGTAGTAGAGGATCGGGATCACCACCAGCGTGAGCACGGTGGATACGAAGATGCCGAAGATCAGCGAGATCGCCAGCCCGTTGAAGATGGGGTCGTCGAGGATGAAGAAGGCGCCGAGCATCGCCGCCAGGCCGGTCAGCACGATGGGCTGGGCGCGGGTGATGGCCGAGCGAACGATGGCGTCCTTGAACGCCGCGCCTTCGCGCACCTGAAGGTTGATGAAGTCGACCAGCAGGATCGAGTTACGCACGATGATCCCGGCCAGCGCGATCATTCCGATCATGCTGGTCGCGGTGTACTGCGCGCCGAGCAGCGCGTGGCCGGGCATCACGCCGATGATCGTCAGCGGGATCGGCGCCATGATGATCAGCGGCGTCAGGTACGAGCCGAACTGCGCCACGACGAGCAGGTAGATCAGCACCAGGCCGACGCCGTAGGCCAGGCCCATGTCGCGGAAGGTCTCGTAGGTGATCTGCGACTCGCCGTCCCACTTCAGCGCGTAGTCGCGGTAGGCGTCGCTCGGCTGGCGGATGAAGTATTCCTGGAGCGTGCCGCCGCCCGGGGTGGTGATCTTCTTGATGTCGCCGCGCATGGAGAACACGCCGTAGAGCGGGCTGTCGAGCGCGCCGGCCATGTCGGCCACCACGAAGCTCACCGGCAACAGGTCCTTGTGATACTGCGGCTGCTCGCGCACCGTGTCGCTCACCGTCACCAACTCGCGGAGCGGCACCAGCTTGCCCTCGGCGCTGCGCACCGCCAACTGCAGCAGGGCGTCGAGGTCCCCCTGGCGTTCGGGCGGCAACTGGAGTACTGCCGCGGCCGGGTACTTGGTTTCGTCGTGCAGGTAGGCCGTGGCCTCACCGGCCAGGCCGGCCCGCAAGGTGGTGACGATGGCCTGTTGCGGCACGCCCAGCATGGCCGCCTTCTGTCGGTCGACGGTCAGCATCGTCTTCGGCGCCGTCGCGATGCTGCTGTCGTCGACATCGACCACGCCCGGCGTGCTCGCGAACACCGCGCGCACGGCCGCGGCGACCTGTCGCCGGCCCGTGGCTTCCGGCCCGTAGATCTCGGCCACGATCGGAGAGAGGACCGGCGGCCCGGGCGGAACTTCGACGACCTTGATGTTGGCCGCGAAGCGCTGGCCGATCTTCTGCAGTTCAGGCCGCACGCGGGTGGCGATGGCGTGGCTCTGGGCCTTGCGGTCGTGCTTGTCGACGAGGTTGACCTGCAGGTCGCCCACGTCGCCGCCCTCGCGCAGGTAGTACTGGCGGAGCAGCCCGTTGAAGTTGATCGGCGCCGCGGTGCCGGCATAGGCCTGGTAGTCGGTGACCTCGGGCACCGTGGCCAGGTAGTTGCCCAACTCGTGCAGCACGGCGGCCGTCTGCTCGACCGGCGTGCCGGCCGGCATGTCCACGATGACCTGGAACTCCGACTTATTGTCGAAGGGCAGCATCTTCAGCAGCACCAGGCCCGTGGCCGGCAAGACCAGCGACACGGCAATCAACACGGCGATGCCGAGGCCGAGCAGGCGCCGGTTGCGCGTGCCGCGCCTGTCGTCGAGCAAGGGGTGGAACAGGTGCTCGAAGGCCGGCGCGATCCTGGCGGACAGCCCGTGGTGAGCCGCAGGATCGCTCGCCCCCGCCGCGGCGTCGGCCGTTGCCGCGGGCGTGGCTTTCATCCACAGCCGGGCCAGCCAGGGCGTGACGACGAAGGCAACCGCCAGCGACAACAGCATGCCCATGCTGGCGTTGATGGGGATCGGGCTCATGTACGGACCCATCAGCCCGGACACGAACGCCATCGGCAACAGGGCGGCGATCACGGTCAGCGTGGCCAGGATGGTCGGGCCACCGACCTCGTCGACCGCGCCCGGGATGAGCTCGGTCAGCGTGCGGCCCGGGTACAGCGCCTGGTGGCGGTGGATGTTCTCCACCACGACGATCGCGTCGTCGACCAGGATGCCGATCGAGAAGATGAGCGCGAACAGGGAGACGCGGTTCAGGGTGAAGCCCCAGGCCCACGAGGCGAAGAGCGTCACCGTCAGCGTCAGGATCACGGCGCTGCCGACGATGGCCGCCTCGCGCTTGCCCAACGCGAGGAACACCAGCGCCACGACCGACGCGGTGGCGAACAAGAGCTTGGTGATCAGCTTGTGCGCCTTGTCGTTGGCCGACGCGCCGTAGTTGCGGGTCTCGGCCACCTGCATGTCGCCCGGGATCACGGTGTTGCGCAGGGCGTCCACGCGCTGCATCACGGCGTTTGCCACGTCGATCGCGTTCTCGCCGGGCTTCTTCGTCACCGCCAGGGTGACGGCCGGATATTCGGTTGCTGAACGCGCATTTCCCGCGTCGTCGTTGCCCGCGACGCCATGCCAGACGTAGCGGCTGGGCGGCGGCGGGCCGTCGCGCACGTTGGCCACGTCGCGCAGGAACACGGGCTTGCCGGCGCGCACCGCCACGACCAGATCGGCGACCTCGGTGGCATGGCGCAGGAAGGGCCCCGACTCGATGGCGACCGATCGGTTGCCGCTGATCAGCTCGCCCACCGGCAGGCCCAGGTTCGCCGACAGCAAGGCCTGGCGCAGGTCGGAGACCGTCACGCCGACACCGGACATTCGCACCGGGTCGATCTCGACCGTCGCAGCGCGGCCTGGGCCGCCGATGGTCTTGACTTCGCGGGTGCCAGGCACGCGCTTCAAGTCCGCCTCGATGCTGTGCGCCACGCGCTCCAGGTCGTAAGGGCCGGCGGCTGGGTTCTTGCTAAACAGCGTCAGCGTGACGATGGGCACATCGTCGATGCCCTTGGGCTTGATGATGGGGTCCAGCACGCCCAGGCCCTTGGGCAACCAGTCGGCGTTCGAGTTCACCGTGTCATACAGCCGCACC
>JADGRJ010000268.1 GCA_017881025.1 Rhizobacter sp. | reverse complement strand
CCAGCCCTACCTCGAGTTCAACTACCTCGTCCAGCACGCCAAGGCGGTGATCACCGACTCCGGCGGGGTGACCGAGGAGACGACGGTTCTCGGCGTTCCCTGCCTGACCCTGCGCGACAGCACCGAGCGGCCGGAGACGGTCACGATCGGCACCAACGAGCTGATCGGCACCGACCCCGCACGCCTCAAGCCGGCGCTCGACCGGCTCTTCGCCGGCACCTGGAAGAAAGGCGGCATTCCACCGCTGTGGGACGGGCAGACGGGGCCGCGGATCGTCGCCGTCCTCGAGCGGCTGCTCGTCCCGAGCGCAGGCTCGTGACCGGCCTCGGGACCTACTGGCGCACCGTTCGCCACCTCAAGCCCGGCCAGCTGGTCGACCGGGTCGCGTTCCGGCTGCGCCGGCCGAGCCCCGACCTTCGACCAGCGCCGCCACGTCGCACTGCTATGACAGAGTGGCAGGTCCCGGCACGCCGGGCGCCGAGCCTCGAAGCACCGATGACGTTCGATCTGCTCGGCGAGCGGCATGCGCTCGCCGACGTGGGCTGGGACGGCCCGGGCGTCGCCCGGCTGTGGCGCTATCACCAGCACTATTTCGACGATCTCAACGCGCTCGGCGCGGCGCAGCGGCACGCGCTCCACGTCGCCTTGATCGATCGTTGGCTCGCGGACAATCCGCCGAGCCGGGGTGCCGGATGGGAGCCCTATCCGCTCTCGCTTCGCATCGTCAACTGGATCAAGTGGCTGCGCGCCGGCAACGACGCGTCCGCGGCGATGATCGCCAGCCTCGCCGCCCAGGCACGCTGGCTGACCCGCCGCCTGGAAACGCACCTCCTCGGCAACCATCTGTTCGCCAACGCGAAGGCGCTCGTCGTCGCCGGGCTCTTCTTCGACGGCGCGGAAGCGGCGGCGTGGCGGCGCACCGGATCGCGAATCCTCCTGCGCGAGCTGCCGGAGCAGATCCTCGCCGACGGCGGCCAGTTCGAGCGCAGCCCGATGTACCACGCGCTCGCGCTCGAAGACGTTCTCGACCTGCTCAACGCGATCGCGGCGGCACCGTCCGCGGCGGCCGAGGTCGGCGACCTGCAACGCGAGCTGGCGGCGCGCGTGCCGTCGATGCTTCTCTGGCTGCGGGCCATGACCCATCCCGACGGCACGCTCGGCCGCTTCAACGACTGCGCCGACGGCGTCGCGCCGCCGAATTCCGAGCTGTTCCGGCTCGCGGCCGAGCTCGGCTTCGCGGCCGCCGCGGTCGACGAGGCGCAAGGCGTGCTCGTGCTTCGCGATTCCGGCTATGTCCGGGTCGACAGCGGAGCGGTCGTGGCGCTGCTCGACGTCGCGCCGGTCGGGCCCGACTACCTGCCCGGCCATGCCCATGCCGACACGCTCTCGTTCGAGCTTTCACTGGCCGGCCGCAGACTCGTCGTCAACGGCGGAACCTCGTGCTATGGCGACGGGCCGCAGCGTCAGCGCGAGCGCAGCACGGCGGCGCACAGCACGGTCGAGGTCGAAGGCGGCAACTCGTCCGAGGTGTGGGCGGGATTTCGTGTCGGCCGCCGCGCCCGCCCGGGAGGCCCCCGCATCGAACACCGGAGCGACTCGATCAGCGTCGAAGGCACGCACGACGGCTATTCGCACCTCGCAGGCCGGCCCTTGCATCGGCGCCGGTGGCAATTCGATGGCGCCGGTCTCGTCGTCGAAGACGACGTGAGCCACGCCGGCACGTCGGCACTGGCACGATTCCATCTCGCCCCCGGCCTGACGCTCACGCCGGTCGGCGACGAATCGCACTGGCGGATCGCCGCCGGCGCGAGCGTGGTCGCCGAGGTTGCCATCGTCGCCGGCCGTGGCCGCGCCGAGGCGTCGTTCCATTCGCCTCGCTTCGGCGCCGTCGAAGCGACGTCGTGCCTGGCGGTGGCGCTCGAGCGCGGTCGCGCGACGACGCGCTGGACCTGGGCTCGCTGACGCCGATGCACATCCTCTTCCTGAGCGACAACTTCCCGCCCGAGGTGAACGCCCCGGCGAGCCGGACGCATGAGCACTGCAAGGTCTGGGTGCAGGCCGGGCACGAGGTCACGGTGATCACCTGCGCACCGAATTTCCCGAAGGGCGCGGTGTTTCCCGGCTATCGCAACGCCGCCTGGCAGGAGGAGCGGATCGACGGCATCCACGTCGTTCGCGTCTGGTCGTACGTCACCGCCAACGAGGGCTTCGCGCGCCGCGTCCTCGACTACCTCAGCTTCATGGTCTCGGCGTCGCTGGCGGCGCTCTTCGTTCGCCGGGTCGACGTCGTGGTCGGCACCTCGCCGCAGTTCTTCACCGCCTGCGCGGCCTGGTTCGTCGGCGCCGTCAAGCGCCGGCCTTACGTGTTCGAGCTGCGCGACCTCTGGCCCGAGTCGATCAAGGCGGTCGGCGCGATGAAGGATTCACGCCTGCTGCGGGCGCTCGAGAGACTCGAGCTCTTCCTCTATCGACACGCGGCGCGCGTCGTCTCGGTGACGCATTCGTTTCGCGACAACCTGCGCGGCCGCGGCATCGATGCCGACAAGATCGTCGTCGTCACCAACGGCGTCGACATCGCCCGGTTCTCGCCGCGGCCGAAGGACGAAGCGCTGCTGCGCGAGCTCGGCCTCGAAGGCAAGTTCGTCGCCGGCTACGTCGGCACGCACGGCATGGCGCACGGCCTCGAGACGCTGCTCGAAGCGGCGCAGGCGCTGCGCGGCGACAGCGACGTGCGCATCCTCCTGCTCGGCGACGGTGCGCGCAAGGAAACGCTGGTCGCGCAGGCTCGCACGCTCGGGCTCGACAACGTCATCTTCGTCGGTTCGGTGCCGAAGGATGAAGTGGCGCGCTACTGGTCGCTGCTCGACGTCTCGATCATCCACCTCAGGCGCACGCCGCTCTTCGAGACCGTGATCCCCTCGAAGCTGTTCGAGTGCATGGGGATGGGCATTCCCGTGCTGCACGGCGTCGCCGGCGAGTCGGCAGGCATCGTCGAACGCGAAGGCGTCGGCTGGGTATTCGAGCCCGGGAATGCGGCCGCGCTCGCCGCAATCCTGCGCCAGGTGCGCGCCGATCCGGCCGGACTCGCACGCTGCCGCGCGCGCTGTCTGACCGCCGCGCAGCACTACGACCGCAGTGTGCTGGCGTTGACGATGCTGAACGAGCTGGAACGCGTCGCGGCCACCCGCACCGGGCGCTGACCGGCCGCGCTCAGAGACGCCAGACGCACAGGCCCGCAGCGCGCAGGGCGTCGGCGTCGAACCCGGCCTTGACGTCGACGAAGCAGCCGCCGGCGACCAGCTTGGCGGCGATCTTGTCGATGCCCAGGCGTCGGTACTCGGCATGGGCGACCGCGGCGATCAGCGCGCCCGCGCGCGGCAAGTCGTCCCAGGCCGACAGCGTGATGCCGTATTCCTCGCGCGCCTCCGCCGGGTCGCCCTGGGGATCGTGCACCGACACCTCGACGCCGTAGCTCTTCAACTCCTCGACGATGTCGACGACCTTGCTGTTGCGCAGGTCGGCGCAGTCTTCCTTGAAGGTCAAGCCGAGCACGTTGACCCTGGCGCCGCGGATCTGCTGGCCGGCGGCGATCATCTGCTTGACGGTCTGCTCGGCGATGTACTTGCCCATGCCGTCGTTGATGCGCCGACCGGCGAGGATGACCTGCGGGTGATAGCCGAGCGTCTCGGCCTTGTGCGTCAGGTAATAGGGATCGACGCCGATGCAGTGGCCGCCGACGAGCCCCGGCTTGAACTTGAGGAAGTTCCACTTCGTCCCGGCGGCCTCGAGCACCTCCGACGTGTCGATGCCGACCTTGTCGAAGATGATCGCCAGCTCGTTCATGAGGGCGATGTTGAGATCGCGCTGGGTGTTCTCGATCACCTTGCATGCTTCCGCCGCCTTGATGCTCGAGCAGCGGTGCACGCCCGGGCCGACGACGCGCTCGTAGAGCCGCGCCACCTTGTCGAGCGTCTCGGCGCTGTCGCCGGCGACGACCTTGACGACGTTGGTGAGCATGTGCTCGCGGTCGCCGGGGTTGATTCGCTCCGGGCTGTAGCCGACGAAGAAATCCCGCTTCCAGGTTCGCCCCGACGACTGTTCGAGGACCGGAATGCAGATCTCCTCGGTGGCACCGGGATAGACGGTGGACTCGTAGATGACGACAGCGCCCTGCTTCAGATTCGCTCCGATCGTCCGGCTCGCACCGATGAGCGGGCCGAAGTCGGGGATGTGCGCGCTATCGACCGGCGTCGGCACCGCCACGAGGATGTAGTCGGCCTCGCGCAGCCGGGCCGGATCGCTGGTGTATTCGGCGTGGACGGCGAGCGCCATGTCGGCGTCGCTGATCTCGCGCGACGGATCGACGCCGGCGCGACAGCGCGCGACCTTGTCCTCGAGGATGTCGAAGCCGATCGTCCTGCCCAGCTTGCCGAACTCGATGACGAGGGGCAACCCGACATACCCCAGACCGATGACACCGACAACGCTCACGTCAATTACCGGCTCGCCGGCTCCGATGGGTGGGGTGCCGGAGACCCGAACGGCGACGGGTCGGAGCCCCTCTGGGCCAGGCCGGCAAAGCTTGTAATTCTAAGGCCCGGGCGCACGCCGTCGACCCTGACGGACTGCGGACGCGCGCACACAACGACCGCCACCGGGCAACCATCACAATAGCGGCGCCCGCAACGCCCCCATGCCGTTCTTCATCGTCTCTTTCCTGGCCTCGTTGATCGCGACGCTCCTCGTCGTGCGCTCGTCGTCGCTCCATTCGCGGCTGTCGGCGGACCACGATTTCTCCGGGCCGCAGAAGTTCCACACGCGTGCCGTGCCGCGCATCGGCGGCGTCGGCGTCATCGTCGCGATGGCCGTGGCCGGCGTCTTCGACTACTTCAAGCAAGCCGACGCGGCGCCCTATTTCTGGCTCTTCATGGCATGCGCGCTGCCGGCATTCCTGGCTGGCATCGCCGAGGACCTGACCAAGAAGGTGGCGGCGCGCTGGCGCCTGCTGGCGACCTGCGTGTCGGCGGCGCTGGCGGTCTGGCTGCTCGGCGGCGTGATCGTGCGGACCGACATTCCCGGCATCGACCAGCTGATCACGATGGCCCCCTTCGCGGTGGCGCTGACCCTGCTTTGCGTGACCGGCGTCGCCAACGCGATCAACATCATCGACGGCTTCAACGGCCTCGCCTCGATGTGCGTGATGATGATGATGCTCGGCATCGCCTACGTCGCCTTCCAGACCGGCGACGAGTTCGTCGCGAGCACGGCGCTGATCGCCGCCGGCGCGGTGCTCGGCTTCTTCGTCTGGAACTTTCCCGCCGGGCTGATCTTCCTGGGCGACGGCGGCGCCTACTTCATCGGCTTCGTTCTCGCCGAGCTCAGCGTTCTCCTGCTCGGACGCAATGCCCGTGTCT
>JADGRJ010000267.1 GCA_017881025.1 Rhizobacter sp. | reverse complement strand
GGTGACGTTGATGTTGGCGGTGAAGGGCGATGCGGGCTCCGGCGTGGCGGCGGCAGGGGCCTGCGGGCCGGGGGCGGCAGGCGGTGTCGTCTGGGCCTGGGCCGTGATGGCGGCGAGGGCGAGGGCCGACGCGAAGGCGTACGACTTCTTCTTCATGGAGAGGGCTCCTGGTGCTTGTGGATGTTCGCCAACGTTTTCGCAGGATGTGTGCCAGCGTGGGGTGGGGCGCACACGCCCCGGTTTGGCGCAAGCGCTGCCCCGCATGCCCGAATCCGGGCACGCCCCGAAGGCGATGCAGCCCGTTGCGGTGCACCTGCGTGGGGGATTCGGCTTCGCAGGCTCCGCTTCGAGAATCCGCCATGACCTTGGCCCTCGTTCACAGCCGAGCCCTGCGCGGCCTGGAGGCGCCCGCCGTCACGGTCGAAGTCCATCTCGCCAACGGCTTGCCTAGCTTCACCCTCGTCGGCCTGGCCGACACCGAGGTCAAGGAATCGCGCGAGCGCGTCCGCGCCGCGTTGCAGACGAGCGGCCTCGAGTTCCCGCACAACAAGCGCGTCACCGTCAGCCTCGCGCCGGCAGACCTGCCGAAGGAATCCGGCCGGTTCGACCTGCCGATCGCGCTCGGCATCCTCGCCGCCGCCGGCCAGATCGACGCCGCCCGGCTCGAGGCGTTCGAATTCGCCGGCGAGCTCTCGCTCGGCGGCCAGCTCCGCCCGGTGCACGGCGCGCTGGCGATGGCGCTCGCGCTGCGGCGCGCGCCGGCGGCGACACCGCGCACGCTCGTCCTGCCGCAGGCGAGCGCCGACGAGTCGGCGCTCGTCGGCGGCCTGTCGGTGCGCGGCGCCGACCACCTGCTCGACGTCGTCCGCGCCTTCCTCCCCGGCGACGCCGCCGACGCGAGCGCGCTGCACGAGCCCCGGTCGCTGGCGCGCGTCACCGTTCCGACGCTGCACGACCTCGTCGACGTGCGCGGTCAGAGCGCCGCCAAGCGCGCCCTCGAAGTCGCCGCCGCCGGCCAGCTGAGCGTGCTCATGGTCGGGCCGCCGGGCACCGGCAAGTCGATGCTGGCGCGCCGACTCGTCGGCCTGCTGCCGCCGCTCTCGCACGACGAGGCGCTGGAGTCGGCAGCGATCCTGAGCGTCGCCGGTGCGTTCAGCGCGTCACGCTGGGGCGAGCGCGTGCTGCGCGCGCCGCATCACACCGCGTCGGCAGCCGCGCTCGTCGGCGGCGGCTCACCGCCGCGGCCGGGCGAGGCGTCGCTCGCGCATCGCGGCGTCCTCTTCCTCGACGAGCTCGCGGAATTCCCGCGCGCCGCGCTCGAGGCCTTGCGCGAGCCGCTCGAGACCGGCCGCATCGTCGTCTCGCGAGCAGCGCGCCAGGCCGACTTCCCGGCTGCGTTTCAGCTCGTCGCGGCGATGAACCCGTGCCCGTGCGGACAGCTCGGCAGCGCCGCCACGGCATGCCGCTGCACGCCCGACGCGGTGCTGCGCTACCAGGGCAAGATCAGCGGGCCGCTGCTCGACCGCATCGACATCCAGATCGAGGTGCCGGCGGTCGCCGCGGCGCAGCTCGCGGCGGCGGCCGACGGTGAGGCGAGCGTGGTGGTCGCGGCCCGCGTTCGCCTCGCGCGCCAGCGCGCGATCGATCGTCAGGGGATGGCCAACGGCGAGCTCGCCGGCGAGGCGCTCGATCGCCATTGCCGCCTCGACGACACGGCGTCGCACTTCCTGCAACGCGTGACGACGCGGCTCGGCTGGTCGGCGCGCAGCTTTCATCGCATCCTGCGCGTCGCCCGCACCGTCGCCGACCTCGAGGGTCACGCCGCGATCACGACCTCGCATCTCGGCGAAGCGATCCAGTACCGGCGCGCGCTCGGCGCCGGCTAGGTCGAACGCTAGAGAAGCGGCGCCAGCGCTCGCTCGGCGGCGTCGACGCTGCTGGCGTTGCGCTCGGCCCAGCTCTTCAGCTGGTCGGGGCCGATCCGGCCGACGTTGAAGTACTTCGCCTCCGGGTGCGCCAGATAGAAGCCGGCGACGCTCGCCGCCGGCAGCATCGCCAGGCTCTCGGTGAGCGTCATTCCGATCTCGTCGCAGCTGAGGGCACGGAAGAGATCGCGCTTGACGGTGTGGTCGGGGCACGCCGGATAGCCCGGCGCCGGGCGGATGCCGCGGTAGCGCTCCGCGATCAGCCCCGGGACATCGAGCGATTCTTCCGCAGCGTAGCCCCAGAGGTCGGTGCGCACGCGCTGGTGCAGCTTCTCGGCGAACGCCTCGGCAAGGCGGTCAGCGAGCGCCTTCAGCATGATCGCGCTGTAGTCGTCGAGATCGGCGGCGAACTGCTGCTCCTTCTTGTCGACGCCGAGGCCGGCGGTGACGGCGAAGAGGCCGATGTAGTCGTCCTTGCCCGAGCCTTTCGGCGCGATGAAATCGGCGAGGCAGCGGTTCGGGCTCTTCACGCCGTCGATCACCGGCCGCACGCTCTGCACGCGCAGGCCGCGCCAGGTGAAGAGCACGTCGGTCCGCGACTCGTCGCGGTAGATCTCGATGTCGTCGTCGCCGACGGTCGCCGCCGGATAGAGGCCGACGACGCCGTTGGCGCGCAGCCAGCGCCCTTCGATCACGCGGCGCAGCATGCGCTTGCCGTCGGAGAGAAGGCGACGCGCCGATTCGCCGACGATCTCGTCGGTGAGGATCGCCGGATACGGCCCGGCGAGCTCCCAGGTCTGGAAGAAGGGACCCCAGTCGATGACTTCGGCGATCTCGGCGAGGTCCTGGTTCTTCAGCACGCGGCGGCCGATGAACTTCGGCGCCGGCGGCGCGTACGCGGCCCAGTCGATCTTCGTCTTGTTGGCGCGCGCCTCGGCGAGCGAGACGAGCGGCGTCTGCTTCTTGTTGGCGTGGTGCGCGCGCACCTTCTCGTAGTCGGCCTCGAGCTCGGCAACGTAGGCGGCGGCGCGGTCGTCGGAGAGCAGCTCGCTGCAGACGCCGACCGAGCGGCTCGCGTCGGGGACGTAGACGACGGGGCCGTCGTAGTGCGGCGCGATCTTCACCGCCGTGTGGACCCGGCTCGTCGTCGCGCCGCCGATCAGGAGCGGGATCTTCTTGATGCGGAAGAAGTCGTCGCGCTGCATCTCGGAGGCGACGTGCTGCATCTCCTCGAGGCTCGGCGTGATCAGGCCCGACAGGCCGATGATGTCGGCGCCTTCGACCTTCGCCTTGGCGAGGATGTCCTGGCACGCGACCATCACGCCCATGTTGACGACCTCGAAATTGTTGCACTGGAGGACGACGGTGACGATGTTCTTGCCGATGTCGTGGACGTCGCCCTTGACGGTCGCGATGACGATCTTGCCCTTCGCCTTCGCCTCGCCGCCGCCTTCGATGAGCGCGACTTTCTCCGCCTCGATGTAGGGCAGCAGGTGGGCGACCGCCTGCTTCATGACGCGCGCCGACTTCACCACCTGCGGCAGGAACATCTTGCCCTGGCCGAACAGGTCGCCGACGATGTTCATGCCGGCCATCAGCGGCCCTTCGATGACGTGCAGCGGCCGACCGCCCTCGGCCCTTATCCGCTGCCACGCGGCCTCGGTGTCCTCGACGATGAAGTCGGTGATGCCGTGGACGAGCGCGTGCGAGAGCTTCTCGTCGACCGTCTTCGGGTGCTCGGGCGTGCCGCGCCAGGCCAGGCGCGCCGAGTCGTCGCGCGACTGGCCCTTGGCGCGCTCGGCGATCTCGACCAGGCGCTCGCCGGCGTCCTTGCGGCGATTCAGCACCACGTCCTCGACCCGCTCGCGCAGCTCGGCGTCGAGGTCGTCGTAGACGCCGACCATGCCGGCGTTGACGATTCCCATGTCCATCCCCGCCTTGATCGCGTGGTACAGGAACACGGTGTGGATGGCTTCTCGCACCGGGTCGTTGCCGCGGAACGAGAAGCTCACGTTCGAGACGCCGCCCGAGACCTTGGCGCCGGGCAGGTTCTGCTTGATCCAGCGCGTCGCCTCGATGAAGTCGACGGCGTAGTTGTCGTGCTCCTCGATGCCGGTCGCGATCGCGAAGATGTTCGGATCGAAGATGATGTCCTCGGGTGGAAAGCCGACCTCGTCGACGAGGATCTTGTAGGCGCGCGCGCAGATCTCGGTCTTCCGCGCGAAGGTGTCGGCCTGGCCTTGCTCGTCGAACGCCATCACGACGGCGGCGGCGCCGTAGCGGCGAACGAGCTTGGCGTGGTGGCGAAACGCCGCCTCGCCTTCCTTCATCGAGATCGAGTTGACGATCCCCTTGCCCTGCACGCATTGCAGGCCGGCCTCGATCACCTCCCACTTCGAGCTGTCGATCATGATCGGCACGCGCGCGATCTCGGGCTCGCCGGCGACGAGATTGAGAAAGCGCACCATCGCCGCCTTCGAGTCGAGCATCGCCTCGTCCATGTTGACGTCGATGATCTGGGCGCCGTTCTCGACCTGCTGGCGGGCGACGCCGAGCGCCTCCTCGAACTGGCCGCCGAGGATCAGGCGCGCGAACGCCTTCGAGCCCGTGACGTTGGTCCGCTCGCCGATATTGACGAAGACGGAATCTCCGCCGATGAACATCGGCTCGAGCCCCGAGAGGCGGAGCGGCGGAGGTTCCGACTTCGTCGACAGGGCGGGGCCCCTCCCGCTTCGCGCGGCTCCCCCGAGGGGAACCTCTTCGTCGAGATGCGACGTGGTCATGCCGCGGCCGCAAGTTCGCGGAACTTCGGCACCCGCGGCGCGTAGCGGCCGACGCGCTCGGCGATCATCGCGATGTGCTCGGGCGTCGTGCCGCAGCAGCCGCCGGCCATGTTGAGGAAACCCGACTTGGCGAACTCCTCGAGCAGCCCGGACGTGATCTCCGGTGTCTCGTCGAAGCCGGTCTCGCTCATCGGGTTGGGCAAGCCGGCGTTCGGATAGCAGCTGACGAAGGTGTCGCCGGCGATCCGCGACAGCTCTTCGACGTAGGGCCGCATCAGCGCCGCGCCGAGCGCGCAATTGAGGCCGATCGCGAGCGGCCGCGCATGGCGCACGCTGTGCCAGAACGCGCCGACGGTCTGCCCCGAGAGGATCCGGCCGGAAGCATCGGTCACGGTGCCCGAGACGATCACCGGCAGGCGCTCGCCCGTGTCTTCCATCAGCTCGTCGAGGGCGAAGATCGCCGCCTTGGCGTTGAGCGTGTCGAAGATCGTCTCGACCAGGAACAGGTCGCAGCCGCCCTCCAGCAGACCTTCGGCCTGCTCGCGGTAGGCGTCGCGCAGCTCGGCGAAGGTGACGTTCCTGGCCGCGGGATCGTTGACGTCGGGGCTGATGCTGGCCGTCTTCGGCGTCGGCCCGAGCGCGCCGGCGACGAAGCGCGGCTTGTCGGCGCTGCTGAACTTGGCGCACGCCTCGCGCGCCAGACGCGCGCCGGCG
>JADGRJ010000266.1 GCA_017881025.1 Rhizobacter sp. | reverse complement strand
CCCTCGCAACTCTCGGGCGGACAGCAGCAGCGCGTGGCCCTGGCGCGCGCGCTGGTCTTCGAGCCCCAGCTCGTGCTGATGGACGAGCCGCTCGGTGCGCTCGACAAGCAGCTGCGCGAGCACATGCAGATCGAGCTCAAGGAGCTGCACCGCCAGCTCGGCGTCACGTTCGTCTATGTCACCCACGACCAGGGCGAGGCGCTGACGATGAGCGACCGCGTCGCCGTCTTCAACGACGGCGCGATCCAGCAGATCGACGTCGTCGACCGGATGTACGAAGCGCCGGCCAACCGTTTCGTCGCCGGCTTCATAGGCGACAGCACGGCGCTCAAGGGGACGGTGCGCGCAGCGCACGTCGACAACAGCAGCGATCGTTGCGGGATCGTCCTGACCGACGGCCGTGTGATTTCCGGGGTCAACGTAAACGGGGTGTCGGTCGGTGCCGAGGTCGAGGCCTGCATTCGCCCCGAACGCATCGTGCTGCATGTGCAGCCTGTCGAGCGCGGCAACGTGCTGCAGGCCGTCGTCAGCGGCGTGATCTATTTCGGCGACCACCTGCGCCTGCTCTGCGACGTCGGTGCCGGTCAGGCGCCTGCAGTCGTCAAGTTGCCGTTGTCGGCCAGCGTCGTTCCGCAGGCCGGCAACGGCGTCTGGCTGGAGTTCCCGCCGGACTTCACGCGGATCTATCGCTGAATCTCTTTCCGTCCCACCCTCTCACCAGGAGCTCACCATGAAGAAGATCTTGCTCGTCACCGCCCTTCTCGCTGGCGCGGTCCTGCCGGCGCTGGCCCAGCAGCAGCTCACGGTCGTCAACTTCGGCGGCGCGAACGCCAACGCACAGAAGAAGGCCTTCTACGAGCCCCTCGAGAAGTCCGGGGTCAAGGTCGTGGCCGTCGAATACAACGGCGAGCAGGCCAAGATCAAGGCGATGGTCGAGACCAAGAAGGTCACCTGGGACGTCGTCGAGGTCGAGTCCCCCGACGTCGCTCGCGGCTGCGACGAAGGTCTGTTCGAGAAGCTCGACTACAGCAAGATCGGCGCCAAGAGCGACTTCCTGCCTGCGGCGGTGAGCGACTGCGGCATCGGCATCTTCGTGTGGTCGACGGTGATGGCCTATGACGGCGACAAATTGAAGACGGCCCCGACGACCTGGGCCGACTTCTGGGACACGAAGAAGATCCCGGGCAAGCGGGCGATGCGCAAGGGCGCGCGCTACAACCTCGAGTTCGCGCTGATGGCCGACGGCGTCAAACCCGCCGATGTCTACAAGGTGCTCGCGACCAAGGACGGTGCCGATCGAGCGTTCAAGAAGCTGAGCGAGCTGAAGCCGAGCATCCAGTGGTGGGAAGCGGGCGCGCAGCCGCCCCAGTTCCTGGTCGCCGGCGACGTGATCATGGCCACCGCCTACAACGGCCGCATCGACGCCGCCAACCGTGAGGGGAAGAACCTGAAGATCACCTGGACCGGCGGCATCTACGACCTCGACTACTGGACCATCACCAAGGGAACGCCCAACAAGGACGCGGCGCTGAAGTTCATCGCCTTCGCGAGCACGCCGGACGCGCAAGCCGAGTATGCGAAGAACATCGCTTACGGCCCGACCAACAAGAATGCGCTAGCCAAGCTCGATGCGAAGACGCTGGCCAACTTGCCGACCGCGCCGGCGAACGCGAAGGACGCGCTGCAGTTCAACCTCAAGTTCTGGGCCGACCAGGGTGAAGAGCTCGAGAAGCGCTTCGCTTCGTGGGCTGCGCAGTAGACGTCGCCGACCAGGAGCCGGCGATTGCCGGCTCCTCTCGCTGTCCGATCGACCGATGAGCGCCCTGGCCCCAGCCCTGCCGGGCATCGCCGACCCTCGAGCCCTGCAGCGCTCGCTCGGCCGCGCCGAACGCGTCCGCAAGCTGCGCGCGTTCGCGCTGACCTTGCCGCTGCTCGTCTTCTTGATGCTGACGTTTCTCGTGCCGATCGCTGCGCTGCTCAAGCGTGCGATCGAGAATCCGGAAGTCGCGAAAGCGCTGCCGCGCACGGCGGCGGCCCTGGAGCGCTGGAACCGTCGCGACGCGCCGCCGGACGAGGCGTACGCAGCGGTGCTCGCCGATCTCGGTGCGTTGCCCGACAGCGCCGACGCGGGCGCCCTCGCTCGTCGCTTGAACTCGGAAGTGCCGGGTGCGCGCTCGCTCGTGATGAACGCCTACAAGGCGCTGCCGCTGGAGGGCGTCGCGACCCTGGGGCAAGCCAAGGCGCGGCTGATCGCCCTCGACGAGCGCTGGGCCGACACGAAGTACTGGCAGGCGATCGCCAAGAACGGCTCGCGCTGGACCGGCGACTACCTGCTCGCCTCGGTCGACCTCAAGCGGGACGCGCAAGGAACGATCGAGCGCATGGCGCCCGACCAGCGCGTGTTCGGCCGGATCCTCGTTCGCACGTTCGAGATCAGCGCGATCGTCACGGCGTGGTGCCTGCTGCTGGGCTATCCGCTTGCCTACTGGCTCAGCACACTGCCCGCTCGCCAGGCCAACATCCTGATGATCGTCGTGCTGGTGCCGTTCTGGACCTCGATCCTGGTCCGGGTCGCGGCGTGGATCGTCCTCTTGCAGTCTGCCGGCCTCGTCAACCGGGCACTGATCGCCACCGGCTTGATCGAGCACCCGCTCGCGCTGTTGTTCAATCGGACCGGCGTGATCATCGCGATGACGCACATCCTGCTGCCCTTCATGATCTTGCCGCTGTACAGCGTGATGAAGGGGATCCCGCCGAGCTACCTGCGCGCCGCCGTCTCGCTCGGCAGCACGCCGCTGGCAGCGTTCTTTCGCGTCTACGTTCCGCAGACCTATCCCGGGATCGGTGCCGGCGCACTGCTCGTCTTCATCCTCAGCATCGGCTACTACGTGACGCCGGCGCTGCTCGGCGGCGCCGACGACCAGATGCTCAGCTATTACATCGCGCAATACACCAACGTCAATGTCAACTGGGGCATGGCGAGCGCTCTCGGGGCCTTGCTGCTCGCGGCGACGCTGGTGCTTTACGCGCTCTACCGTCGGATCATCAAGTCGGAAGTGAGCCTGGGGTGAAAGCGACCGGCGTTCTCGCACGCGCTCTGCCGAGCTTTCCCGCGTACGCGACCCCGCTCGACAAGGCGAGCTGGTGGGCGTGGCGTGTCGCGTGCGCGGGCGTGCTCGGGTTCCTGCTGCTGCCGATCCTGGTCATCATTCCGCTGTCTTTCAGCGACTCGTCATTCCTGGTCTATCCGATTCCGGGATGGTCGCTGAAGTGGTACGACAACCTCCTCACGTCGCCGGAGTGGCTGCGCGCGGCAAAGAACAGTTTCATCGTCGCGCCTGCCGCCACGGTGATTGCGACCGTGCTCGGTACCATGGCGGCGGTCGGCCTGGCGCGAACGAATTTCGCCTTCAAGGGTGCGCTGATGAGCGTGCTGATCGCGCCCATGGTCGTGCCGATCGTCGTCGTCGGCGTCAGCGCGTACCTGTTCTTCGCACCGCTCGGGCTGGTCGACAGCTACACGGGATTGATCATCGTGCACGCCGCGCTGGGCGCTCCCTTCGTGGTGACGACAGTGCTGGCGACGCTCCAGGGGTTCAATCAGAATCTCGTGCGCGCCAGCCTCAGTCTCGGAGCGAACCCGCTCACGACCTTCTTTCGCATCACCTTGCCCGTCATCGCGCCCGGCGTCATCTCGGGTGCTCTGTTTGCCTTCGCGACATCGTTCGACGAAGTCGTGGTGACGCTCTTCCTCGCCGGCCCTGACCAGGTCACCCTGCCGCGTCAGATGTTCACCGGCATCCGCGAGAACATCACGCCGACGATCGCTGCCGTTGCAACGCTGCTGATCCTCTTCACCACGACGTTGCTGCTGACGCTGGAATGGCTGCGCGGCCGGCGGCGTTGAGTTCGCAATGACCGTGCCGCGCAATCAGCCCCAGAGCGGCAACGCGATGCCGCGCTTCGCCGGTCTGGCGACGATGATGAGGCTGCCTGCCGCATCTTCGGCCGCAGGTCTCGACGCCGCATTCGTCGGCGTGCCACTGGACATCGGGACGTCGAACCGCGCCGGTGCGCGCTTCGGCCCGCGCCAGATCCGGGCCGAGTCGGCGCTCTTGCGCCCCTACAACATGGCCACCGGGGCGGCTCCCTTCGACACCCTGCAGGTCGCCGACCTCGGCGACGTGCCGATCAACACCTACTCACTGGAAAAATCGCTGACCATCATCACGCGTTTCTACGATGACGTGATCGCCGCCGATTGCAGGCCTTTGACGCTGGGCGGCGATCACACGATCGCCCTGCCGATCCTTCGCGCCATCGCGAAGAAGCACGGCCCGGTCGCCTTGGTGCATGTCGACGCCCACGCCGACGTCAATGACGAGATGTTCGGCGAAGGTGTAGCGCACGGAACGCCCTTTCGACGCGCCGTCGAGGAAGGTCTCCTTGCCTGCGACAAGGTCTGGCAGATCGGCTTGCGGGGGACTGGGTACGCCGCAGACGATTTCGACTGGCCGCGCCAACAGGGATTCACCGTCGTCCAGGCGCACGAGGTCTGGTACCGCTCGCTGGCTCCGCTGATGGGCGAGGTCCGGCAACGCATCGGTGACCGACATCCCGTCTACATCACCTTCGACATCGATGGCGTCGACCCCACCTACGCCAGCGGGACGGGCACTCCGGAGATCGGCGGCCTCACGGTACCGCAAGCGCTGGAAGTCATCCGCGGATGCCGCGCACTGAACGTCGTCGGCGGCGATCTCGTCGAGGTCGCACCACCCTACGATCCGTCGGGCAATACTGCGTTGCTGGCTGCCAACTTGCTGTACGAGATGCTCTGCGTGCTTCCTGGCGTCCGCTACCGCTGAGCGCAAGGCAGGGAAACCTCGGACACGCAGATGCAATGTGCCGACCACAAGCCGAGGCGCAACTCTGCGCTCTATGTAGTACGCTGCGGCCAGACATCGCCGGCCATTCCTTCAGGTCGTGTCCCAGCGCATGGTGTAAGTCCACAGCCCGGAAGAGCTGAGATGCGCGGTACTCAGCGGGCCACAGCGGACAGCCGAGTGGGAACAGTATCGCTGAGGGTTTGGAGACCCTCAAGCTGCATGTAGCGACGGTTCAGACTCCACTCGTCGTTTTGCTCGAGCATCATGGCGCCGACGAGTCGGGTGATCGACGCGTCGTTGGGGAAGATGCCGACGACGTTGGTGCGCCGCTTGATCTCGGCGTTGAGCCGCTCGAGCGGGTTGGTGCTGTAGATCTGAGTCCAGTGCGCACGAGGGAAGGTCATGAAGGCGAGCACGTCGTTCTCAGCATCGTCCATCAGCGCACCGAGCTTGGGGAACTTGCCTCGAAGCTGATCGGCCACCGATCGCCACTGCGTTCGAGCCGCGTCGGCCGACTCCTGGACGAACACCGTG
>JADGRJ010000265.1 GCA_017881025.1 Rhizobacter sp. | reverse complement strand
GGTCGGCAAAGCCGCCGTCGCGGTTCACGCCCAAGGCGCGCGGCGCCATGCACAGCTCCTCGTGGCCGTCCTTGCACGGACCGCAGGCGCCGCATCCGATCCACGGGAACACGACGCGACGATCGCCGACGGCGATGCCGCTGGCGTCGGGACCGACAGCCGTGACGGTGCCGGCGATCTCGTGGCCGAGCACACGGGGCGGCACGATGCCGCGGCTCAGGTCCAGCTTGTTGCCGTTGCCCAGATCGAAGTAGCCGTCTTGCAGGTGGACGTCGCTGTGGCACAGGCCGCAACTGCCGACGCGCAAGACGACCTCGCTGCCGACGGGATGCGGCGTCTCGCGCAGCGCCTGGGCCAGGGGTTTGCCGAACGCTTCAAAGGGATAGCTGAGCATGGGACTCACCGACTGTCGTGTCCGGCGCACTCTAGCGACGTGCTGCCGTTCGCATCTAGGTAATAGTCATGACCCCAAGCGGCGAGGCGCGCGGCATCGGCATGATGCGAACGTGGAAGCTCCTGCAACGACGCCGCGCCCGCCGGGCCCGCGCCCGCCGCTCGACCCCGACGCTGCGCGTCGTCTGGTGAGCGCCGCGCAGGCGCGTGCGGCGATCCTGGTCGAGGGCTGGAGCGACCAGGCGGCGCTCGAAGCGCTGGCGCGGCGGCGCGGCCGCGACTTGCCGGCCGAAGGCATCGTCGTCGTGCCGATCGGCGGGGCCACGAACCTGCAGCGCTTCGTGCAGGCGCTGGGTCCGCAGGGCGGCTCTGGTGCAAATTTCCCCAGCCCCATCGACTACGCTGGCAAGCTGGACGCACTGAAGGTCGGCGATGAGCAAGCTGAAGAGCATCGAGGAGTTGTTCGAGGGTCGCCACTTCGACCGCGAAGTCATCATCGTGTGCGTGCGGTGGTACCTGCGGTTCAAGCTGAGCCTGCGAGACCTGGTGGAAATGATGGCCGAGCGGGGCCTACCGCTTGCGCACACGACGATCATGCGCTGGGTGCAGCGCTACGCACCCGAGTTCGTCAAGCGCTGGAACCAATTGGGCAGACCGGTGGGACGGTCCTGGCGCGTTGACGAGACGTACGTGAAGATTCGCGGCGAGTGGCGCTACCTGTACCGCGCTGTCGACCGGGCCGGCAAGACAGTCGACTTCCATCTGAGCGCCAAACGGGACGTCGCTGCGGCCAAGGCCTTCTTCCGGAAGGCGATCAAGAGCCAGGGTGCGCCTCAGACGATTACGCTGGATGGGTACGCGGCCTCGCATCGCGCGGTGCGCGAGCTGAAGGCCGATGGCTCATTGCCCGCGAACACGAAGCTGCGCTCGTCGAAGTACCTGAACAATCTGATCGAGCAGGACCACCGCGGCGTGAAGCAGCGCATCGGTCCGATGCTTGGCTTCAAGCGATTCAGGAATGCGGCGATCACGATTGCTGGCATCGAAATGATGCATCGCATCCGCAAAGGCCAGTTCGCGCTCGGACGTCTGGGCGTTCAAGGCCGAGTTGCGCCTGCAGTCTGGAATGCGGTGCTTGGGACTTGAACAGCCGCGTAGCACAGAGAAGTTCGCTCACCGGGCCGGCTATTTGCACCAGAACCAACCGGCTCGTATGCCAGCGACTTAAGTTCGAGCGCAATGCGCACTCGGTACGAAGCCGAGCTCCGAAAGTACGTGTACAGGGTCAGCACGGCGGCCACTTGCTCAGCGCGAGGCGACCGCCGCGGAAGGTGCCATTGCGACCGACCCCATACGCGGGATGTGCCTTCGCATGATCAACATCGCGACCAAGGTGACGACCATGGCGGAGCCGAGCAGCGTCAGGTAGGCATGCGCACCGCCTGCCGTGATGACCGCCGCACCGGCGAATGAACTCAGGATCGCGCCCAGGCGACCGAAGGCAAGCGCCGAGGCGGTGCCAGTGGCGCGCACCAGCGTCGGGTAGACGAAGGCGCACAGCGCGTACAGCGAGCACTGGACGGCGTTGACGAACAGCCCGTGCAGACCAATGCCGGCGATGAACAGGTTCGTGTCTTGGGCGACGTTGACCCCTTGCAAAATGTACGCGGTCAAGGCGGCACCTGCGCAGCAGATGACGATCGGCCAGCGTGAGCCAAAGCGTGTGATGACCACGGCGCAGATCAGCGCACCGAAAACACCGCCGAGGTTGTAGGCCGTCAATCCCGAGCCGGCGATCGCCGGAGAAAGACCTTCCGAGGCCAGCATGGTCGGCAGCCAACTGAAGGCGCTGTATACAGCCAGCAGACACATGAAAAATGCGGCCCAGATGGCAACGGTGTCGCGCGCCCGGCCGGTGTCGAACAACGCGCTGAACCCGGCATGTTGCTCGGCCTTCTGCTCGGATGCATCGACGAACACCGCGTTGGCTGGCGTCGTACGAGCCATGCGCGACAGCAGCTTGCTCAGCTCGGGCCAGCGGTTTGGCTTACGGGTCAGGAAGCGGGGCGATTCCGGCAGAACGAAGTACAGCAGCACGCTGTACGCCATCGGGAACAGACCGCCGATCCAGAACAGACCGCGCCAGCCGTACGCGGGAAGGACCACGCTTGCGAACAGGCCGGCGATCATGCCGCCCAGCGGGTAGCAGACGATCGTGGCCGTGACCGCGAGCGTGCGGCGTCGTGCCGGCGTGAATTCGGCGGTCATCGTTGTAGATCCGGGAAGCGCACCGCCGATGCCCAGCCCCGCCACGAAACGCAGCGCCGCGATGGTGACCACATCAGGCGCAAACCCGATCGAGCAGGTCGCCGCGCCGAAGAGAAAGACGCTGCCGATGACCGCCATCCGCCGCCCAAATCGATCCGCAAAGAGGCCGGCGCAGGCGCTGCCGATTGCCATGCCGAGCAGGCCGGCGGCGACTGCAGGCGCGAGCGCACCGCGGGTGATGCCCCACTCTTTGAGGATCGAGGGAATGGCGAATCCGATCAGTTGACCGTCGAAGCCGTCCGTGACGATGGCCATTGCGGCCATGAAGACGACGACCTTCTGCATCGTCGTGTACGGACCGTCGTCGAGGACGCGCCCAATGTCGACCGGCGCTGACGCCGTGGTGGTGGTACCCATTGGATCTAGTCTCCTGTGTGTTTGAACGAAGGTCGAGATCAGCGATGACTACGTGCCGGTAGAACGGTGCCCCGGCATTCGCCGAAGCCGATACGGCGCGCGCCATTGCGCTCGCAATAACCACGTAGGACGATGCAGTCGCCGTCCTCCAGGAACGTGCGCGTCTCGCCGTTGGCCAGTTGAATCGGCTTTTTGCCGCCCTCGCTGAGTTCGAGCAGCGATCCGGCCTGCTCGGCGTCCGGCCCTGACAGCGTGCCGGTGCCGAAAAGATCGCCAGACTGCAGGTTGCAACCGTTAACCGTGTGGTGCGCAACCATTTGCGCAACGGTCCAGTACGCATCGTTGAAGTTGGACCTCACCAGACGCTCGCCCGCTTGGCCGGCTTCACGCATCTTCGGGGTCTGCAACCAGATTTCGAGTTGGATGTCGAACGCGCCGGCCTCTCGGTTGCTCGCTGAGTCCAGATAGGGCAGGGGCTGCGGATCACCGGCCGGCCGCACGAAAGCGCTGCGAAACGGCGCGAGTGCTTCGGTGGTGACGATCCACGGCGACAACGTGCTCGCAAAGTTCTTCGACAGGAACGGGCCGAGAGGCTGGTATTCCCACGGCTGGATGTCGCGCGCAGTCCAGTCGTTGAACAGCGCCATTCCGAAGACGCGCGATTCGGCCTCGTCCATCGGCACGGCCTCGCCGCGTTCGTTCGGCGTGCCGATGAACACGCCGATCTCGAGTTCGTAGTCGAGTCGACGAGTCGGGCCGACACGGGGGGCTTCGGCATCCGGCGCCTTGATCTGCCCGTTGGGACGCGGAAACGATTCGCCACTGACGCCGATCGACGAGGCGCGCCCGTGATAGCCGATCGGGACCCACTTGTAGTTCGGCAGCAGCGGGTTCTCCGGACGGAACTGCTTGCCCACCGTCGTGGCGTGATGGATGCTCGTATAGAAGTCGGTGTAGTCGCCGATGTGGCACGGCAATCCCATCTCTGCGTCGGACTGCGCCACCAAGCAGTCACGCGCTCGTTGGTCTGCGCCGCCATCGCGCAGGAACGTCGAGATCGCGCGGCGCAAGCGCCGACGATCGTCGGGACTCGCGGCCATCAGCCGGTTCATGTCATCGGTGTCGATGAGTCTTGTGGCAACGAGGTCGAGGATCTGATCGCCGATCGCCACGCCGATGCGCAGGGCACCGGTTTCACCTGCTCTGCGGAACCGGCCGAACGGCAGGTTCTGGATCGGGAATTCGGTGGCCGGATCGTTGGCCGACTCGACCCAGCTCTCGAGGGCCGGGTCGTGCGTTTCGTCGATTGAATTCATGGCTTGCTCGGATTGAAGTGTTTGACGAGGCCTTGCCAGCAGCGGTAGTACTCGGGCTGCAACTCGGCCGATTCGACGGCGGGTGCGGTTGGTCGCCACACGAGGCGCGTCTCGAGCATGAAGGCCATCGTGTCCTTGATGACATCGGGCTTCGAGAGATCGGCACGGCTCGCCTTCTCGAAGGTCTCGGTATCCGGCCCATGGCCGCTCATGCTGTTGTGCAGGCTTGCGCCACCGGGCGAGAAGCCCTCGGCCTTCGCGTCATAGGCGCCGTGCACAAGTCCCATGAACTCGCTCGCGACGTTGCGATGGAACCAGGGCGGACGGAACGTGTCCTGCATCGCCAGCGTGCGCGGCGGGAAGATGACGAAATCGATGTTGCTGACGCCGGGCGTGTCGGAAGCGCTGTGAAGCACCAGGAAGATTGACGGATCAGGATGGTCGTAGCTGATCGAGCCGATCGCGTTGAAGCGGCGCAGGTCGTACTTGTACGGCGCGTAGTTGCCGTGCCAGGCAACGACGTCCATCGGTGAATGTTCCATCTGCGCCGTCCACAAATGGCCCTGGAACTTGGCCACCAGTTCGTGCGGCCCGTCGATGTCTTCATAGGCCGCGACCGGCGTCAGGAAGTCGCGCGGATTGGCCAGGCCGTTCGAGCCAATCGGACCGAGGTCGGGCAGGCGAAAGTTGGCGCCGTAGTTCTCGCAGATGTACCCGCGTGCGCTGCCATCCGGCAGCTCGAGCCGGAAGCGCATCCCGCGGGGAATGACCACGATCTCCTGCGGCTCGGCGTCAATCACGCCGAGCTCGGTCACGAAGCGGTGCCGGCCGGTTTGCGGCACGAACAGCATCTCGCCGTCTGCGTTGTAGAAGCTTCGGTTCTTCATCGAGCGGTTCGCGACGTACAGGTGTGCCGCGCCGCCGTTCTGTGCGCTCGGATCGCCGTTGCCGGCCATCGTCACGATGCCATCGACAAGGTCGGTCGGTGCCTGCGGCGTGGGCAGCGGGTTCCAGCGCAGCTGGTTGGGCGTGGAAGGCAA
>JADGRJ010000061.1 GCA_017881025.1 Rhizobacter sp. | reverse complement strand
TGGGCGCGCGCGAGCTCGTCGTCCAGTCGCAGAGCGCGGCGGCGGGACGGCTCGTCGTCGCCGGCGTCCTCACCGCCGCGGAGGCCGAGCTCACGGTTCGCCTCCGCGACGCGTCAGGAGCGGTGACGACGCGTGTCGTGCCGGTTCGCGCCGGCCGCAATCCGTCGCGTTTGGCGGCGGTGCAGTGGGCGCGCCTCACGCTCGCGTCGCTCGAAGGCGAAGCGCGAACGAACAAGGTCCGCATCCGCGAGATCGGCAAGCGCTTCGGCCTGGCGACGCGCGAGACCTCGCTGATCGTCCTCGAGCTCGTCGACGACTACGTGCGCCACGAGATCGAGCCGCCGGCCGAGCTGCGTGCCGCCTACGACCGCGCCGTGGCGAACACCACCAAGCGCCGCGTCGACAGCGACGCCGCCCGGCTGGCGCAGGTGGTTCGCCGCTTCGAGGCGCGCGCCGCCTGGTGGAACCGTGACTTCCCGAAGGGCGAGATGCCGGTGCCGCTGCAGATCGCCAAGTCCGAAGTGCCGGCGAACGCGGTCGGCTCGCTGACGGCGCCGCTCGAGCTGCGGCGCCAGCGCGCCGACGTGCCGATGCGCGAGTCCAAGGACAACGAGCGCGACGCGGCGCGTCGGCCGCTGCCGGCGGCGGCGCCGGCGCCATCGGGCTTCGCGGCGCAAGCCGAGAAGGCCGACGATTCGCTCTCGCGCGCCAAGAAGATCGGTGGCGGCGACGGCGGCGCGACGACGGCGACGGCGACGACGACGATCTCGATCGCGGTGACGCCCGCGGCCGGCGCGAGCGCCGCGATCAAGCGCCTGCAGGCGGCGCGGCCCGACGACTGGACGCGCATCTACTTCGACGAGCGGCGCGCCAACGAGGCGAGCGTCGGCTTCTTTCTCGACGCCGCCGAGTTCTTCCTCGCCAAGGGCGACCGCGACAACCGCGTCTTCGGCCTGCGCGCGCTCTCCAACCTCGCCGAGCTCGACCTGCAGAACCGCCAGGTGCTGCGCCTGCTCGCCTATCGCCTGCAGCAGGCCGGCGAGATCGACGCCGCGGTGCCGGTGTTCGAGCGCGTCCTCGAGCTGGCGCCGAACGAGCCGCAGTCGCACCGCGACCTCGGCCTCGCGCTCGCCGACGCCGGCCAGGCGCAGGCGGCGGTCGATCGCCTCTACGCCGTCGTCACCGGCGCGTGGGACGCGCGCTTCGCCGACATCGACCTGATCGCCCTGACCGAGCTCAACGCCGTCGTCGACAAGTCGCGCCGCGATGGCAGGACGGTCGACGTGAGCGCGATCGACAGGCGCTTGTTGGGAAACCTGCCGCTCGACGTCCGCGTCGTCCTTGCCTGGGACGCCGACAACACCGACGTCGACCTGCACGTGATCGATGCGAACGGCGAAGAGGTCTACTTCGGCCACAACCTCTCGTACCAGGGTGGCACGATCACGCGCGACGCGACCGGCGGCTACGGCCCAGAGGAGTTCGCGCTGCGCATCGCCAAGCCGGGCAAGTACCGCGTCGAGGCGAACTTCTTCGGTCACCGCCAGCAGGTGCTGACGACCGGCACCGGATTGATGATGTGGCTGTCGAGCGGCTTCGCCACGCCGGCGCAGCAGGATCGGCGCACGACGGTCCGCGTCAAGAGCGATCGCGGCGAGCGCGTCGTCGTCGGCGAGTTCGAGGTGAAGCGCTGAAGAGACCCGGTGCGGACCGCTGCAAGCGCTAGCGCGCTTCGGCGGTTGCGCCCTTCGCCTGCGCGGCGAGCTGCGGCGGCACCGGCTCGATCTTGTTCTCGCGCATGTAGTCGTTCATGTCGCGCCAGCCGGCGAAGACGGCGGCGCGGTCGGCCTTCTTGTAGATCGCGAAGCAATCCTCGATCGCCCGGCCGGCGTGCCGGCAGGCCGAGCCGACGGCCTTGCCGTCGGCCTCGCGCGAGGCGGCGATCTTCTCGGCCGATTCGATGCCGAGCATGTCGCACCCGGCCAGGAGGACGGTCGCGGGGAAGGCGAGGACGAGGGCGAGGGCGGTGCGGCGCATGGCGGGACGAGCGGAGTTGTCGCCCGCTATTTCGGCAGCGCCGCGGCGAAGTTGAGGCCCGCGCCGCGGCCGCTGCCGCTCAGCGCGGCGGCGCCCCCGCCATTGCCAGCAGCCGCGCGACGCGCTCCTCGGTCGGCGGATGGGTCGAGAACAGCGTCGTCAGGCCGCCGGCGTGGAGCGGGTTGATGATCATCATCTGCGCCGTCGCCGGGTTGCGCTCGGCGGCGATCAGCGGCGTGCCGCGCGAGTAGGCGTGGATCTTCTCGAGCGCCGACGCGAGCGAGCGCGGGTCGCCCGAGATCTCGGCGCCGCCGCGATCGGCCTCGAACTCGCGCGCCCGGCTGATCGCCATCTGGATCAGGCTCGCCGCCAGCGGCGCGAGCAGCGCCACCGCCAGGCCGGCGATCGGGTTGGCCGGCCGGCCTTCGCTGTCGCGGCCGCCGAAGAAGACGGCGAAGTTGGCGAGCATCGAGATCGCGCCGGCCATGGTCGCGCTGATCGTCGAGATCAGGATGTCGCGATGAAGGACGTGCGTCAGCTCGTGCGCCATCACGGCGCGCAGCTCGTTCGCGGTCAGGACCTGCATGATCCCGGTGGTCGCGGCGACGGCGGCGTGCTCGGGATTGCGGCCGGTCGCGAACGCGTTCGGCGCCGCCTCGTCGATGACGTAGACGCGCGGCATCGGCAGGCCGGCCTTCCGGGCAAGCTCGGCGATCATCGAGTGGAACTGCGGCGCCGAGCTCGCGTCGACCTCGCGCGCGTTGTACATCCTCAGCACCAGCTTGTCGGAGAACCAGTAGCTGAAGAAGTTGAGGCCCACCGCGACGACGAGGGCGAACATCATCCCCGACCGCCCGCCCATGAAGGCGCCGACGGCCATGAACAGCGCGGTGATCGCCGCCATCAGGACGGCGGTCTTCAGAAGGTTGAACATCGCGTGCCTCTCAGGTTCGACGCCCGGAAGGCGCCGCCAAGGAAGATGGCGACAACGCGCCGGAGTTCAATCCGCCGCCGCCGGCAAAGGGCGGCGCGGCATCGAAGACGGCGCCGACGGGCGGCGTCCAGCCGCGCAGCAGAGCCTCGGCGACCATGCGCCTGCCGCCGGCGCGTTGCAGCTCGGTCAGCGCCAGCCGGCCTTCGCCGCAGGCGACCGTGAGCGCGCCGCCGTCGAGGGCGACGACCTCGCCGGGCCGTCCTCCCCCTGGGCGAACCGCGCCGCGCCAGCAGGTGATCGTCTCGCCGGCGAGGACGCTCCTGGCGCCCGGCGCGGGATCGAAGGCGCGCAGGCGCCGCTCGATCTCGGCGGCCGGCGCGCGCCAGTCGATCGTCGCCTCGGCCTTGCTGATCTTGGCGGCGTAGGTGACCCCGGTCTCGGGCTGCGGCCGGCCCGAGAGCTTCGCCTTGGCGAGCGCGCCGAGCGCCTGGACGACGAGCTCGGCGCCGAGCGCGGCCAGGCGCGCCTGCAGCGCGCCGGCGCTCTCGTCGGCGCCGATGTCGAGCGTTTCGGCGACGAGCATCGGCCCGGTGTCGAGGCCGGCGTCCATCTGCATGATGGTGACGCCGGTGACGTCGTCGCCCGCCTCGATCGCGCGCTGGATCGGCGCCGCGCCGCGCCAGCGCGGCAGCAGCGACGCGTGGATGTTGAGGCAGCCGTGGCGCGGCAGCGCGAGCAGCCAGGGCGGCAGGATCAACCCGTAGGCGGCGACGACGACGACCTCCGGCGCGGCAGCGACGAGCGCGGCCTGCGCAGCGGCGGCGTCAGCGCCGAACTTGCCGTCGAGGCGCAGACCTCGGGGCTGGGCGACAGCGATGCCGTGCTCGAGGGCGAACGCCTTCACCGGCGATGCGGCGACCTTCATGCCGCGCCCGGCGGGCCGATCGGGCTGGCTCAGCACCAGCGCGACCTCGAAGCCGGCCGCGTGCAGGCGGGCGAGCGCGACGCGGGCGAATTCCGGCGTTCCGGCAAAGGCGAGTCGCATGGCCTCGCCTTCCGTGCGCAGCCTAGACGCGCGCTTCGTCGCGCGACTTCTTGAGCATGCGCGTCTTGATGCGCGTGCGCTTGAGCGGGCTCAGGTACTCGACGAAGACCTTGCCGAGCAGGTGATCCATCTCGTGCTGGACCGCGATCGAGAGCAGCCCCTCGGCGTCGAACTCGCGCGCTTGGCCCGAGCGATCGAGCGCGCGGACGCGAACGCGGGCGTGGCGCGGCACCTTGTCGTAGACCTCGGGCACCGATAGGCACCCTTCGTCGACGAACGTCATCTCCTCGCTCCTGGCGATCAGCTCGGGGTTGATCAGGACGATCGGTTCGTCGTGCGCGTCGGAGGTGTCGATGACGATCACGCGCTCGTGCACGTCGACCTGGGTCGCGGCCAGGCCGACGCCTTCGGCGCCGTACATCGTCTCGAGCATGTCGTCGACAAGGCGGCGGATGCGATCGTCGACCGCAACCACCGGCCCGGCCACCTTGTGCAGGCGCGGATCGGGGTAGCGAAGGATGTCGAGTTGGCTCATTTGTGACGATTCAATTCAGCGCGGGCCGAATGTGGATGCCGCGCAACGAAAAGTGGTGAGAAAGGTCGCACGGACGAGGCCGCAACCAGCGTACTTTCGTTGCGATATCAATGCTTTATGGGCAGAATCTGTGAAACCAAGTGAGATTTTCGCCGAACCGCGCCGCGGCATCCCAGACCACGCGGAAGACCTTTCGGACCGAGCGCGTGGGCGCTCTCCTCGCCGCTACGAGACTTCCTGCATGAGCCGACGAATTCTCCCTGCACTACCCGCACTTCGGCAACTCGCCGTCATCGGGCTCGGCTCGATGCTCGCCGCCGCGTTCGCCGCGGAGCCCAACTTCCCGATCACGCCGCAACAGCGCGCGACTGCGCAACGGGCCGCCGAAGCGGGCGTCCCGCTGAGCGAGCTGCTGCCGAACGCCCCCGACATCTACACCGTCAAGCGCCACGACACGCTCTGGGGCATCTCGAAGCTGTACCTGAAGAGCCCGTGGCGCTGGCCCGAGCTCTGGGGGATGAACCTCGAGCAGGTCAGGAACCCCCACCTGATCTTCCCGGGCCAGGTGCTCTTCCTCGACAAGTCGAACGGCCGCGCCCGGCTGCGCATGGGCGCTCCGGTCGGCGGCGCCGGCGACGCGGGCCTGTCGCCGCGAATCCGTTCGAAGGACATCGCCCTCGACGGCATCGCCTCGATCCCGTTCAACCTGATCGAGCCGTTCCTCAACGAAGCGGTGATCTTCGAGACCAACGAGCTCGCCGCCGCGCCTCGCATCGTCGCGACGCAGGAAGGCCGCGTGCTGCTCTCGCGCGGCGATACCGCCTATGTGCGCGGCGAGATCGGCCAGGAGCGCGAGTACCGCATCTTCCGCGAGCCGCGGCCGCTCAAGGACCCGACGACCAAGGAGATCCTCGGCTACGAGGCGACCTACGTCGGCGCCTCCGAGTACACGGTGCAGGGCGAGACGCGAACCAACGCCGAAGGCAAGGCCGAGATCATCCCGGCGACCTTCACCGTCACCAGCATCCGCCAGGAAGCCGGCGTCGGCGACCGCCTGGCGCCGGTGCCGGCGCGCGAGTACACCAACTACGCGCCGCACCCGCCGGCCGCGCCCATCGCCGGCCAGATCGTCTCGATCTACGGCGACAGCCTCACCGCGGGCCAGAACCAGATCGTCGCCCTCAACAAGGGCGCGGTCGACGGCATCGAGCGCGGCCATGTGCTCGCGCTCTACCGCGACGGCAAGGTCGTCGTCGACCCGACCGAAAAGGGCCGCACCAAGATCAAGCTGCCCGACGAGCGGCACGGCGTGCTGTTCGTGTTCCGTGTCTTCAGCCGCATGTCGTATGCGCTGATCCTGTCGGTGAAAGAGCCGGTCGCTCCCGGCGACCGCTTCACCCAGCCGTAGACTCGCAAGCGGCGGCGGCCCGCTCCGGGCCGCGCCGTGCACGGCGATCCTGATCGCCGTGCCGCCCGTGCCGACACATGATCGATCGCGACGAGTTTTCGGCGTGGCTGCGCCTGCTCGAGACGCCCGGCGTCGGCCGTGACGCCGCGCGCGCGCTGCTCGCCCGCTTCGGCTCGCCCGAGGCGGTGTTCGGCGCGTCGACCGAGGCGCGCAAGTCGATCGTGCCGGCGACGACGGCGGCGGCCCTCGCCCAGGTCCCCAAGGAATTCGAGCCGCGGCTCGCGGCCGGCTGGCAGTGGCTGACGAGCGGTGACGAAGCGCGCGACGTCGTCGCCCTCGGCGACCCGCGCTATCCGCGCGCCCTCCTCGACAGCGCCGATCCGCCGCTCGTCCTCTACGCGCGTGGCCGGATCGCCCTGCTCGACGAGCCGGCGATCGCGATCGTCGGCAGCCGCAACGCGACCGCGCAGGGCCTCGAAAACGCGCGCGACTTCGCGGCCCACCTGAGCGGCGCCGGCTGGGTCGTCGTCTCCGGGCTGGCGCTCGGCATCGACGGCGCGGCGCACGAGGGCGCGCTCGCCGTCGGCGCCGCGACGATCGCCGTCGTCGGCACCGGGCTCGATCGCGTCTACCCGGCGCGCCACCGGTCGCTCGCGCAGAAGATCGCCGCCGGCGGCCTCCTGGTCAGCGAGTTCGCGGTCGGCACACCGGCGCTCGCCGAGAACTTTCCGATCCGAAACCGCATCATCGCCGGCCTCGCGCGCGGCACGCTCGTCGTCGAGGCCGCCGTGCAGTCGGGCTCGCTGATCACGGCGCGCCTCGCCGCCGAGGCCGGCCGCGAAGTCTTCGCGATTCCCGGGTCGATCCATTCGCCGCAGTCGCGCGGCTGCCACGCCCTCATCAAGCAGGGTGCCAAGCTGGTCGACAGCGCCGCCGACATCGTCGACGAGCTGGCGCCGCTGGCGGGCGTCGCGCGCGTCGTTTCGGCCGCGTCGGCTCCCGGATCGCCAGGGGCGGGCAAAGACCCCATTCTCGACGCGCTCGGCTTCGATCCGATCGGCCTCGACGAGCTGATCGCGCGCACCGGGCAAAGCGCCGCCGAGCTGTCGGCCCGCCTGCTCGATTTCGAGCTCCAGGGCCGGGTCGCCCGCCTGCCCGGCCAGCGCTTCCAGCGGGTCGAGCGGGGCTGAGGCGCCGCCCCGCGCCGGGCGGCGCCATCAGTGCCGTTCGTCCCCGCGCGGACATCGGCGCGGACCGCTGCGGTATAGTGTTTTCATGTTCGATGTGCTCGTGTACCTCTACGAGAACTACTGGCGTCCCGACGCCTGCCCCGGACACGAGCAGCTGACCCGGAAGCTCACTTCCGTGGGCTTCGAATCTGAGGAGATCGCCGACGCGCTGACCTGGCTCGACGGCGTCGCTGCGGTCGCCCAGGCCAAGGTCGGCGAGCAGCACGCCGAGAGCATTCGCGTCTACGCGCCGGTCGAGCAGGAGCACCTCGGCGAGCAGTCGATCGGCTTCATCGCGTTTCTCGAATCGGCCGGCGTCCTGCCGCCACCGATGCGCGAGATGGTGATCGACCGCGCCAGCGCGATCCCGGGCGGGCCGCTCGATCTGGAAGACCTCAAGATCATCGTCCTGATGGTCTTCTGGAGCCTGGGCGAAGAGCCCGATGCGCTGATCCTCGACGAATTGTTCGTCGACGAAGAGGACCGGCTGATTCACTGACTCGCGCCGATCGGCGCCAGTCTTGGAAGTCAATTCAGCAGTCGGCTCGGATCGCCGTCGAGCTTGGCCATCGCGCTGCGCGTCGCCCGCACGGTGAGCGCTTCCTCCTGCGCCGGCACGAGCAGGCCCGCCTGCAGGAACGCCGCCAGCCGATGCTGCTGGAACAGCACGCCGCGGCCCTGCGGCGAGACGAACAGCGTCAACTGGCGCCGCATCCCCTGCCACGCCAGCTGCATCGCCTCGTTGCGGTTGCGGTAGTCGAGCATGTACCAGCTGCCGACCTGCAGCTCGCGCGCCCAGGCAAGCATCGCCGGCGTCGGCATCGAGCCGCCTTCGCCGACGACCTCGAGCTCGGAGCTCTCGTGGCCCGACAGATCCATGACCAGCGACTCGTCGATGTCGACGTCTTCGGCCTCGGGCAGCAGCTCCTCGAGCGTCTCGAGGCGGCCCATCAGCTCTTCGAGGCGCTCGTGCGAGATCGCAGCCGCCTTGGCGGTGAACGCGGCGGCGAGCGAGTTGTTGAGGCGCTGGATGTGCTCGTCCTGCTTCGGCACCGGAATGCCGGCGTCGTCCATGCCTTCGCGCAGCGTCTTCAGGAGCGGCGGCAGGCGGCGGATCACCTCGGCGCGCTCGGCACGCGAGACCTTGGCGCTCGCCGACCAGATCAGGTCGGCGGCGGCGCGCTTCATCTCCTTGGTCGCATCGGCGTTGTTCGACTTGACCGCGGTCGTCGCCAGCACGTCGGCCCAGACCTGGAACAGGAACTCGCGAACGCCTTCCTGCACCGGCACGTCGTTGAGCATCTTCCTCAGCTCGATCGTGTACTGGATCGCCATCGTCTCGCGCTGCTCGACCTGCGCGGCAAGCGAGACGCCCTTCTTCGACGCCTCGTTCTCGTTCTTGAAGTAGTGCTCGAGGAATTTCTCGAACTCGGTGAGAACGGTCTGGAAGACGCGCCGGCCGGTGTCGGGATACGCCTCGACGACCTGGACGACTCGCTTGATCTCCTTCTCGAGCAGATCGCCGACGGCGCGGCTGGACGAATCGAAGCCCATCACGCACGAGCCCATGCGGTCGATCAGGCGGCGCGCCGGGTGCTCGACGGTGGCGAAGAAATCGGGCTCCGAGACTGCGACGCGCAGCACCGGCATCTGCAGGCGCGCGAACCAGACGCGCACGGTCGCGGGAATCGCGTCTTCCATCAGGATGCTCTGGAACAGCAGCGCGACGATCTCGATCGTCGCCCGCTCGACCGGCGTCGTCGCCGCCTGCTTGAGCGCCTGCTTCCGCTGGTGCAGCTCCTCGAGGAGCGCCGGCGTGTTGACGACGCCGCGGCCGCTGCCGTCTGCCGCGGCAGCGCTGGCCAGGCGGCGCGCGACGCCTTCCTGCGCCTCGACGATCGCCGCGTTCAGGCGCGGCGACGGCGGCGCCGGCGCGTGCGAGGTGACGGCGAAATCGGGCAGCTGGCGGCCGACCAGGCGGTTCAGGCGGCCGAGCACCGCCTCGGCCTGGTCGTTGCTGCGCGCCAGGCCGGCGGCGCGCGTCATCAGGCGCGTTTCCTCGCCGACCTCGCTGGCCGCGCTCGCCCGCGTTGCCGACGACTGGAACTCCGACGGTCCGCTCGGCGACATGCCGGTCGGCGTGCCGAAGCCGCCGGTCGATCCGCTCGGCGGCAGCCGCCCGCCGTGGTTGGAGCGGCGGATGAACGGCCGCAGGTCGACCTCGGGCAGGACGTGACGCTGCAGCAGGAAGCGGTTCGTCTCGTGGTACGCCTCTTCCGCGAAGAGCGACAGCTCCTCGTGCACCACCGATTGCAGCAAGCGCCACGCGTCGAAGCCGAGCGGCGCGGCCAGCCACGAGCTGGTGACGATGCGCGCGAGCACGTGCGGGCGCAGGATGTCGTTGGCGTCGAGCTCCTCGCGGCTCTCGAGCATGTTCATGCGCGAGCGCAGGTCGGTGAACTCCCACGAGGCGCGGTCCATCATCGCCAGCGCCAGGCGCGAGCTCAGGATCTCGTGCTCGATCGTGTCGTCGTCGACCAGGCTCAGCTTGGCGCCGGCGCGGTTCGACATGCTTTGCGGCGTCAGCTCGCCGAGGCGCGTCTGCACGACCGTGCCGGTGGCGAGGGCGGCGCGCAGCAGCGTCGTCATGCCGTCCTGCCAGATCGGGAAGGCGCGCTGCAGGATCGGCAGCAGCTCGCGGCGCTTGAGGGCTATCGCCGGCTCGGCGACCGCGGCGGCAAGCAGGCGCGCGCCCTGATCGATCGCCTGGACCACGCCCGGCATGCCGGCGAGCAGACGCTCCGCATAAGACCGCCGCGCCTGCTGAGCCAATGCCGTCGGGTTGGCGGGGGTGGGCATGGGGTCTTGGGGGTGCCGAATCGTCCTGAGAAAGTCGCTTTCGACTCTACACCACAGCCCCGGCGTTCGGGTCGTTCGGATCGTGGTCCTTGGCGGCCGACTTGACGAGGTCTTCACGCTTGACGCCGAGCCACATCGCGATCGCGGCGGCGACGAACACCGACGAATAGATTCCGAACAGGATTCCGATCGTCAGCGCAATGGCGAAGTAGTGCAGGGTCTGGCCGCCGAAGACCAGCATCGAGAGCACCATCATCTGGGTCGAGCCGTGGGTGATGATGGTTCGGCTGATGGTGCTGGTGATGGCGTGATCGATCACCTCGTGCGTGTTGAGCTTGCGAAAGCGCCGGAAGGTCTCGCGGATCCGGTCGAAGATGACGACCGACTCGTTGACCGAATAACCGAGAACGGCGAGAACGGCCGCGAGCACCGAGAGCGAGAACTCCCACTGGAAGAACGCGAAGAAACCCAGGATGATGATGACGTCGTGAAGGTTGGCGATGATCGCCGCCACCGAGAACTTCCACTCGAAGCGGAACGCCAGGTAGATCATGATGCCGATGACGACGAAGGCGAGCGCCTTCGCGCCGTCCTGGGCGAGCTCCTTGCCGACCTGCGGGCCAACGAACTCGCTGCGCGACAGGCGCACCGGCTCGGCGGCTCCCGCCGCGCACACCTGGCGCGACGCCGACTGGCCCTGCTCGGCCGGCCCGGAACGAGCGACGACGCTGCCGCCTTCGGCCTTGCACAGCTCGGCGAAGACGCGCGTGACGAGGTCTTCCTTCTTGATGTCGCCGCGCAGCGGCACGCGGATGAGCACGTCGCGCGAGCTGCCGAAGTTCTGCACCAGCACGTCGCCGAGGCCGAGGCCCTCGACCGCCGCGCGCACCTTCGGGATGTCGGCCGGCTGCGCGTAGGCCGTCTCGATCACCGTACCGCCGGTGAACTCGATCGAGAAGTGCAGGCCGCGCGTGGCGAGGAAGAAGACGGCGGCGAGGAAGGTCAGCAGCGAGATGACGTTGAAGACCAGCGCATGGCGCATGAACGGAATGTCGCGGTGGATGCGGAAGAACTCCATCGGGGCTCCGGTCTCAGTCTCGAAAAGTCGAAAAGGGCGTCAAGTCTCGGCCGGAACGCTCGCGCCCGGCTTCCAGACCTGGCCGATCGAGACCGCCTTCAGGCGCTTCTGGCGGCCGTACCAGAAGTTGACGAGGCCGCGCGAGAACATCACCGCCGAGAACATCGAGGTGACGATGCCGAGGCAGTGGACGATCGCGAAGGCGCGGATCGGCCCCGAGCCGAAGGCGAGCAGCGCCAGGCCGGCGATCAGCGTCGTCACGTTCGAGTCGAGGATGGTCGCGAAGGCGCGCTCGTAGCCGGTGTTGATCGCCGCCTGCGGGTTGGCGCCGCCGCGCAGCTCCTCGCGGATGCGCTCGTTGATCAGCACGTTGGAATCGATCGCCATGCCGAGGGTGAGCGCGATGGCGGCGATGCCGGGCAGCGTCAGCGTCGCCTGCAGCATCGACAGCACGGCGATCAGGAGGAGCAGGTTGATGGCGAGCGAGAGCGTCGAGATGATGCCGAACAGCCGGTAGTACACGCACATGAAGAGGGCGATCGCGCAGAAGCCGTAGATCACGCTCTGGAAGCCCTTGGCGATGTTCTCGGCACCGAGGCTCGGGCCGATCGTGCGCTCCTCGATGATCTCCATCGGCGCCGCCAGCGAGCCGGCGCGCAGCAGCAGCGCCGTGTCGTTGGCCTCGGCGGTGTTCATGCGGCCCGAGATCTGGAAGCGGCTGCCGAGCTCGCCGCGGATCACCGGCGCGGTGACGACCTCGCCCTTGCCCTTCTCGAACAGCAGGATCGCCATCCGCTTGCCGATGTTCTCGCGCGAAACGTCGCGCATGATGCGCGCGCCGCGCGCGTCGACCGAGAGGTGAACCGCCGGCTCCTGGCTCTGGCCGTCGAAGCCGGGCTGCGCGTCGGTGAGGTTCTCGCCGGTGATGAGCACCTGGCGCTTGACGACGACCGGCTGGCCGCCGCGCTCGACGTAGCGCTCGGAGCCGAACGGCACCGGGCCGGCGCCGGTCTCGGCGAGGCGCGCCTCGCTGCTGTCATCGACCATCCGCATCTCGAGGGTCGCGGTGCGGCCGATGATGTCCTTCGCCTTGGCGGTGTCCTGCACGCCCGGAAGCTGGACGACGACGCGGTCGGCGCCCTGCCGCTGGATCACCGGCTCGGCGACGCCGAGCTCGTTGACGCGGTTGTGCAGTGTCGTGATGTTCTGCGTGATCGCCGCCGACTGGACGCGATTGGCGGCGTCGGGCTTGAGGTTGCCGGCGAGCTTCCAGTCGGCGCCCTCCTGGCTCTCGACCCAGTTGAAGTCGGTCAGCTGGTCGAGCAGGACGGTTCGCGCCGCCGCCAGCGTCGGCTGGTCGCGGAAGCGGATGACGACGCCGTTGCCGTCGCGCGCGATGCCGGTGTGACGGATGTTCTTGTCGCGCAGGAGCGTCCTCACGTCGCCGGCGGTCGACTCGGCTTTCTTGGTGAGCGCCGCCTTCATGTCGACCTGCATCAGGAAGTGGACGCCGCCGCGCAGGTCGAGGCCGAGGTACATCGGCAGCGCATGCAACGCCGTCAGCCAGCGCGGCGAGCGCGACAGCAGGTTGAGGGCGACGATGTAGGTCGGGTCGTTCGGATCGGGGTTGAGCGCGGCGCCGATCGCGTCCTTGGCCTTGCGCTGCTCGTCGAGGTCGCCGAGCCGTGCCTTCACCGAATTGCCGTCGTAGCGGACGAAGTCGGGCTTGAGGCCGGACTTGGTGAGGATCTCCTCGATGCGCGGCGCGAGCGAGGGATCGAGCTTGACCGTGACCTTGCCGCTCGAGACCTGCACCGCCGGCGCCTCGCCGAACAGGTTGGGCAGCGTGTAGATCAGGCCGACCAGCAACGCGACCAGCATGATCGCGTACTTCCAGAGCGGATAGCGGTTCACGGCCGACCTCCCGGCACCCGACCTTTCGCGCGACCCGTCACTTGACCGTGCCCTTGGGCATCACCTGGACGACGGCCGAGCGCTGGACCTGGATCTCGACGCCGTTGGCGACCTCGACGCCGACGAAGGTGTCGCCCATCTTCGACACCTTGCCGAGGACGCCGCCCGAGGTGACGACCTCGTCGCCCTTGGCGAGCGCGTCGATCATCGCCTTGTGCTCCTTCTGCCGCTTCATCTGCGGCCGGATCATCACGAAGTAGAGCACCACGAACATGAGGACGAGCGGCAGCATGCCGCCGAGCCCGCCGAGGCCGCCGAACGGCCCATCGGCGGCGCCGGTGGCCGCGGGAGCGGCCTGCGCGAAAGCTTCGGAAATGAACACGGGTGGATTCCTCTCGATGCGCGGCAGCGGGTGGCCGGCCAAAACCTGCGAATTGTAATTCGCGGCGTCGCCTCAGACGGCCGGCAGGGCAGCGCCGCCACGCGGGGGCGCCGCGACCTCCTGCGCCGCGGCCGCCGGGATGGCGACCAGGCGCAGCAGGGTGATCTCGGACGGCGCGCAGAAGCGTTTCGGCGGCCCCCAGTAGCCGGTGCCCCGGCTCGTGTAGACCCACATCCGGCGCCAGCGGTGCAGCCCGGCGGTGAACGGCTGCTGCAGGCGGACGAGGAAGTTCCAGGGCAGGAACTGGCCGCCGTGGGTGTGGCCGGAGAGCTGCAGGTCGAAGCCGGCCGCCTCGGCGGCGGCAGCGCTGCGCGGTTGGTGTGCGAGAAGCAGGCGCACCGCGCCGTCAGGGCTGCCGGCGAGCGCCGCGGCAGGATCGCTTGCCTGGCTTCGATCGAAGTGTCCGGCGCCGAAGTCGGTGACGCCGGCGACGACGAGCTGCGCGTCGCCGCGGCGGACGACGGCGTGCTCGTTCATCAGCACCGTGAGTCCGAGCCGGCGCAGCTCGCCCACCCATGCCGCGGCGCCCGAGTAGTACTCGTGGTTGCCGGTGACGAAGAAGCTGCCCTCCTTCGAGCGCAGGTCGGCGAGCGGCGCGACGTGAGCGGCGAGGTGGGCGACCGAGCCATCGACGAGGTCGCCGGTGACGGCGACGAGGTCGACGTCGAGCCGGTTGACCGTCTCGACGATCGCCTCGACGTACGGCCGCTTGATCGTCGGCCCGACGTGGACGTCGCTGACCTGGGCGATGGTGAAGCCGTCGAGCGCCATCGGCAGGCCGGCGATCGGCACGTCGACGCGGACGACGCGTGCCGTGCGGCGCGCGTTGGCGAAGCCCCAGAGCGTGGCGACGACGGCGCCGATCGCCGCCGCCCGCGCGGAAGCAACGAAAAAGGGCGCGAAGGCGAGCGTGCCGGGCCGGGCCGCATCGAAGGCGGCGACCCCGAGGAGCGCGAGGTCGCGCACGAGCGTGAGCACGAACAGCGACGAGAAGAGGCCCATGCAGACGAGGCCGATCCAGGCGAGCAGGGCGGCGAAGCGGCGCGTGCCGCGGCGGGCGCCGAGGCCGAACGGCAGCGTCAGCGCCGAGACGACGAGGACGGCGGCGAGTAACGCGCCGCCCGCAACCGACCCGAGCGCCGGGACGAGGCGCCAGCCGACGTAGGCGTGGAGAAGGAGCGAGATCGCCTGCAGCGGCATCGCCGCTAGGTGGGAGCGAGACGGCCGCCTTCAATGGCTGCGGCGCCAGCATTCCAGCGACGCGCGCAAGCTGCACGCCGCCGACGAGCGAGACATGTTTGCATCGATCCGTCGCGCCGCGCTCGGCGTGTGCCTGGCGGTTGCTGCCGGGCCGACGCTCGCCGCCGACCCGCCCGCCGCCGCCGCCTCGGCGCTCAACGAGGAGGTGCCGTTCTGCGCCGTCGGCATGCCCAAGGGCAACAGGCTCGCGCCGGTCCCGTCGTTCCCTACCTTTGTCTGGCGGCTTGCGCGGTCACTGCCGGCTGCGCCGGAACGAGCCCTCCCGCCACGTCGGCGGTGGATGATCCGTCGCTCGCGATCTCGGGCGAGGACGTCGCGAGCTACCGCATGCTGCTCGCCGGCAGCGACGATCTCGATGAAGAGAGCGCTGTCGTCACGGCGCAGCGTTGATCAGGCCGGCCATCGAGGCGTCGAAGAGCTCGCGGTTGTCGGCGCGTCCTCGCCCGCGAACGCACGGCGCGCCTCGGTCGGGTCGATGGAAGGGTCAGGCGGCGGCTCGCGTGGTGCGCCTGTACCAGCCCACGCGAACGAGAGCCAGGAGAATCGCAAACGCCGGAACCGTGATCTGCAGGCTCATCGCGAAGCCGACCCAGAAGTCCGTGAAGAACGGGACGAGCTCGCTGAGGTGGACGTCCTCGCTCGCCCCATTGGCCTGGGCGAACATGCAGACCACGGTGGAGGCCTGCTTCACTCCGGTCAGCTTGAAGTCCGTGTAAGTCATCCCGTGTGCGCTTGCGTAAGCCGTGCAGGCGGGGACGATGACGCTTCGCTCCGCGAGGAACCACAGCGCGAAGGCGCAAGGCAACGAGAGAACACCGCACATGACGGTGTTGATAACGCCGCGCCTGCCCTTCCATAGGGGCAGCTCTGCGGGTGGGCCGATCGGCAGTTGCGTCATCCGTGTCGTGAGATCAGCAGTTCATAGACGCGGTCCGCCGTGACGCATTGCCGGGCACTAACGCTTCCGCGACGCCGGATGCCCCTGGCCCTCAGCTGACGACGAGCGCCCCCAGCGCGATCAGCCCGAGCCCCAACGCCGCCAGCGCGTCGCCGGCGATGAGCCCGCCGCCGAACAGCGACGTCCCCGTCATGTCCGACGGCAGCCCGCCGGCGTCGCCCGGTGCATCGCGCAGCTTCCTGCGCGCCGCGCGCGCGTCGATGAGACTCGCGACGACGCCGCCGGCGCCGAGCCAGAGCGACGTCGCCAGGTTGACGAAGCCGCCGAACGACATCGCGTAAGGCGACGACAGCACCGTCGAGTCGAGGACGAAGTCGACGGCGCCGCCGGTGCGCGTCTTCTTGTAGCGCAGCCAGCGCTCGTTCGTGAACGCGACCTTGCGGACGAGCTCGATCAGCAGGCCCGTGCCGACGCCGATCCAGATCGCCGTGCGCTGGTACGGCTTGTCGTCGGTCAGGCTCTTCAGGATGCCGACGAACTTGAAGGTCATCGCCGCGTTCCATTGCGCCGGCTGCTGGCCCTCGGTCATCACCGTCTGGTCGAGCAGCAGCACCGGGTAGGCGGCCATGAAGAGGCGGGCGAAGCCGACGGCGAGGAGCGCGCCGACGAAGATGCCCGCCGCCTGGTAGCGGAACTGCATGACGCGGTTCGTGCCGAGGCGGGCGCCGGTCGAGCGGTCCTGCTGCATGTCGCAGGCGACGCTGGTCGAGACGAGCAGCACGGTGCCGGCCATCAGCCCGACGGTCGGGTCCTTGAGGCCGATCGCCGCCAGGATGACGATCGAGACGACGAACGCCGAAGAGATCGGGTTCGAGTCGCTGATGCCGAGCGAGATGCCGTTGACGAGCGCGAACACGCAAACGAGGAACAGCGCGACGACGAGGTAGAGCACCGGCTGGTGCAGCACGAGGTGGCCGACGGCGACGACCGCCGCGCCCCAGGCAATCGACCAGATCACAAGGCGAACGGTGTGGACGCGCCGCCAACCATGGACGGCGACGTCTTCGCCTTGCGCGCTCGGCGCTGCCGAGGTCTCGCGCCAGCGCTTCACGGCGCGGCCGAAGATCAGCGTCATGTCGACGATCGCCGCGCCCATGATCCAGCCGAGCGCGATCAGGAACATGATCTTGCGCGGCGGGTCGCCCGGCTGCAGCCAGCCGATCGAGACGAAGTACGGCTTCAGCAGGATGCCGATGACGCCGCCGGTCACCGCCGCGAGGCCGATGCGCGCGCCGACGACCATGCCGGCGCCGAAGGTCGAGGTCGAGAGCTCGATCGTGCCGAGGATCGCGACCTTCGCGGCGGCGATGCCGCCGACCAGCCCGCTGGCGACGCCGCCGCCGAGCAGCGCGACCGAGCGGCGCAGGAGCACCGGGTCGGTGAGCGCGCGCAGGATGTTGGCGACGGCGAGGCCCGACGGGAAGACCAGCTTCATGCGGTCGACCAGGATCGGCGTGTAGAGCATGCCGATGCCGGCGCCGAACATGCCGATCGTCAGCATGTAGAGCACCATCTGCCACATCGGCGGCTGCGGCAGGCCGAGCCAGACCATCGCCTGGATCAGCACGCCCATCCCGCTCATGCCGGCGACCGATGCGGCCGCCGTCTGGATGTAGTTGGCGCCGTGCTTGCCCTCGACGCCGTAGCCGTAGGTGACGGTCGAGCCGAGCAGGCCCGCGAGCACCTGGCCGCCGACGAAGAAGCCGATCGAAAAGTTCATGTACGACGCCGTCAGCCCCCCGAGCGGACCGAGGACGAGGATGCCGAGCGCGAGCAGGAGCGCGTGGTACTTCCAGGTGCCCGGCGCGGGCAGCCAGCGCCAGCGCGGCGCGGTGGCGGCGGCGGCCGACGTGTCGTCGAAGGGAATCGCGCTCATTGGGAAGTCGCCATGCGAGTGTCCTTGGGTACCGGGATCGACCGGCGCAGGTTGAGCAGGTTGGCGACGAGGATCAACCCGGCGCCGACCACGGTGAAGAGATCGATGCGCTCGTTGTAGACGAGCCAGCCGGCGACCGCGGTGAGCGG
>JADGRJ010000264.1 GCA_017881025.1 Rhizobacter sp. | reverse complement strand
GCGCGGCCTGGTGCCGTTCCTCGACATGGCGTACCAGGGTTTCGGCGACGGCATCGTCGAGGACGCGCGCGCGGTCCGGCTCTGCCTCGACGCCGGCCTCGACTTCTTCGTCGCGACCAGCTACTCCAAGAGCTTCTCGCTCTACGGCGAGCGCGCCGGCGCGCTTTCGGTCGTCTGCGCGACCAGGGACGCCGCGGCACGGGTGCTGAGCCAGCTCAAGCGCGTCATCCGCACCAACTACTCGAACCCGCCGACGCACGGCGCCGCCGCGATCACGACGGTGCTCTCGACGCCGGCGCTCCGGGCGATGTGGGAAGAAGAGCTGGCCGGGATGCGCGAGCGTATCAAGCGCATGCGCGTCGAGCTGCAGCGCCGCCTCGTCGCCGCCGGCGCCGGCATCGACACCGACTTCATCACCCGCCAGCGCGGCATGTTCAGCTACTCCGGCCTCACCAAGGCGCAGATGCAGCGGCTGCGCAGCGAGTTCGGGGTTTACGGCGTCGATTCCGGCCGCATCTGCGTGGCGGCCCTCAACGAACGCAACCTCGACGCCGTCGTCGGGGCGATCGCCCAAGTGACCGAAAAGGCTCCCGCATGATGCTCTACGAGTGGTACGAAGCGCAGCGCGCGCTGCTGAGTCCGTTCTCGGAATTCGCGAGCGCTTCCTCGAAGCTCTACAACCACCCTTTGTCGCTGTTCGCGCACACGCCGAATGCGCACCGCGTCTCGGCCGGGCTCGAGCTGATGCACCGGCTCGCCAAGGATTACGAGAAGCCGCAGTTCGACATCCGCTCGATCGACGTCCAGGGCGTGCAGGTCGCCGTCCATGAGCGCGTCGCGATCGAGAAGCCGTTCTGCCGGCTGCTGCGCTTCAAGCGCTTCACCGACGACCTGCCGACGCTGCAGCGCCTGAAGGGCCAGCCGATCGTGCTCGTGATCGCGCCGCTGTCGGGCCACCACTCGACGCTGCTGCGCGAGACGGTGCGCGAGCTGCTCAAGGGCCACAAGGTCTTCATGACCGACTGGACCGACGCGCGCATGGTGCCCAACGACAAGGGCCCGTTCCACCTCGACGACTACGTCGCCTACGTGCAGGAGTTCATCCGCTTCGTCGGCCCCGAAGTGAACGTGATCTCGGTGTGCCAGCCGACCGTGCCGGTGCTGGCGGCGATCTCGCTGATGGCGAGCGCCGGCGAGCCAACGCCACGGACGATGACCATGATGGGCGGCCCGATCGACGCGCGCCGGAGCCCGACCGCGGTCAACAACCTGGCGACCAACAAGAGCCTGTCCTGGTTCGAGAACAACGTCATCCACCGCGTGCCCATCAACTACCCGGGCGCCGGCCGGCCCGTCTACCCCGGCTTCCTGCAGCACGCCGGCTTCATCGCGATGAATCCCGACCGGCACCTGAAGTCGCACTACGACCACTTCCTCGACCTCGTCCGCGGCGACGGCGACAAGGCCGACTTCCATCGCGACTTCTACGACGAGTACAACGCCGTCCTCGACATGCCGGCCGAGTACTACCTCGACACGATCAAGACCGTGTTCCAGGACTTCGCGCTCGTCAATGGCACCTGGACGATCGGCGGCGAGCTGGTCCGGCCCCAGGACATCCGCACGACCGCGCTGCTGACGATCGAGGGCGAGCTCGACGACATCTCGGGTGCCGGCCAGACCAAGGCGGCGCACGGCCTGTGCACCGGCGTCCCCGCCGACCGGCGCTTCCACTACGACGTGCACGGCGCCGGCCACTACGGCATCTTCTCGGGTCGGCGCTGGCGCGAGAAGGTCTACCCGAAGGTGCGCGATTTCATCGCCGCGCACCAGGTTCCGATGGCCGGCGCCGACAAGAAGCGCAAGCCTGCGCCGCGCGCCAAGCGGCGGGCCGTCAGCGCCTGAGCGTCGCGATGGGCGGCGTGTCGGCCGAGGCGGTGCTCGATCTGCTGCCGCAGACGCAGTGCCGCCGCTGCGGCTACGACGATTGCCGCGGCTACGCGCAGGCGATCGCCGACGACGGCGCCGAGGTCAACCGCTGCCCGCCCGGCGGCGCCGAAGGCGTCGACCGCCTAGCCCGTCTGACCGGCAGGCCCGCGCTGCCCCTCGACGCGAGCTGCGGGCACGAAGCGCCGCGCGCGCTCGCGGTCATCGACGAAGCGTGGTGCATCGGCTGCGCGCTCTGCCTGAAGGCGTGCCCGGTCGATGCCATTGTCGGCGCCGCCAAGCGGATGCACGTCGTCATCGACGAGCTCTGCACCGGCTGCGAGCTCTGCGTTCCGGTGTGCCCGGTCGACTGCATCGCGATGATCGGGGCGAGTGGCGATCGCACCGGCTGGAACGCGTGGGATCCGGCGCGCGCCGACCAGGCACGGGATCGCTACGCGCGCCACGCCGCGCGCCTGGGCACGAGCGGCGACGCGGCGGCCGAGGTCCAGGTCGCGACGACCCGCCAGGAGACGATCGCGGCGGCGCTCGCGCGCGCCCGCGAAGCCCGAGCACCGCGGTGAGGCGCGGCACGGCCGACGCCGGGCACCGGAGCAACGATCGGTGAAGCGCGCCGACATCGAGCCGTTCTTTGCGACGCTGCGCGACGCCAACCCGGAGCCGGCGACCGAGCTCGACTACGCGAGCGTCTTCGAGCTCCTCGCCGCCGTTCTGCTGTCGGCGCAGGCGACCGATCGCGGCGTCAACAAGGCGACCCGCGCCCTCTTCGCCATAGCGCCGACGCCGGCGAAGATGCTCGCCCTCGGCCTGCCGGCGCTCGAGGACGCGATCCGGACGATCGGCCTCTTCCGCATCAAGGCGAAGAACCTGCACGCGACCTGCCGCATCCTCGTCGAAGAGCACGGCGGCCAGGTACCGAAGACGCGCGAGGCGCTCGAGGCGCTTCCCGGCGTCGGCCGCAAGACCGCCAACGTCATCCTCAACAACGCCTTCGGCGACCCGACGCTCGCCGTCGACACGCACGTCTTTCGCGTCGCCAACCGCACCGGCCTGGCGGTCGGACGGACGCCGATCGAGGTGGAGCTACGCCTGCTCGAGCGCGTGCCGAAAGCGTTCCTGCCGAACGCGCACCACTGGCTGATCCTGCACGGCCGCTATGTCTGCCAGGCCAAGCGGCCGCTGTGCGAGGTGTGCGCCGTCGCTCGCTGGTGCGACTCGGCGCCACCGGCGTTGAAGCGCGCCGCGACCCCGGCTCCGGCCACCGCCTGAAGGCGCCGCCGCTCAACGCATCGCGCGTTCGGCGCGGACCTGGTCGAGCACCGCGCACACCGCCGCGGCGCCGTCGACGACGCGCGGCCCCTGCCGGCTGATGTTGTCGCCGTTGAGCGAATAGAGCCAGGCGCGCCGCACCGCGGTCATGCTGCCGTGGCGGTGCCACGCGGCGAAGCTCGGATGCGCCGGATCGCGTCGCCACGGCGCCGGGCCGGCGGTCTCGCTCGCGGTCAGGATCACCTCGGGATCGACGTCGACGACCGCCTCGGTCGAGATGATCGGCACCAGCGGCGCCAGGCTGGCGAAGACGTTGCGACCGCCGCAGAGCGTCAGGATGTCGTCGATGAGCTGCTTGCCGTTGATCGTCATGAGCGGCTGGCGCCAGACCTGATAGAAGACCTTGACCGGCGCCGCACCGACGTGCGCAGCGCGCATGCGGCCGAGCGCGGCGCGCATCTCGCTCGCGCGGCGGTTCGCCTCCGGCTCGTGGCCGAGCAGCGTGCCGAGCCGTTCGATCGCGCGCGCGACGTCGTCGAGCCGGCGCGGCTCGAGCTGAAACAGGCGGATGCCGGCGGCCTCGAGCTGCTCGAGCTCGCGGCTGGTGTTGCCACGCTGCCAGATCAGGACCAGGTCGGGCCTCAGCGCGATCACGCGCTCGACGTCGAGCCGGCCGGCATCACCGACGCGGGCGATCGCGCGCGCGGCGGGCGGATAGTCGCTCAGCGCCGACGTGCCGACCAGCGCCGCGCCGCCGCCCGCGGCGAAGACGAGCTCGGTCAGGCTCGGCGCGAGCGTGACGACGCGTTGCGGCGGCCGCTCGAGGACGAACGTGTGGCCGGCGTCGTCGACGACGGTGAGCGCGACGGCATCGGCAGCGGCAAGCAGCGCGGCGACGCTGCCGACCGCGGCGAGCGCGGCGAAGCGCCGCGACCGTCGCGCCGACGGTACGCCGTTCATCGCGAGTCTCGCGGTGAAGCGTCGGGACCGACGACGAAGCGCCGCGCGCCGTCCAGGTCGATCGCGTGGATCGCGACGCCGAACACGGCGCCGAGCCGGTCGGCGACGAGGACGTCGTCGCGCCGACCGGCGACGACGCCGCCGCGGCCGTCGATCAGGACGACATGGCTCGCCAGGTCCCACGCGAGGTCGAGGTCGTGCAGGCTGGCGATGACCGCGCCGCCACCATCGGCATGGCCGAGGAGCAGCCCGACGAGGAGGCGCTGATGAGCGAGGTCGAGGTGCGACGCCGGCTCGTCGAGGAGCAGCAGCGGCGCGTCCTGCAGCAGCGCCGTCGCGAGCGCGACGCGCTGGCGCTCGCCGCCGGAAAGCGTCTGCACGTCGCTGTCGGCGAGGTCGTCGAGCAGCAGCAGGGCGAGGACGCGCTCGACTTCGGGATCGCTGCCGCGGCCGAGAGTGCCGCGCCAGCCCACGTCGCGTCGGTGCGCGAGCGCGGCGGTCTCGCGAACCGTCGCCGGAAACGGATCGGACCAGAACTGCGGGCTCCAGGCGCGGCGTTCCGCCAGCGCCGAGGGCGCCCAGGCGTCGAGCGCGATGCCGTCGATGCGGACCGATCCTGCGCCGATCGCGAAGACGCCGGCGAGCGCCGCGAGCAGCGACGACTTGCCGGCGCCGTTCGGACCGACGACGACCCAGCGCTCGCTGGCGGCGACGCGCATGTCGAGGCCGGAAAAGAGCAGGCGGTTGCGCGCCGAGCCGCCGGCGCGAAGCGCCAACGCGCTGGCGGTGAGGATCGAGTCGCTCGTGCTCATCGGCCGCGCCCCGGCCGCGCCAGCAGCATGGCGATGAAGGTCGGCACCCCGATGGCGGCGGCGAGGACGCCGACCGGCAGCTGCAGCGGCGCGACGATCGTTCGCGCGACCGCGTCGACGGCGACGACGAACGCGCCGCCGGCGATCGCGCTCGCGGGCAGGAGGAGCGGCGCGGCGCGGACGCCGAGGCGGCGCAGCGCGTGCGGAACGACGAGGCCGACGAAGCCGATCGCGCCGGCCGTCGCGACCGCCGCGCCGGTGGCGAGCGCGGCGGCGAAGAGGACCGTGCGACGCCGCCGTCCGACCGGAACGCCGAGCGTCGCCGCCCAGGCGTCGCCGCGCGCCAGCCAGTCGAGCTCGCGCGCGGTCGGCCAGACGGCGGCGAGCGCGATCGCCAGCGCGAGCCAGACGATCTCCCAGTGGGTCGCACCGTTGAGGTCGCCGAGCAGCCAGAACACCATGCCGCGCAGCTGGCCC
>JADGRJ010000060.1 GCA_017881025.1 Rhizobacter sp. | reverse complement strand
GCCGAGGATCAGGCCGTCTTGCGCGTGGCGCGCTTGGCGGCGGTCTTCTTCGGCGCTGTCTTCGCGCCGGTCCGGGCCGCGGTCTTGCGCGCCGCCGACCTGGCGCCGTTCGCGACCTGCGCCGACAGCGCGTCGATGCGCGCCATCAGCGCCTCGACGTCCTTCGACGACGGCACGCCGAGCTTCTTCATCGCCTTGGCGGTCCGCTCCTCGAAGATCGACTCGAGCTTGTCCCACTGCTTGCCGGCCTTGGCGGTGACTTCGTCGGCCATGCTCGTCATCTTGCTCGAGACGTCGCCGAACCTCTCCTCGGCGGCGCTCTGCGTCTTCTTCTGCAGCGTCACGCCTTCCTTGACGAGGGCGTCGAACACCTGGCGGCCTTCGGCCTGCGCCTTGGCGAAAGCGCCCATGCCGGCGAGCCAGATCTGCTGCGCCGATTCCTTGACCGAGCTGGCGAGCGCGCTGTCGAACAGGCCCGCGCCGGAAGCGTTCTTCTTCTTGTCGGCCATCGCCTTGAGTTTCTTGACCATGTGTGGTTCTCCTGAGTGGTTGCGGCTGCACTGCAGCGCTATCCCAATGTAGGCAAACGCTCTGGAGAGGGCACACTAAGTTGATAGGGCGGCGCCCCTAAAGAAGCCCGCGCTTGCGGCCGGGAGGAGTGCCGCACATCGTCAGGCCAGTCGGGTTTGCCCCGCGCGCCGGGCGCGGTCGTCTGCTCAAGAATCGCCGAACGCGGGCGCGATGGGGCGCACCTCGAGGGAGTCAGGAATGCGCTATTTCGTCACCGGAGCCACGGGCTTCATCGGCAAGCGTCTCGTCAAGGCCTTGCTGGCCCGGCGCGGCGCCGTCGTCCACTTCCTGTTGCGCCCCGAAAGCGAGGGCAAGCTGGGGGCGCTGCTCGACCACTGGGGCGAAGCGGCCGGCAGCAAGCGGGTCGTTCCGGTCTATGGGGACCTCACCGCGAAGAAGCTCGGCGTCTCGGCCGACGCTATCAAGAAGCTGAAGGGCCAGGTCGACCACGTCTATCACCTCGCCGCGGTCTACGACCTCTCGGCCGACGCCGAGTCGCAGATCGCGACCAACATCGAGGGCACGCGCGCCGTCGTCGAGTTCGCCAAGGCGATCGACGCCGGCCACCTTCACCACGTCAGCTCGATCGCCGCGGCGGGCCTCTACGAAGGCGTCTTCCGCGAGGACATGTTCGACGAGGCCGAGGGCCTCGACCATCCGTACTTCATGACCAAGCACGAGAGCGAGAAGATCGTGCGCACCGAGTCGAAGGTGCCGTGGACGGTCTATCGGCCGGCGCTCGTCGTCGGCGACTCGCGCACCGGCGAGATGGACAAGATCGACGGGCCGTACTACTTTTTCAAGCTGATCCAGCGCATGCGCCAGCTGCTGCCGCCGTGGATGCCATCGGTCGGCCTCGAGGGCGGCCGCATCAACATCGTCCCGGTCGATTTCGTCGTCGCCGCGCTCGACCACATCAGTCATCTCAGGACCCACCTCGACAAGCGGTGCTTCCACCTTGTCGATCCGCTCGGATACCGCGTCGGCGATGTCCTCGACATCCTCAGCAAGGCGGCGCATGCGCCGAAGATGAACCTGTTCGTCAACGCGGCGCTGCTCGGCTTCATCCCGAAGAGCGTGAAGAAGGGAATGATGGCGCTCGCGCCGGTGCGCCGCATCAAGGCGGCGGTGCTGAAGGACCTCGGCCTGCCCGAGGACATGCTGACCTTCGTCAACTTCCCGACCCGTTACGACTGCCGCGAGACGCTCGCCGCGCTGAAGGGCTCGGGCATCGCGTGCCCGAACCTCCACGACTACGCCTGGCGCCTCTGGGACTACTGGGAGCGCCATCTCGATCCGGCGCTCCAGATCGACCGTTCGCTGCGCGGCACGGTCGCCGGCAAGGTCGTTCTCGTCACCGGCGGCTCGTCGGGCATCGGCCTGGCGGCGGCGACCAAGTTCGCCGAGGCCGGCGCGATCACCGTCATCTGCGCCCGCGACGAGGCCAAGCTGGCCGAGGCCAGGCGCGAGATCCTCGAGAAGGCGGGCAAGGGCGCGAACGTCGAGACCTTCTCTGCCGACATCGCCGACGAGGCGAGCTGCAAGTCGCTCGTCGATTGGCTCAACGACAAGCACGGCGGCGTCGACTTCCTCGTCAACAACGCCGGCCGCTCGATCCGCCGCGCCATCGAGGCGAGCTACGAGCGCTTCCACGACTTCGAGCGGACGATGCAGCTCAACTACTTCGGCTGCCTGCGCGTGACGATGGGCTTCCTGCCCGGCATGGTCGCCAAGAAGAAGGGCCACATCGTCAACATCAGCTCGATCGGCGTGCTGACCAACGCGCCGCGCTTCTCGGCGTACGTCGCGTCGAAGGCGGCACTCGACGCCTGGACGCGCTGCGCGTCGAGCGAATATGCCGACATGGGCATCACCTTCACGACGATCAACATGCCGCTCGTGCGCACGCCGATGATCGGCCCGACCAGGATCTACGACAACGTGCCGGTGCTGGCGCCCGAGGATGCCGCAAACATGATCGCCGAGGCGTGCGTGGACAAGCCGGTGCGGATCGCGACGCGGCTGGGCACCACCGGCGAGCTGATGCACGCGCTGGTGCCGCGGGTGGCGCAGATCGTCATGAACTCGGCCTTTCGGATGTTCCCGGACAGCGCGGCCGCGAAGGGCGACACGGAGAAGAAGTACCAGCCGTCGGCGGAGGCGATGGCGATGGCGCAAATGATGCGGGGCATCCATTTCTGACCCAGCTCGACTGCGCTGGACGCGCGTCGGCCGGGTGGGGCTCGTTCGACGGATCACCGCGCCGACGGCGCGGCGTCCGTCAACTCGCCCGGGGCTCGTCGGCCGGTGGCCGATTTCGGGTTCGGCAGGGCCGAACGCTGTTTCCTATTGCGGCTTGGCGCGGGCCATGACGAGGGCGGGCTCGGCACGGAACTGCTGCGGGAACATCGCCTTCAGGTTGGCGATCTTGGGCAGGTCGAAGCGGGCGATGTAGCCCGACTCGGGATGCAGCGTCAGGTAGTCCTGGTGATACGCCTCGGCGGCATAGAACGCGGTGAGCGGGACGACCTGGGTGACGATCTTCCTCGGGTACGACTTGGCGGCGTCGAGCTGGGCGATGTATTTCTCGGTCGTTTCCTTCTGCGCCGGGTCGGCATAGAACACCGCCGAGCGGTACTGCGGGCCGCTGTCGGGATCCTGGCGATTGAGCTGGGTCGGGTCGTGCGCGACCGAGAAGTAGATCTGCAGCAGCGTGCCGTAGCTCACCTTCTTCGGGTCGTAGGTGATCTTCACCGACTCGGCGTGGCCGGTGAGTCCGCTGCCGACCATCTCGTACTGCGCCGTTTCCTTGGCGCCGCCGGCGTAGCCGGACACCGCCTGGACGACGCCGCTGACGCGCTGGAACACGCCCTGAACGCCCCAGAAACAGCCACCCGCGAACACCGCGGTCTGCGTGCCGCTCGCGCTGCTCGTGGTGTCGACGGCGGGCGGTGCGATCTTGACGGCCGACTCGGCGGCGATCGTCGTGCGCGGCGCGAAGGCGCTGATTGCGAGCGCGGCGGCGAGGCCGGCGCAGAAGGCGGTTCGGCGCGGCACCGAGATCGGGGCAGAAGAGGTTCGAGTCATGTTCGCTCCGTCAAATGTCGCTTGGTCTGCGCCAGCCTGTCGATGATTACAGAGATCGACATCGGACGCCGCGGCGCGGGCTGCAAGAGCCCGCTCACGGCGGGGGCGGCGCGCCATCGCCGAGCCAGGCACCGTCGGCGCGCAAGGCCGCCTGGAGCGCTTCGACCGGCACCTCGTGCAGGCCGCGTGAGGAGCCGGCGAGGGCGGCGAGCGTTCCGGCGGCCTGGCCCATCACGAAGCAGGCGCCCGAGACGCGCGCCGCCGACTGGCCGTCGTGCGTCATCGACGCGCAACGGCCGGCGACGAGCAGGTTCGTCGCACCGGCAGCGCTCTCGGCGCGCGGAACGAGGATTCGCAGCGGCAGCTGGTTGAAGCCGCGCGACTCGGGGATCGGCGGCCAGCGCCACTCGACGTCGCCGGCGACGTGCAGCTCGAGCGGCCAGCCGTTGACGCCGATCGAATCGGCGAAGCTGGCGCAGGCGATGACGTCGTCGCCGCTCAGCACGTACTCGCCGACGAGCCGGCGCGTCTCGCGAATGCCGACCTGCGGCGCGATCTCGAGCAGGTACGCGTTCTCGAAGCCGGGGACGCGCGCGCGCAGGAAGCGCAGGTAGTCGATCGCCTGGCGCCGGCCCTCGACCTCGCCGGCCGAGAGCGATCGCGCGTCGGTGCCGTCGACCGCCGAGCCGTCGTCGTTCTTCAGCTGGGTGACGTTGACGCGCCACTCGCCGGCATGGCGCTGCGGCCTGACGATCGCACCGCGGCGCGGGAAGCGGAACTCGCCGGCGGCCTCGGCCTCGTCCATCAGCGCGGGAATCGTTCGCCACGCTTCGCCGGCGCGCTCGCCGTCGACATTGCCGACGCGAAACATCAGGGTCGGAAAGAGCAGCGTCCCGCCGGTCTGCATCGCGACGCCGGCGAAGTGGGCGAGGTCGCCGTCGCCCGAGCAGTCGACGAAGGTCGTCGCGCGAACGGCGAAGCGCCCCGACTTCGTCTCGACCAGGAGGGCATCGATGCGGCCGCTGTCGCCGCGAACGACGCCGACCGCGATCGCATGGAAGAGCAGCTCGGCGCCCGCGCCGACGAGCATCGCATCGGCCGCGCACTTGAACGCCGCGTTGTCGTAGGCCTGCGCGAAGATCTTGCCGAAGACCAGGTGCGGCTCGTTCAGGCCGTCGAGGGCGCGCATCCGATCGAGCAGCTCGTCGGCGACGCCGCGGACGACGCGCCGGATCGTCCCGTGCACGTTCGCGTGCAGGCCGCAGAAGTTGGTGACGCCGGCCGCCGTCCCCATGCCGCCGAGAAAGCCGTAGCGTTCGACGACGAGCGTGCGTGCGCCGCGCCCCGCCGCCGCAGTCGCCGCCGCGAGCCCGGCCGGGCCGCCGCCCAGGACGACGACGTCGTACTCGCCGAACACCGGCGTCGAGCGCGCCGGCTCGGCGATCGCCGGCGCCTCCATCATGTCAGTCGAGGGTGATGTTGTTCTTCTGGATGATCGGCCGCCAACGCTCGATGTCGGCGGCGAGCCAGGCGCGCGCCTCCGCCGGCGTGTCGGCGACGACGTCCATGTACTGCAGCTTCAGCTTCTCGCGCACCTCGGGGTCGGCGAGGATCTGCACCAGCTCGTCGTGCAGCTTCTTGACGATCGCGTCGGGCGTCTTCGCCGGAACGACGAAGCCCATCCAGGCGTCGGCCTGGATGTCCTTCAGGCCGCTCTCGGCGAGCGTCGGCAGGTCGGGCAGGGCGGCCGAGCGCTTCGCCGTCGCGACCGCGAGCGCGCGGATCTTGCCAGCCTTGATCTGCGGCATCACCGCCGCCGCCGGCAGGACGGCGATGTCGGCGTTGCCCGAGAGCAGCGCGGTCACCGCCGGGCCCGAGCCCGCATACGGCACGTGGACGACGCTGCTGCCGCTCTTCGACGCCAGCGATTCCATCGCCAGGTGCGAGATGCTGCCCGCGCCCATCGACGCGTAGTTGTACTTGCCCGGATTCTTCTTCATCAGCGTGACCAGCTCGTCGGTGCTCGACACGCCGAGCGTCACCGGAACGACGAGGACGCTCGGCTGAGTCGCGGCGATGCTGACGAGCTCGAGGTCCCTGGCCGCGTCGTACGGCATCTTCTTGAAGAGCAGCGCGTTGACACCGAGCGGGCCGGCGATGCTGACTCCGATCGTCGAACCGTCGGGCGGTGCCTTGGCGATCGCGTCGGTGCCCAGGTTGCCGCTCGCCCCGGCCTTGTTGTCGATGATCATCGGCTGGCCGGTGCGCTTGGCGAGCTTGTCGCCGACGATGCGGGCGATGATGTCGGGCGTCGAGCCCGGACCGTACGGGACGACGATGCGGACCGGGCCCTTCGGCCAGTCGGTCGCCGCCGCCGTCTGCGCCGAAGCGGCGCCGCACGCGGCGATGAAGGCGAGCGCGGTGGCGGCGCGGCGAAGAAAAAGAGTGAGGCGTTGCATTCGGTGGTGTCTCCGTCGAAGGTTACGATTCTGGCGGCATTCGCCTGATTCCACGGACCGCGCCCATGACCGCCGAGCCCCCCGCTGCCGCCGCCGACGCCCCCGACCTCTCGCACGTCTCGCCGCGCGACAAGGCCGAGATCCTGGCCCAGGCGCTGCCCTATATCCGCAAGTTCCACGGCAAGACGATCGTCATCAAGTACGGCGGCAACGCCATGACCGACCCGGCGCTGCAGCAGGATTTCGCCGAGGACGTCGTGTTGCTCAAGCTGGTCGGCATGAACCCGGTCGTCGTCCACGGCGGCGGGCCGCAGATCGAGGAGGCGCTGGCCAAGATCGGCAAGAAGGGCGAGTTCATCCAGGGCATGCGCGTCACCGACGACGAGACCATGGAAGTGGTCGAGTGGGTGCTCGCCGGCCAGGTGCAGCAGGACATCGTCGGCCTGATCAACGTCGCCGGCGGCAAGGCGGTGGGCCTGACCGGCCGCGACGGCGGCCTGATCCGGGCCAAGAAGCTGCGCATGATGGACCTCAACGATCCGAGCAAGGAGTACGACGTCGGCTCGGTCGGCGAGATCGAGTCGATCGATCCGAGCGTCGTCAAGGCGCTGCAGGACGACGCCTTCATCCCGGTCATCTCGCCGCTCGGCTTCGGCGCCGACAACGAGAACTACAACATCAACGCCGACGTCGTCGCCGGCAAGCTCGCCGAAGTGCTCAAAGCCGAGAAGCTGATGATGCTGACCAACACGCCCGGCGTGCTCGACAAGTCCGGCAAACTCCTCACCGACCTCACGGCGCGCGAGATCGACGAGCTGTTCGCCGACGGCACGATCTCGGGCGGAATGCTGCCGAAGATCCAGTCGGCGCTCGACGCGGCCAAGAACGGCGTCAACACCGTCCACATCATCGACGGCCGCGTGCCGCATGCGATGCTGCTCGAGGTCCTCACCGAGCAGGCCTACGGAACGATGATCCGCTCGCGTTGAAGAAACATCCGGTCTGGTTGTTCGACCTCGACAATACGCTTCACGACGCGAGTCACGCCTCGTTCGGCGAGTTGCACGTCGCCATGGGCGAGTTCGTCGTCGCCGAGCTCGGCGTCGACGCCGAAGAGGCCGGCTGGCTGCGCGAGCGCTACTGGCTGCGCTACGGCGCGACCCTGCTCGGCCTGGTCCGCCACCACGGCGTTCGCGCCGCCCACTTCCTCGAGGAGACGCACCGCCTGCCCGGCCTCGAGGCGCGGCTGCGAACGAGCGCCCACGACCGGGCCGCGCTGGCGCGGCTGCCGGGGCGCAAGTTCATCCTCACCAATGCGCCGCGTGCCTACGCGATGCGCGTGCTGACGGCGCTTCGCCTGCTGCGCCACATCGACGGCGTGTTCACGATCGAGGACATGGCGATGTTCGGCGCGCTGCGTCCGAAGCCCGATGCCCGCATGCTGCGTCGGGTCGCGGCGCGGCTGGGCGTCGCGGCGAGCCGCTGCGTCCTCGTCGAGGACACGCTGACGCACCTGAAGTCGGCGCGCGCTGTCGGCATGCGCGCGGTCTGGATGCAGCGCTATCTCGGCGGCCGCTTTCGCGGCACGCTGCGCGACGCCGCCAACGCGGGCCGGCGGCCGCTGCCGACGATGCGTCGGACGTGTCCGAAGCCGCCTTACCTCTATGCCAAAATCGGCGCGCTCCGGCACCTGACACGCCCCCGATGACGCCCTCCTCAGACTTGCCCGCCGGGGCTTCCGGCGACTCCGAGGACGCGGCGGCCGACGCCACCAGCCCCCTTCCCGACGAAGCCATCGTTCCCGGCAGCGCACCGGCCGTGCTGCCGGTGCCGGCGGCGCGCAAGCGCCCGCGCCCGGGCGAGCGCCGCGTCCAGATCCTCGAGACGCTGGCGACGATGCTGCAGGAGCCCGGCGCTGAGCGTGTCACGACGGCGGCGCTCGCCGCCAAGCTCGACGTCTCGGAGGCGGCGCTCTATCGCCACTTCGCGAGCAAGGCGCAGATGTTCGAGGGCCTGATCGAGTTCATCGAGCAGAGCGTCTTCACGCTCGTCAACCAGATCGTCGAGCGCGAGACCGATCCGCGCGCGCAGGTGCAGAAGGTGCTCGCGGTGCTGCTCCAGTTCGGCGAGAAGAACCCGGGCATGACGCGGGTGATGGTCGGCGACGCCCTCGTCTTCGAGAACGACCGTCTGACGACGCGAATGAACCAGTTCTTCGAGCGCATCGAGTCGCAGCTGCGCCAGAGCCTGCGCCAGATCGCCGAAGCTGCCGGCTCGCAGACGCCGACCGTCGACGCGAACGCGCAGGCGTCGGTGCTGACGGCGTTCGCGATCGGCCGCCTGCAGCGGTTCGCCCGATCGGGGTTCCGCAAGAGCCCGACCGAGCACCTCGACGTCGCGCTGCGCCTGTTCGCGGCCTGACCCGGCGGGGAGGCTGCGCGGTGATGACGACGATCCTGGCCGCCGGCCGGCCGCTCACCCTGCTCGCCGAGAAGGCCGCCTTCCTCGCCGCCAGCCGCACGCTGCTCGTCGCCGATGCGCACATCGGCAAGGCGGTCAGCTTTCGCGCCCTCGGCGTTCCGGTGCCGCGCGGCACGACCAGCGAGACGCTGGCGGCGCTGTCGGCGCTGATCGCGACCTGGCGCGCGCGCCGGGTCGTCTTCCTCGGCGATTTCCTCCACTCGGCGCGTTCGCACGCGGCGGCGACGCTCGGCGCGGTCGCGCGCTGGCGGCGCGAGCACGCGTCGCTCGAGCTCGTCCTCGTTCGCGGCAACCACGACGACCGCGCCGGCGATCCGCCGCCTTACCTCGGCATGCGCGTCGTCGACGAGCCGTTCGAGCTCGACGGCTTCGCGCTCTGCCACCACCCGCGGCCGCGCCGCGGCGCCTACGTCCTCGCCGGCCACCTGCATCCCTGCGTGAGCCTCGGCGGGCGTGCCTTCGACCACCTGCGCCTGCCGTGCTTCTGGCTCGGCGACGACGTCGGCGTGCTGCCCGCGTTCGGCGCGTTCACCGGCATGCACCCGATCCGCGCCGGCGCGAGCGACCGCGTCTTCGCGATCGCCGACGGCGCCGTCGCGGCGATGCGCAGCCGCGCCCTGACCGAGGCCGGCGATCGCCGCGCCGCGTGACCGTCGCATGGCCTCCGACCCGGCTCCGCTCCTGGCGCTCGTCGCCCGCGCCGAGGCGCTCGTCGCCCGCCTCGAAGGCGTGCTGCCGCATCCGCTGACGGCGCCCGACTGGAACGCGTCGACGGCATTCCGCTATCGCACGCGCGGCGGCGGGGGCGGCGGCCGGCTCGAGCCGGTGCGCCACGTCGCTCCGATCCGCCTCGCCTCGCTGGTCGAGGTCGACGCGCAGAAGGAGCGGATCGTCCGAAACACCGAGCAGTTCGTCGCCGGCAAGGCGGCCAACAACATGCTGCTCACGGGCGCGCGCGGCACCGGCAAGAGCTCGCTGATCAAGGCCTGCCTGAACGAGTTCGCGCCGAAGGGGCTGCGCCTGATCGAGGTCGACAAGAGCGACATGGTCGACCTGCCCGACATCGTCGACCTCGTCGCCGAGCGCGCCGAGCGCTTCGTCGTCTTCTGCGACGACCTCAGCTTCGACGAGGGCGAGCCCGGCTACAAGGCGCTCAAGTCGATCCTCGATGGCTCGGTCGCCGAGAGCACCGACAACGTTCTGATCTACGCGACCAGCAACCGGCGTCACCTGCTGCCCGAGTACATGAAGGAAAACCTCAGCTACCGCCACACCGAGGACGGCGAGGTCCACCCCGGCGAGGTGATCGAGGAGAAGATCTCGCTCTCCGAGCGCTTCGGCCTCTGGGTGAGCTTCTATCCGTTCAGCCAGGACGAGTACTTGGCGATCGTCGCCGAGTGGTTGCGCGGCTTCGGCGTCGGCGCCGAGGCGATCGCCGCGGCGCGCCAGGAGTCGCTGGTGTGGGCGCTCGAGCGCGGCTCGCGCTCGGGCCGAGTCGCCTACCAGTTCGCACGGGACTACGCGGGACGCCACGCTTGAGCGCGGCGGACAAGGGCGACGACGGCATCGTCGACGTCGCCGTCGGCGTGCTGATCGACGAGCGCGGCCGCTTTCTCCTCACCTCGCGCCCGGTGGGCAAGGTCTACGCCGGCTGGTGGGAGTTCCCGGGCGGCAAGCTCGAGCGCGGCGAGTCGGTCGTCGCCGCGCTCGCGCGCGAACTGCACGAGGAGCTCGGCATCGAGGTCGTCGACGCCCGGCCGTGGCACGTCACCCGCATCGACTACGCGCACGCGCGCGTTCGCCTCCATTTCTGCAAGGTGCTCGCCTGGCGCGGCGAATTCGAGATGCGCGAGGGCCAGGCGATGGCCTGGCAGACGCTGCCCGTGACGGTGGCGCCGGTCCTGCCGGGAACGCTGCCGGTGCTCGACTGGTTCGCCGCCGAGCAAGGATTCAGCGGGGCGACCTGCGTCGCCGCGGAGGGCGCCGCTACACTGAAGTCATGAGCCTTCCGCCCGGCCGCCCGAAGGAAGGCTCCTCCCGCTTGGCGGGACAGCGCGAAGCGCGAAGGGTGCACTGATGAGCTGGCTCGACGACGTGAAGTGGGACGCGAACGGCCTCGTTCCGGCGATCACCCAGGAGGTCGGCTCGAACGACGTCCTGATGCTCGCCTTCATGAACCGCGAGGCGCTCGCCAGGACCGCCGAGCTCGGCGAGGCGGTCTACTGGAGCCGCTCGCGCGGGCGCCTGTGGCGAAAGGGCGAGGAAAGCGGCAACGTCCAGAAGGTGAAGGAGCTTCGCCTCGATTGCGACAACGACGTCGTCCTGCTCAAGGTCGAGCAGACCGGCGCCGCCGCGGGCGAGCCGACGATCGCCTGCCACACCGGCCGGCACTCGTGCTTCTTCCAGCGCTACGAAGACGGCGGCTGGCACGCCGTCGACCCGGTCTTGAAAGACCCGGAACGCATCTACAAATAGGACCCGAGAACTGCGCGATGGACGAACGCACCGCCCGGGGCAACGAGACGCTGGCACGGCTGGCGGGCGTGATCGCGGCGCGGCGCGGCGCCGACCCGGCGACGAGCTACGTCGCGCGCCTCGTCGCCAAGGGCGAGGACGCGGTGCTCAAGAAGATCGGCGAAGAGGCGACCGAGGTCGTCATGGCGTGCAAGGACGGCGATCCGAGGCGGATCGTCGCCGAGGTCGCCGACCTCTGGTTCCACACCATGATCGCGCTCGCCGGCCACGGCCTGACGCCCGGCGACGTGCTGGCCGAGCTCGAGCGGCGCGAAGGCCAGTCGGGGCTCGAGGAATTCGCCGCCCGCAAGATGACCAGCAGAGAGGCAGACGGAACATGAACGACATCATCGAAGTCCCGGACCCGCAACAGCTGAAGACGATCGGCCACATCAGCTATTTCATGCACGCGGTGGTGGCGGTCGGCGCCGTGCTGCCGGGAGTGCAGGCGAGCGTGCTGCTCCTTCTGCTCGCCTTCTTCCTCGACATGTTCAAGCGCGACGACGCGCGCGGCACGTGGCAGGAATCGCATTTCAGCTGGCGCATCCGCAGCGTGCTCTGGGCCGGCGGGCTCTACCTGGTCACCGCGCCGCTCTGGCTGCTGCTCCTGATCCCGGGCTGGATCGCGTGGGGGATCATCTCGCTCTGGTTCCTCTACCGCATCGCCCGCGGCTGGCTGAACCTGTCGTCGAACACGCCGATGCCGATGCCCGCCTGAGGACGCGACGATGAAGCGAGACCCGGGCTGCATCTTCTGCCGCATCGTCGCCGGCGAGATCCCGAGCCGAAAGGCCTACGAAGACGACGAGATCCTGGTCTTCCACGACATCGAGCCGTGGGCGCCGGTGCACGTGCTCGTGATCCCGAAGGAGCACATTGCCACCTTCTACGACGTGAGCGAGGCGCACACCGCGCTGCTCGGCCGGATGCTCGCGCTCGCGCCGCGGCTGATGAAGGGGCTCGGCGTGACGAACGGCTTTCGCACCCTCGTCAACACCGGTGTCGACGGGAGGCAGGAAGTGCAGCACCTCCACGTTCATGTCATGGGCGGGCCGCGTCCGTGGGCGAAGGGCTGACCTAGAATCTTCCCCAATTCCTCACCGGAGAACCACCATGGGTTCATTCAGCGTCTGGCACTGGCTGATCGTGCTTCTGATCGTCGTGCTGATCTTCGGCACCAAGAAGCTGAAGAACATCGGCAGCGATCTCGGCGGGGCGGTCAAGGGCTTCAAGGACGGCGTTCGCGACGGCACCGCGTCGCCGGCCGATCCGGCGGCGCCGACCCAGCGCGTCGGCGCCGAGCGCACGCTCGACCCGGGCACCGTCGACGTCGAGACCAAGACGACGCGCAACTGACGCTCTCGCGGCCCGCGCCATGATCGATTTCGGCTTCGACAAGCTGGCCCTGATCGGCGCGGTCGCGCTGGTCGTGATCGGCCCGGAGAAGCTGCCGCGCGTCGCCCGCACCGTCGGCACGCTGCTCGGCAAGGCGCAGCGCTACGTCGCCGACGTGAAGGCCGAGGTCAGTCGCTCGATCGAGCTTGAAGAGCTGAAGAAGATGAAGACCGAGTTCGAAGACGCCGCGCGCAACGTCGAGCAGACGGTCTCGAGCGAAGTCCACCAGACCACCTCCGAGCTCGCCAACGCCTGGCAGCCGCCTGCCGACACGGTCGCTCCGCTCGGCAGTGACAGCCCCTTGGCCACGCCGGCTTCGTACCGGCATCCGAAGAAGAACTGGCGCCTGAAGCGCGGTGCGATGCCGCAGTGGTACAAGCAGAAGAACGGCATCCGCGGCCGGGCGCAGTCGGGTGCGGCGAGAGTCGCGCGCTTTCGTCCTCCCCGCACGACCGCCTAGATGAGCGGCGGTGTCGACAAGGATCCCGACGAGCTGGCGGGGACCGAGCAGCCGTTCGTCTCGCATCTCGTCGAGCTTCGCGACCGGCTGATCCGGGCGTCGATCGCGGTCCTGGTCTGCGCGGCGGTGCTGTTCTTCTATCCGGGACCCGGGAAGCTGTACGACCTGCTTGCCGCGCCCCTCGTCGCCCACCTGCCGGCGGGCGGCACCCTGATCGCCACCAACGTCATCTCGCCATTCCTGGTGCCGATGAAGATCACGCTGATGGCGGCGTTCCTGCTCGCGCTGCCGGTCGTCCTCTACCAGGCCTGGGCCTTCGTCGCGCCGGGCCTGTATTCGCACGAGAAGAAGCTCGTCCTGCCGCTCGTCGTCTCGAGCACGCTTCTCTTCTTCGCCGGCGTCGCCTTCTGCTACTTCTTCGTCTTCGGCAAGGTGTTCACCTTCATCCAGGGATTCGCGCCGAAGAGCGTCGCGGCGATGCCCGACATCGAGGCCTACCTCGGCTTCGTGCTGACGATGTTCATCGCCTTCGGCGCGGCCTTCGAGGTGCCGATCGTCGTCGTCGTGCTGGCGCGGATCGGGATGGTCAGCATCGAGCGGCTGAAGGCGTTTCGCTCCTACTTTGTTGTTCTCGCCTTCATCATCGCTGCCATCCTGACGCCGCCCGACGTCGTCTCGCAGCTGGCGCTGGCGATTCCGATGTGCCTTCTCTACGAGATCGGCATCTGGGCGGCACAGATCTTCATCCGCCACACGCAGGCGCCGGCCGAGGAGAAGACGGCGCCCTGAGGCGCGGCCCCGCCCGGATCAGCGCTCGAGATTCGTCGGCCGCAACGGCGGCCGCTGGCCGACGGTGACCTTGAGGTCGAGCGCGTTCGCGCCGCGCTGCACGCTGACGGTCGCGGTCTCGCGCGGCTTCAGCGCGGCGACGGCGTTGAGAAGCTGCGGCGTGTTGCTGACCGGCGCGCCGGCGATCCTGAGGACGACGTCGCCCGGCTGCAGGCCGCCTTCGCTCGCCGGGCCGTTCTGCACGACGCCGGTGATGAGGACCCCCTGCTTGACCGAGAGGTCGAGCGTCTTGGCGATCTCGGGCGTCAGGTCGCGCGGCTCGACGCCGATCCAGCCGCGCGTGACCCGGCCTTCCTTGATCAGGCTTTCCATCACCTGGCGCGCGGTGCTCACGGGAATCGCGAAGCCGATGCCGAGGCTGCCGCCGCTGCGCGAGTAAATCGCGGTGTTGATGCCGAGCAGGTTGCCGGCGACGTCGACCAGCGCGCCACCCGAGTTGCCCGGGTTGATCGCCGCATCGGTCTGGATGAAGTTCTCGAAGATGTTGATGCCGAGCGAGTTGCGGCCGAGCGCGCTGACGATTCCCGAGGTGACGGTCTGGCCGACGCCGAACGGGTTGCCGATCGCCAGCACGACGTCGCCGACCTGGAGGTGGTCGACGTCGCCGAAATCGATCACCGGCAGCTTGTCGAGGTCGATCTTCAGCACCGCGATGTCGGACTCGGGGTCGGTGCCGATCGTCTTCGCGTGCGCGGTGCGGCCGTCGCCGAGCATCACCTCGACGTCGTCGGCGCCGTCGATGACGTGGTTGTTGGTGAGCAGGTAGCCCGCCGGCGAGACGATCACGCCCGAGCCCAGGCCGACCTGGCGCTCTTCCGGCGCCTGCCGGGCGCGGTCGCCGAAGAAGAAGCGGAACATCGGGTCCTCGTTGCGCGGCCGCGCCGCGACCCTGCTGGCGGTGATGCTGACGACCGCCGGCGAGGCGCGCTTGGCGGCGCTCGCATAGCTCGTCATCGCCGTTCCGGTGCCGATGAGGGAGACGCTGCGCACCGGCGCCGGCAGGGGCACGACCGGCTGGGCGGCGACGACCACCGGATCGGGCGTGCGCTTCAGCCAGCCGGGCTTGAGCGTCGCGACGACGAACAGCAGGGCGACCGCGATGGTCACGGTCTGCGAGAAGAGGAGCCAGGCCTTGCGCATCGTCGTCGTCAAAGTGTGACGGCATTATCGCGGCGCGTCGCGCCGACAATGGCGCATGGCTTCGCCCCAGCACCGGCCGCTCGCCCTGACGATGGGCGACGCCTGCGGCATCGGCCCGGAGATCATCGCCGCCTGGTTCCGCTCGGCCGAGGCGGGCGGCGCGTTCGTCGTCGGCGACGTCGCCGTGATGCGGCGCGCCGCGGCGCTCACCGGCGGCCTGCTGCCGGTGGCGCGGATCGATCGCGGCGAGGACGCGGCGGCGCTGCCCTCAGGCTGCATCCCGGTGCTGCAGGCCGACGGCATCGCCGCCGACCTCGTCGACGCGCCGCTCGGCGCCGTCGACGCCCGCGCTGGCGCTGCCGCGGCGCGCTGCATCGAGCAGGCCGTCGCCCTCGTCCGCGCCGGCGCCGCGGCGGCGCTGGTGACGGCGCCGATCCACAAGGAAGCGTTCGCCGCCGCCGGCATCGGCTATCCGGGACACACCGAGATGCTGCAGGCGCTCGCCGCCGCCCCCGGCGCCGTGCCGCCGCCGGTACGAATGATGCTGGCCAACGACGAGCTGCGAACCGTCCTGGTGACGATCCACATCTCGCTGCGCAAGGCGATCGAGGCGGTGACCTTCGACGCCGTCCTCGAGACGATCCGGATCGCCGACGCCGCGGCGCGCCGCTTCGCGCCGGGCCGGCCGCGCGTCGCCGTCGCGGGGCTCAATCCGCACGCCGGCGAGGGCGGCCTCTTCGGCGACGAGGAGCTGCGCATCATCGCCCCGGCGGTGCAGGCGGCGCGCGCCGAAGGGATCGACGCGAGCGGGCCGTTCGCGCCCGACACGGTGTTCATGCGCGCGCGCCATGCCTCCGGTCATCCGGGCGAGTTCGACGTCGTCGTGGCGATGACCCACGACCACGGCCTGATCCCGGTGAAATACCTCGGCGTCGAGCACGGCGTCAACGTCACGCTCGGCCTGCCGTTCGTTCGCACCAGCCCCGATCACGGCACCGCATTCGACATCGCCGGCAAGGGCAGCGCAGATCCCTCGAGCTTCGCGGCGGCGGTGCGAATGGCGCGCACCCTGGCCGACGGCGCCGGCCAGGTCGGTGAACTGAACTTGGCTAGTGGCGCGTCGGCGTCTTGAGCTGGGCGAGCTGCTTTCTCGCCCGCACCGTCGCCCGCTCCATGAGGTAGGAGCTCTCGACGGCGCGAAAGCGCCCGGTCTCGCACATGCGCGCGAGCATGCGCGAGGTCATCGAGATCGTTTCCTGGTGCTTGCCGCCGCGCGTGAAGACGAAGAAGCTCCGCCCCGAGCTCACGTGCGCGAGCTGGACCTTCTGCCACTCGTCCTTCAGGTGCATCTGGTAGGCGAAGCCGAGCTTGATGTGGTCGATGAGCTGCGGCCCGCGCGAGAGCTCGCTGGGCTCGCCGGCTTCCGAGGTCGTCGGCCCGAGCTGGTCGGCGGCCGCCGGGTCGAGCTGGGCCACGATCGAGGGCGAGGGCAGCGCCGGCGCCTGCGTCGCCTCGCCGAGGTCCACGTCGACGCCGTCGACGCCCGGGCCGCCGACCGGCCCGGCCCAGTCGACCGTGGCCTCGTTGACGAGGCCGACCTGCTTGGCCTCTTCGGGTGTGAAGCGGCGCTCGATCACCTCGGGCGCCACGTCGGGGACGGGATCGGCGCGCGCGAAGGTCTCGACGAGCGGCACCGCCATCGCGAACACCGACTCGAGCTGCTTGACGAGCAGGTTGTGGTCGAGCTCGGTCAGCGCCTGGCCCTTGAGCGATTCCGCGTGCGCGGGCAACAGCTTGCCGAAGAACTCCTTCTGCGCCAGCTCCGGCCAGCCGATCAGCTTCATGCCCTCGTTGAGGTCCCTCATGAGCGGCGGCAGCTGCATCAGGAATTTCTTGCGGAACGCCGGCGACCCCTTCGGCTGGATGCTCATGACCAGGTCGACGCCGACGCGGCGATAGCGCTTGACGCGGTCGGAGTCGGCGCCGTCGCGGCGCACCGCGAGGACCAGCGCCTGGCTCCAGACCTGCGCCAGGAAATCCTGCATGTACGACGGCAGCGACATCGGCGCCAGCGCCGCCTGCAGCTGCAGCATGTAGCGCTGCTGGACGCGCAGCTCCGACTCCTTCTGGTCGAGGACGACGGCCGCGCCCGACTTCTCGACCGCCCCCTCGGTCTGCTCGACGATAAAGCGCTCGAGGTCGGCGACCTTCGCCGCGTAGAGCTCGATCTGGTCGAAGTCTCCCTCGACGATCTCGTCGACCAGCTTTCTGACGCGGGTCAGGAATTTGGCGCCCGGGCCGATGTCGAAATCGTCGAAGGCGTTGGCGAGCGAGGCGATGCGGTTGATGAAGCGGCGCACCGGGTGGCGCCGGGTCGAGAAGAAGGTCGCGTCGCTGAGGGCGACGCGCAGCACCGGCAGCTGCAGGCGGGCGATCTCGCGCGCCATCTGCGGCGGCACGCGCGAGTCGGACAGGATCTGGTCGAACAGGCTGCCGACGACGTCGATCACCATGTGGTCGAGCTTGCCGGTCGACGCCTGGATCAGCTCTTCGCGGTGGGCGCGGATCAGGTTGACGGCCATCAGGCCGGTCAGGCCGTCGTTGTACTGGCCGCCGCCGCTGCCGTCGCCCATGGCGGCGCCACGCGAAGAATCGCTGCCGAGGCCGCTGCGCGATGAGATCGCGCCCTTCTCGGCGCCGCTGACGCTGCCGCCGGCCTGGCGCGCGGCGGCGTAGCCGCTAGTGCGCGCTGCGGCGTGGCCGCGCGGCGCGGCGACCGGGCCGAGCAGGCTCGCCGGGCCGAGCTCGCCCGGCTGGCTCGCAATCGCCGTCAGCCGCCTCAGCAGCGTCATGAGCTGCTGGTCGGC
>JADGRJ010000263.1 GCA_017881025.1 Rhizobacter sp. | reverse complement strand
CGCGTTATCGCCAACATCAAGACCTGGAGAATCCTGCACACCGACTACCGCCGGCCCAGAGAAACATTCGAAGCGACTCTCGACGCAGTCCGCGGGCTGATCTTCTTTCAAGAGACAATCCCCCCGTGAATAACCCTCAGGCAGTCACCAGCAAGAAATGAAAGAGGAAGATATGCCAAGGCGCGTCCGCTCCGCGTAGCCGCGCCCAAACTATTTTCGGTACCCCACGCCGACATCATGATTAGGTCCAGCGTCAACCCGGCGGATCGCCAGTCAGAAGAGTGATCGCGAGCAAGAGGCCGATGAGCACCGCAACAGCGATCTCCGCCTCTACTCCAGGCCAAAGGGTGACGCTCACTGGGATGAGGACGAGGAACACACCGGTGACGAGCCAACCTTCCCAGCTGACAGGCGTCCAACCCCATCCGAGGGTCTGCCTGGGGCCGAACCACGGCTTCTTCGTCACGCGCAACGGCATACGTCAAGCGTAGGGACCTAATCACCTCTGCAGGTGGTTTTCGATTCGCATGATCGGCCGGAAGTGGCGGACATGGCGGCGGGTCACAGTGGCCTCCTCATCGGTAGCGGACGACGTTTTGAACCGGCAGGTCAGTCGGGGTGACCAGTCCGTCATCAGTCAGCAGCACCCACCCACCACGGCGAAACACCGGGACCTGCGAACACGGGGTGACGCCATGACGGACCAGCAGACCAAGCCCGAAAGCCAGCGAGCGGCGAGTCTCCACCCAGCGATGACAACCGCGGCACAAACAGGGCTGAGCGGCAGGGCCGACCGAGTCCGTCGTCCAGGTAAGGCGCGAGCAGCCTGACCGCATGCGCCCGCCGCTCGGGATCGGCGATCGACGCGGCGACGTACAGTGCCTCGCCGGCGGGCCCGCCGGTTGCGCCGAGTGCACTGGCGCGCAGCACCGGATCCGGCAGCGAACGGGCCTCCTGGCGCGCTAGCTCCGTGTGGCCGAGTTGCGACAGCCTCCACAGCAGGTTCACGGTATCGTGGGTGTCCGCCCACTCCATCTGCCTATCCACGCCGGGTCGGCGAGCTTGCGCGAGCGCTCGCTGCGCCGACCAGATGCCGTACTGCACTAATGCCGCGAGCAACGGCACCGGCATAGCGCTGCCAACGCTGGTCAACGATTCGATAATGCAAGCACAGCGCAGCCCCGTGCCCAGGGTCGCCGAGCGGCCGCCCGCCTCGATAGCCGCCATCGAGGTCTCCTCGGCCAATCGCCACGCATGCCGCACGTCCACGACATAGGCGTCGAGCTGGTCGGCCGCCAGCTTGGCGTCATACCAGGCGTTAACACGCTGCTGTGGTGCCGGGTCACGCCGTAGCAGTCGTGACCAGCAGCCGTTCGGTGGCGCTCCCAGCGCGAAGTCGAGTCTCAACAGGCGATGCAGGTCCTGGATGCGACCAGCCGCCTCGAGATGGTTCGTCAGGTGCCGCAGCTCGAACGCGTTTAGGTTGCTGACCGGGTTCCCTGCGGTCGTCATTCCATAGGCCCGACGCACGCTCCGTGGCATTGGCTTCCCCGATTTCCTTCCACCTCGCCGGCATTGGTCGCGGCCAACCGCAGGACAGCTGTTCTCGGCGTTCAAGGCGTTCGTGTTCGGTTAGCGCGGCGCCTGTGCGGCGCAGGGTTCAAAAAGCGATCCCGCCGCCAAAGCGCAGGTGTGCCGCTCGGCACTCAGTCGCGCAGGTCGCATGAGAGATACGTTGCGGTATAGCCACTTTGGCAACACTTCGCCGGAAGGTCGCTGCCGAAGCCAAGCCGTCCATCCTGAGCTGGCCAGAATCGAGATGGTGACACCCAGTAGCCGCTGGGTGAACTCGTCCCCCCTCCATCGTTTCCGACGGATTAGATTTGGTCCTGACGCTTGACGTCTGGTGAGTAATCCGTCTACAAGGGTGTATGGATCCCATCTCACTCATTCTCGCCGCGTTGGCTGCTGGTGCAAGCGCAGCGCTCAAGGACACGGCGAGTGATGCGATCAAGAGCAGCTACTCGAAGCTCAAAACTCTGGTACGGAGCCGGTTCGGGGGCGATCCTGCCGCAGGGGTCGCGCTGGAGCACGTCGAGCGCGAGCCCAGCGCTGACTCGACCATGGTCAGGCAACGTCTCGAGGCGGCCGGCGCGGACAGGGATATGGAACTAGTCCGCCAGGCGCGCGAACTGCTCGAACGTGTGGACCCGCAGGGGGCGAAGGCGGGAAAGTACAAAGTGAAGGTCACAGGGGGGAAGGGGGTAGTCGTTGGTGATAACGCGTCGGTGACGATGAACTTCGACGACTGATGACCGAGGACGAACGTCGCTACGACGTCGAGATATCTGGCGGCAAGGGTGCGGTTGTCGGGGACTACGCGACCGTATTCCAGGTCTTTATGAACAGTCCACCGGCCCTGGCGTCGTTCATTCGCGCGCCTCAGTTCCGATCGCTGGTGGATGAGCGCACGAAAGCCTTCGTCGGAAGGGAGTTCGTTTTTGTTCGCATCGCCGAGCTCCTAGGGGGTGCGGAATTCGAGTCGGGCTACATAGTCGTCCGCGGCGAGCCCGGAATTGGCAAAACGGCGATCGCTGCGACGCTCGTGCAGCGCCATGGCTACGTGCACCACTTCAACATCGCACCTGAGAACATCCACTCCGCACGGCAGTTCCTCGAGAACGTATGCGCCCAGCTAATCGTCCGATTTGAACTCGACCACGTAACACTTCCGCCTCAGGCGTCCGAGGACAGCGGGTTCCTGTCCCAGTTGCTCGCGGAAGCTGCCGACCGTAGTGATCGCCCGGTTGTCGTGGTGGTCGACGCGATGGACGAGGTCGAGGACACCAATCTGCCGGCGCCCGCCAATCGGCTTTTTCTTCCGCGCGCACTCCCGCCGGGCGTCTTCTTCGTACTCACAACGCGCGAAGAGGCCGATTACCGGCTCGACGTCGACAACGAGGCGCCCATCTGGATCCGTGAGGACGACCCAGGCAATCGCCAAGATGTCGCACACTACATCGAGGCGTTCGTCGACCAACTAGCCGCCGCGATGACTCCCCGCCTAGCGGAATGGGGCGTCAGCAGGGAGGAGTTCGTCGAGAGCATCGCCGGCCTGTCCGAGGGGAACTTCATGTACCTAGTCCACGTGCTGCCCGACATTGCTCGTGGTCGGCTGACGCGGGACACAGTCGGTGGGATTGGTTCGCTTCCTCGGGGACTCAAGAGCTACTACCAGCGCCACTGGCGCGACATGAAGGCTGCCGATCCGGACCGCTTCGTGACCTGCCAACGCCCAGTGCTGTGCTTCCTCGCGATCAGCCGCGAACCAGTCAGGGTGGCACAGCTCGTGCAATGGACGCGGCTGGAGCCCAGCGACGTTATGGACGTGATACGTGACTGGCGCGAGTTCCTCAACGATGACGCCAACCACTACCGGATCTACCACCGCAGCTTCGCTGAGTTCCTTGATCACGAGGAGAACCTGCGCTTTTATCACGATCAGATCGCCCAGACGGCGCTGGCCAAGATCCCCGGATTCCACTAGTAGACGTGTTCGGCTAGCAGCCGCCACTCGCGGTCACCAGTCCGAAACTTGAACGCCAGCTCGTGCGCACTTGCCAGGTGGCGGAAGCGCATGCCCCATCATGGCCAACATAGTTCGACCTCGATGCGCAGCACGTTGGTCCACCGGTGACGCGTTCCATCTCAGCTCAGTTTTCGGAGGCGATCGCTCTGGCCTCTTCGCTCGCCGGACTGGCCGCCAACGATCCTATTTGCGTAATTTCTGATGAGTAATTTGTCAAACGCGCGCTATTGTGATTTGAGGTCGGTAAGGACTCTGACGGAGAGGAGCTGTACCGCATCGGCCACGACGCTTCCAAGACTTATTCCGCGAGGGACATCGACCTCATGGCGGTCCGTACGCGCATGAGCAGGGTGGGAGCGTCGAAGATTCCGCCGCGCGGTCGAACTAATTTATGAACGGGATGCCGGTTGTCCTTGCCGCGCTCGATGACTATGAGCTCCGGCATCTACCATCGCACCTCGCTGCTGGCAATCTCGATGACGGTCTACATGCACTGCTGGCGTTAGCTGTCACCGCGGACCCCGGGACAAAGAATGCTTGGTTTGCGGCCAAGGAGGCAATCGGCGACGGCAAAGGTTACGCGGATGACATCGAGCTTGCCGCACGAGCAGCCGCGAGGAAGGTCATCGCCACTGTCGCGGCTGGACACTCCGCCGTCGAAGTCGGGCTTGAGATCCGCTATGCCCTGATTAGTGCGGCGTTAACAACCATGGCCGTGAACCTGCCCGGCGAAATCCTGGTTGAGTTGGTACGACACGGACGGTGGTCAGCTGAGCTTGCGCTCACGAATGCCCGACGGCAGCCGGACGCTTGGGCACGGGGCCGGGCGCTGGTGATCCTCAGCGATATGGTCGCGGCCGCCGAACGGCGAAGCGTACTTGAGGAGAGCTTGGGAAGCGTGGCAGAACTTGCACCGGACGCCAGTGATCCCTGGCATCTGGCCAACGAGCGCGCTAGCGTGCTCGTCCTTCTAGCCGAAAAGCTGCCACCCGACCTGATTCCGGCGGCAGTCGCAAGAGCGCGTGAGATCACCGATACCAATGGCCGCTGCAGCGCACTAGCGGCGCTTGCACGCACAGCAGACGAGCAGGAGACGCATGTGTTGCTGCACGAGGCCATTGGCGCTTTCGACCCCGGTGCCGCAAACAACGTATCGACCTACCAGCTGCTAGTCACCAATGCGCCGGACGACCTATTGGATGACATCATCGCCGTGGCGCGCGTGATTTCCCACCCCTACCAGCGGTCAGCGGCTTTGATGGCTCTCCTCGATCGCCTACCCTCGGCTGCTCGCGTCGAGGTCATCGCTAGGGTCGAGGACGAGGCCGACCTCGCCGAGGATCAGCGTCTGGAGCTACTTGCGAAGGCTGGCCGGTATCTGTCACCACGGCAACTCCGTGCCCTGGTCGCGGCGGTTCCCGCAGTCGAGTGGGACACCAGGCGGATTAAGCTCTCGGCGGCGCTGCTTCCAGTGCTGCCCGCAGAGGATCGGGCGGCTGTGCTGGAAGCTGCGCTCAGCGATGCAGAGTCGATCGACCCTGAAGCGGGGCATTTCGCCGTTGATGTCGCTGCTACCCTTCTGCCTTGCGTCCCGGAAGGCAAAAGCCGCAACGCATTGTTAGCTATTGCGATTGAGGCGCTCCGGCGAACGCAGGACAACGCCAAGCTCGAGGCGCTCAGTCGGTTGGCGCCGCTACTTCCGCCTGAGCTGCTGGACTCCGCTCTTGAGGCCGCACGCGGCGCGTTCGGTCAAGACGAGTACTTCTGGTCGGTGGAGGCGCGCGCACTGCTTGCGATCGGGCAGGCAGACTCCGAGGCACTGGAGCCAGCCGAACTCGATTGCATCGTCGCCCGCGCACGCGAACTGAGGAGTGACGAGAATCGCGAGTATGTGCTGGAGGCGGTCCCTCGGCCGCGCGCGGCTGAGGTC
>JADGRJ010000059.1 GCA_017881025.1 Rhizobacter sp. | reverse complement strand
ATCCCGCCGGACGCGTTGCCCGGCCCGCCGGCCGAGCCGATCGATCACCGCGCGAAGAAGGCCGAGTGGCCGCTCTGGGAAGTCTTCGTCCGCAGCAAGGCCGGCCTCGACCACAAGCACTGCGGCAGCCTGCACGCGGCCGACCCGCAGATGGCGATCCAGCTCGCGCGCGACGTCTACACGCGGCGCCAGGAGGGCACCAGCATCTGGGTCATCCGCTCCGACCAGATCACGGCGAGCGACCCGGGCGAGAAGTCGTCGTACTTCGACCCGATGGAAGACAAGGTCTACCGCCACCCGACGTTCTACGAGCTGCCCAAGTCGCTCGACCACATGTGAGGACGGGAATGCAATCGATCACCGTCTCGTCGCATCCTTCGGTGCAGTACCTGCTGCGCATCGGCGATACCTGCCTGATCCTGGCGCAGCGCCTGGCCGAGTGGTGCGGCCACGCGCCGATCGTCGAGGAAGACATCGCCCTCACCAACATGGCGCTCGACCTCGTCGGCCAGGCGCGCGCGGTGCTCACGCGCGCCGGCGAGCTCGAGGGCGAGCTCGGCGGCGCGCGCCACGACGAGGACCAGCTCGCCTTCCTGCGCGACGAGCGCGACTTCCGCAACTGCACGCTGGTCGAGCTGCCGCGCGGCGACTTCGCGGTGACGATGCTGAGAAATTGCGCCGTCGCGATCTTCCTGAAGTTGCTCTGGCAAAAGCTCGAAGGATCGAGCGACAGCGAGCTCGCGGCGATCGCCGGCAAGGCCGTCAAGGAGGCGCGCTACCACCAGGAGCACGCCGCTGGCTGGGTCGTCCGCCTTGGCGACGGCACCGAGGAATCGGCGGCGCGCCTGAAGGCGGCGCTCGATCTGCTCTGGCCCTACATCGCCGAGATCTTCGAAGCCGACGCGGTCGACGACGAAGCCGAGGCGGCGCGTCTCGGCCCGCGCTGGGCCGACCTGCGCGACGACTGGCGCGCCGAGTTCGCGGCAGTCCTCGCGCCGGCGGGCGTCGCGCTTCCCGCAGAGCGCGCGTTCCGCAGCACCGGCAAGACCGGTCGCCACAGCGAGCACCTCGGCTACGTGCTGGCCGAGATGCAGCATCTGCAGCGCACCTTTCCGGGCGGCGTGTGGTGATGATCGACGCCGCGTTCGGCACGGCGCGTCCGGCGCCTCCGCTGCGCGCCGCCGGCAGCTCGCGGCGCGAGCACGCGTGGGCGGTGCTCGCGACGGTCCTCGATCCCGAGGTGCCGGTCGTCTCGGTCGTCGATCTCGGCATCGTCCGCGACGTGATCGAGGAAGGCGAAGCGCTCGTCGTCGTCGTCACGCCGACGTATTCCGGTTGCCCGGCGACGGAGGTGATCGAGGCGAGCATCGTCGCCGCGCTCGACGACGCCGGCCTCGGCCCGACGCGGATCCGCATGCAGCGCGCGCCGGCGTGGACGAGCGACTGGATCAGCGCCGACGGCCTCGCCAGGCTGCGCGGCTACGGCATCGCGCCACCCGGGCCGGTCGACCTCGCGCAGGGAGCGCCGTTGCGCTTTTTCCCGCGCGCGGTCGCGCCGCTCGCGTGCCCGCGCTGCGAGAGCCTCGACACCGAGCGCCTCGCCGCGTTCGGCTCGACCGCGTGCAAGGCGCTCTGGCGCTGCCGCGCCTGCGGCGAGCCGTTCGAGCAGTTCAAGGCGATCTAGGCGCGGCTCGTGGCCCTTCATTTCCACCCACTGCGCGTCAAGAGCGTCCGCCCCGAGACCGACGAGGCCATCGTCGTCTCGTTCGACGTTCCGGCCGAGCTCGCCGAGCAGTTCCGCTTCACCCAGGGCCAGCACCTGACGCTGAAGGAGACGATCGCCGGCAGCGAGCAGCGCCGTTCGTACTCGATCTGCGCCGGCCCGGCCGACGGCGAGCTGCGCGTCGGCATCCGCAAGGTGCCGGGCGGCGTGTTCTCGACCTGGCTCAGCGAATCGCTCAAGGCCGGCGACACGCTGCAGGTGATGACGCCGGAAGGCCGCTTCTTCGTTCCGCTCGACGCCAACGCCTCGCGCCACTACCTCGGCATCGCCGGCGGCAGCGGCATCACGCCCATCCTTTCGATCATGAAAGCGGTGCTCGCGGCCGAGCCGAAGTCGAGCTTCACGCTGATCTACGGCAACCGCCGGCAGCGCTCGACGATGTTCACCGAAGAGCTCGAGGACCTGAAGAACCGCTACCTGTCGCGCCTGACGCTGCACATGGTGTTCTCGCAGGAAGCGACCGACCTGCCGCTCTACAACGGCCGGCTCGGCCGCGACAAGATCGGCGAGTTCCTCGGCACGCTCGTCGATGCCGGCGACATCGATCACGCCTTCGTCTGCGGCCCGCACGGGGTCAACGACGAGGCCGAGGCGGCGCTGCTCGGCGCCGGCGTCGCGCCCGAGCGGATCCACATCGAGCGCTTCGGCATCCCCGACGAAGCCGGCCCCGGGCGCGCCGCCGTGCAGGCGCCGCGCGAAGGCGACGCCGCCGACGCGCGCATCACGATCATCCGCGACGGACTCAGCCGCGAGATCGACTTCCACGCCGAGCAGGGCAACATCCTCGACGCCGCCGCTGCGGCCGGGCTCGAGGTGCCGTTCTCGTGCAAGTCGGGCGTCTGCTGCACCTGCCGCGCCAAGCTGCTCGAAGGCGAGGTGCGGATGGAGCGCAACTTCGCGCTCGAGAAGCACGAGGTCGCCGCCGGCTTCGTGCTGACCTGCCAGTCGCACCCGCTCACCGAGCGCGTCGTTCTCTCGTTCGACGAGCGTTAGGGCCGCCGGTGCCACGCGGACGTTCCCCCGGCTACCAGCTGCAGCGCGAGACGATCCTCGCCCGCGCCGGCGAGCTGTTCGCGAAGAACGGCTACACCGCGACGTCGATGAACGAGGTCGCCGAGGCGTGCGGCGTCTCCAAGCCTGCGCTCTACCACTACGTTCGCGACAAGCACCAGCTGCTCGCCGAGATCGCCGAGGCGCACATCGCGCGCCTGCTGGCGCTGATCGCCGAGGTCGATGCGGCGCTGCCGGCGCCCGAGCAGCGCCTGCGTCGCCTCATCGACGCCTTCCTCGCCGCCTACGCCGGCTCGCAGGCCGAGCATCGCGTCTTGACCGAGGACGTCCGCTTCCTCGCCCCGGCCGAAAAGAAGCGCGTCCTCGGCGGCCAGCGCCGCGTCGTCGCCGCGTTCGCCGAGGCGATCGTCGCGATCCGCCCCGAGCTCGCCGCTGCGAGCCTGCAAAAGCCGCTTGCGATGCTGCTCTTCGGCATGATGAACTGGATGTTCACCTGGCTGCAGCCGACGGGCGAGCTGAGCCATGCCGACCTCGCGCCGGTCGTCGCCGATCTGTTCTTCGGCGGCGTCGGCGCGGTGCGCGCGCCAGCGCCAAGAATTCCCCCTCTCAACAACGGAGACTCTAGATGTCCCTCGCAAGAAACGCCTTCCTCGCCGCCGGCCTCGCGGCGGCGGCCACGCTCGGCAACGTCGCGCACGCCGACATCAACGTCGGCGTGACCGTCTCGGCCACCGGGCCGGCCGCATCGCTCGGCATCCCGGAGAAGAACACGGTCGCGCTGATGCCGCAGACGATCGGCGGCCAGAAGGTCAACTACATCGTCCTCGACGACGCCTCCGACACGACGACGGCGGTCGCCAACGCGAGAAAACTCGTCACCGAGAGCAAGGTCGACGTCCTGCTCGGCTCGACGACGACGCCCAACTCGCTGGCGATGATCGACGTCGCCGCCGAGTCGCAGACGCCGATGATCTCGATGGCCGCGTCGGCGACGATCGTCGAGCCGGTCGACGCCAAGCGACGCTGGATCTTCAAGACGCCGCAGAACGACATCATGATGTCGCTCGCGATCGCGACGCACATGGCCGCGGCCGGAGTCAAGACGGTCGGCTTCATCGGCTTTTCCGACGCCTACGGCGAAGGCTGGTTTCGCGAGTTCTCGAAGATCGCGCCGGTCAAGGGCCTGACGATCGTCGCCAGCGAGCGCTATGCGCGAACCGACACCTCGGTGACGGGGCAGGTCCTCAAGCTCGTCGCCGCCAAGCCCGACGCGATCCTGGTCGCCGCCTCGGGAACGCCGGCCGTGCTGCCGCAGCGTACGCTCAAGGAGCGCGGCTACGCCGGCAGGTACTACCAGACGCACGGCGTCGCCAACAACGACTTCCTGCGCGTCGGCGGCAAGGACGTCGACGGCACGTATCTGCCGTCCGGCCCGGTGCTCGTCGCCTCGCAGCTGCCGCCCGGCAATCCGGTCCGCATGAGCGCGCTCGAGTACGTCAGCAAGTACGAGTCGGCCTACGGCAAGGGGTCGGTGTCGACTTTCGGCGCGCACGCTTGGGATGCCGGGCGGCTGATGTCGATCGCCGCCGCGCAGGCGCTGAAGAAGGCCCAGCCCGGCACCGCCGAGTTCCGCGCCGCCCTGCGCGACGCCCTGGAAACCACGCGTGAAGTCCAGGGCGCGCACGGCATCTTCAACATGTCGCCGACCGACCACCTCGGCCTCGATCAGCGCGCCCGCGTCATGGTCAAGATCGAGAACGGTGCCTGGCACTACGAGCCTTGAGCCGACCATGTCCGTCCTGCAAAGCCTGATCGCCGACCGCTGGATCGGCAGCCGCGAGGGCGCTGCCCTCGCGAGCGCCATCGACGGCGCGACGATCCACCACGCCCACGCCGACGAGATCGACTTCGCGGAGGCGCTGGCGTTCGCGCGCCGGAGCGGCGGCAAGTCGCTGCTCGCGCTCGACTTCCAGCAGCGCGCGGCGCGGCTGAAGGCACTCGCGGCTTACGTCAACGAACGCAAGGAAGAGCTCTACGCGATCTCGCGCCACACCGGCGCGACGCGCAGCGACGGCTGGGTCGACATCGAGGGCGGCACCGGCACCCTGTACGCGTACGCGTCGATGGGCGGCAACGAGCTGCCGTCGGGCAATGTGCTGCACGAGGGGCCGCCGGTCGTGCTCGGCAAGAAGGGCCAATTCGCGGCGACCCACATCCTGGTGCCGCGCGGCGGCGTCGCCGTCCACATCAACGCCTTCAATTTCCCGGTCTGGGGGCTGCTCGAGAAGTTCGCGCCGACCTTTCTCGCCGGCATGCCGTGCATCGCCAAGCCGGCGACGGCGACGAGCTACCTCACCGAAGCGCTGGTGCGGATGATGATGGGCTCGGGCCTGTTGCCGGCGGGCAGCCTGCAGCTTGTCATCGGCCCGACCGGCGACCTGCTCGATCGCCTCGAGAGCAGCGACGTCGTCACCTTCACCGGATCCGCCGACACGGCGTTGAAGTTGCGCCGCAACGAGAACCTGCTGGCGCGCTCGATTCCTTTCAACGCCGAGGCCGATTCGCTCAACGCCGCGATCCTCGGCCCCGACGTGACACCCGACGACGAGGAGTTCGACCTGTTCGCCAAGGAGGTCGCGCGCGAGATGACCGTCAAGGCGGGGCAGAAGTGCACCGCGATCCGGCGCGCGATCGTGCCGCGCAAGCACCTCGACGCGATGGCGGCGCGCCTGCGCGACCGCCTCGCCAAGGTGAGCGTCGGCGATCCGGCCGTCGAAGGCGTGAAGATGGGCGCGCTCGCGTCGAAGGCGCAGCAGGCCGACGTCGGCGCCCGGCTCGCCCTGCTCGCGAAGGGCAACGAGATCGTCTTCGGCGCCGGCGACGGCTTCGCGCCGAAAGGCGAGGGCGTCGCCGGCGGCGCGTTCTTCGCGCCGACGCTGGTGCTCTGTCGCGATGGCACGAAGAACGACGCGGTCCACGACGTCGAGGCGTTCGGGCCGGTGTCAACGCTGATGCCGTACGAGGACTTCGACGAAGCGCTCGCGCTCGCGGCACGCGGCCGCGGCAGCCTGGTCGCGACGCTCGTCACGCAAGATCCGAAGGTGGCCGCGAAGGCGATCCCGCAGATGGCCGCGTGGCATGGCCGCCTCCTTGTTCTCGACCGCGTCGCCGCGGCCGAATCGACCGGCCACGGCTCGCCGCTGCCGATGCTCAAGCACGGTGGCCCGGGCCGCGCCGGCGGCGGCGAGGAGCTCGGCGGCATCCGCGCCGTCAAGCACTTCCTGCAGCGCGCCGCGGTGCAGGGCTCGCCGACGATGCTGACGGCGGTGACGGGCGAGTACGTTCGCGGTGCGACGCTGAACGAGGGCGACATCCATCCGTTTCGCAAGCACTTTGAGGAGCTCGCCGTCGGCGACTCGCTGCTCACCCATCGTCGCACGGTGAGCGAAGCCGACATCGTCGCCTTCGGCGGCATCTCGGGCGACTTCTTCTACATGCACTTCGACGAGATCGCGGCCAAGGAGTCGGCATTCGGCCAGCGCATCGCCCACGGTTACTTCGTCCTCTCGGCGGCGGCGGGGCTGTTCGTCTCGCCGGCGCCCGGCCCGGTGCTCGCCAACTACGGGCTCGACACGCTGCGCTTCGTCAAGCCGGTCGCGATCGGCGACACGATCCGCGCCCGCCTCACGTGCAAGCGCAAGATCGACCGCAACAAGAAGGACGCGCAGGGCCGCGGCCAGGGCGTCGTCGCTTGGGACGTCGAAGTGACCAATCAGGCCGGCGAGATCGTCGCCAGCTACGACATCCTGACGCTCGTCGCCAAGCTCCCGACGCCGACGTGAGGGCTCGTCCGCCGAGGGGTAAACCCCTTCGGGGCGCCGCGGGGGCGACTCCTAGAATCGTCGCCTTGACACGCCGGAGATGGCATGGCCCAGAGTCGTCGCACCGACAAGGCACAGCAAGCCGCGGCGGCAGGAGCCGGACCGCGCATCCTCAAGAAGTATCCGAACCGTCGTCTCTACGACACCGAGATCTCGAGCTACATCACGCTCACCGACGTGAAGGCGATGGTCCTCGACGGCACCGCCTTCGAGGTGCGCGACGCGAAGACCGGCGAAGACCTGACGCGAAGCATCCTGTTGCAGATCATCCTCGAGGAAGAGACCGGTGGTGTGCCGATGTTCTCGACATCCTCGCTGGCGCAGATCATCCGCTTCTACGGTCACGCGATGCAGGGCATGATGGGCTCGTACCTGGAGCAGAACCTGCAGACGTTCACCGACGTGCAGGCGCGCCTGGCGGAGCAGTCGAAGGGCCTGTACGACCCGAAGCTGCAAAGCCCCGAGCTGTGGACGAAGTTCCTGAGCGGCCAGGCACCGATGGTGCAGAACCTCATGGGCAACTATCTCGAGCAATCGCGCAACGTCTTCATGCAGATGCAGGAACAGCTGAACAAGCAGGCCGAAACGATCTTTCCGGGCACGGTCGGGCGCACCGCGCCGACCAAGCGATGAGCGGCCCGGCCCGCCTCGCGCTCGGCGCGTTCCTCGTCGCGATGTCGCTCACGGGCGCGGCGGCGACGCCGACGCGCAGCGCCTCGGCACCGTCGCGCGGCAGCGCCGCCACGCCGCCGGCGTCGGGTGCCGCGTCCGCGGCCGCCGTCGCGTCGGCTCCGGTCGAGTTCACCGGCACGCTGGAGGCCGGAACGACGTACCTCGCCGAGATGGCCTACGACGCGAGGGCGCTGCGCATCTGGCGTCCGGTCAAGGAGGTGCGGGTCGCCAAGAATGTCGCCTGGACGATAGCCTGGACCAACATCGACCAGTTTCCCCAGTTGAAGAACGCGGCGACGCAGGCCAGGCCGCAGCGCTTTCGCTTCCGCGTCGTCAAGAATGACGTCGTCTCGGGCTCCCCGGTGATGCCGTGGATGTCGACCTATCGCTGCGAGATCCTCGCCGTCGAGCCCGTCGCCGCCGCGGGGCCTTCGAAGGCGGCGCCGAAGAAGCGTTAGGCGATCGGCGAAAATGCGCCGATGACCGATGCCGCGCTGGAACCGCCCCGCACCGCCAGCGCCGCGCCGAAGATCGGCTTCGTCTCGCTCGGTTGCCCGAAGGCGCTCACCGATTCCGAGCTGATCCTCACCCGCCTCAGCGCCGAGGGCTACGCCACCTCGAAGACCTTCGCCGGCGCCGATCTGGTGATCGTCAACACCTGCGGCTTCATCGACGACGCCGTGCGCGAAAGCCTCGACACGATCGGCGAGGCGCTCGCCGCCAACGGCAAGGTCGTCGTCACCGGCTGTCTCGGCGCGAAGGCGGGCGAGGGCGGCGGCAACCTCGTCCGCCAGATGCATCCGAGCGTGCTCGCCGTCACCGGCCCGCACGCGACCGAGGAGGTGATGGACGCGGTGCACGCGCACGTGCCGAAGCCGCACGATCCCTTCGTCGACCTCGTGCCCGCGCCGCCCGCGATCGGCATCAAGCTGACGCCCAAGCACTACGCCTACCTGAAGATCAGCGAAGGCTGCAACCACCGCTGCACCTTCTGCATCATCCCGAGCCTGCGCGGCGACCTCGTCTCGCGGCCGATCGGCGACGTGCTCGCCGAGGCGTCGGCGCTGTTCGAGTCGGGGGTCAAGGAGCTCCTGGTCATCAGCCAGGACACGAGCGCCTACGGCGTCGACGTCCGCTATCGCACCGGCTTCTGGGACGGCCGGCCGGTGAAGACGCAGTTGCTCACCCTCTGCGAGCAGCTCGCCGAGATCGCGGCGCGGCACGGCGCCTGGGTGCGGCTGCACTACGTCTACCCGTACCCGCACGTCGACGCCGTGCTGCCGCTGATGGCGACGGGCGCCATCCTGCCCTACCTCGACGTGCCGTTCCAGCATTCGCACCCCGACGTTCTGCGCCGGATGAAGCGGCCGGCGAGCGGCGAGAAGAACCTCGAGCGGCTGGCGCGCTGGCGCGAGATCTGCCCGCAGCTGGTCGTGCGCAGCACCTTCATCGCCGGCTTTCCGGGCGAGACCGACGCCGAGTTCGAGCACCTGCTCGACTTCATGCGCGAGGCGCGCATCGATCGCGCCGGCTGCTTCGCCTACTCGGCGGTGGCCGGCGCGAGCGCTAACGAGCTGCCCGTCATGGTGCCGCAGGAGGTCCGCGAAGAGCGGCGCGCGCGCTTCATGCGCGTCGCCGAGGACGTCGCGATCGCCAAGCTGCGGGAGCGGGTGGGCGCGACCATGCAGGTGCTCGTCGACTCCGCGCCCGCGCTCGGCAGGAAAGGCGGCTGGGGCCGCAGCTACGCCGACGCGCCCGAGATCGACGGCCGCGTCCGCCTGCTGCCGCCCGACAAGGCGTCGAAGACGCTGAAGGCGGGCGACTTCACGCGCGCACGAATCGTCGCCGCCGACGGCCACGACCTGATCGCGATGCCGATCTGATCCGCTCGTCGAAGTTGCCATGAAGAAGAAGGATCCACGCCGCAGCACTTCGCTGATCGCGCACCGCTACGAGCCGCCGGCCGGGTTCATGGCGGTGCCGCCGCCGGTGCACAAGGCGTCGACCGTCGTCTTCGCCGACACCGCCGCGCTGCGCGCGCGCAACTGGAAGGAAAAGACCGGCTACACCTATGGCCTGCTCGGCACGCCGACGACGTTCACGCTCGAGGAACGGATCGCGACCCTCGAAGGCGGCGTGCAGACCGTGCTCGTGCCGAGCGGCCTGGCGGCGATCACGCTGGTCGGGATGGCGCTCCTGAAGAGCGGTGACGAGCTGCTGATCCCGGACAACGCCTACGGGCCGAGCAAGGACTTCGCGCGCCACGAGCTCGCCCGCTGGGACATCGCGCATCGCTTCTACGACCCGATGGATCCGGCGTCGCTTCGCGCCGCGATCGGCGCGCGGACGCGCCTGGTCTGGCTCGAAGCGCCCGGCTCGGTGACGATGGAGTTCCCGGATCTCGTCGCCCTCGTCGGCATCGCGCGCGAGCGCGGCGTGACGATCGCGCTCGACAACACCTGGGGCGCCGGGCTCGCGTTCGATCCCTTCGCCATCGGTGGCGGCGACGAAGGCAGCGCGCCGGTCGCGGTCGACATCTCCGTGCAGGCGCTGACCAAGTACCCCTCGGGCGGCGCCGACCTGCTGATGGGCTCGGTGACGACGCGCGACGCGGCGCTGCACCAGCGCCTCAAGGGCACGAACATGCGGATCGGCTTCGGCGTCGGCGCCAACGACGTCGAGCTCGTCCTTCGCTCGCTGCCGTCGCTGCCGCTTCGCTACGAGGCGCAGGCGCGCGCTGGCGTCGAGCTCGCGCACTGGTGGGCGAGCCGGCCCGAGGTCGCCCAGGTGCTCCATCCGGCGCTCGAAGGGTCGCCGGGGCACGAGCACTGGACGCGCCTGTGCAGCGACGCCGCCGGGCTGTTCTCGATCGTCTTCGATGAGCGCCATGCGCGCACGCGCGTCGACGCGTTCGTCGATGCGCTGAAGCTCTTTCGCATCGGCTACTCGTGGGCCGGTCCGGTCAGCCTCGTCGTCCCCTACGACTTGGCGCAGATGCGCGCGCAGCCGCGCTGGACCGGCACGCTGGTCCGCTTCTCGATCGGCCTCGAAGCGGTCGAGGACCTGATCGACGATTGCCTGCAGGCGTTGCCGGCGCTCGCCGGCGACTGAGCGTCGAGAGCGGTCTCGCGAGTTCGCGCCGTCGTCAGCGACGGCGGCGCAGGCGCAGCGTCAGCGGCTCCGGCGACATCGTGAACGAAAGCTCTTCCAGGGGCTCGCCGCCGCTGCGCGCGGCGACGTCCACGATCTCGAAGCGGCCGAGCAGGACCGCCAGCGCCATCTTGATCTCGAGCATGGCGAGATGGCGTCCCGGGCAGACGCGCGGCCCGGCGCCGAACGGCATCGCGACCCGGTTCGCCGACGTCGCGCCGTGCGCGACATCGGCGCCGAGCCAGCGCTCCGGACGAAAGAGCGTCGCTTCCTCGAAGAATTCCTCGCGCAGGCTGTCGCTGCGCAGCGCGCCCCAGATCAGCGTGTCGACCGGGATGCGGATTCCCGCCACGCTCGTCTCGCGCAGCGCCTGCAGCATGAGGAAAGGGACGACCGGGCGCAGGCGCAGCGTCTCGTTCGCGCACGCCTCGACGTAGTCGAGCTTGGCGAAGTCGTCGATCGTCCATGCCGCCGGGTCGCCGGCGCGCTCGTCGATCTCGGCCCGCGCCCGCGCCAGGCACTCTGGATGGCTGAACAGCAGCCAGATCGCCCAGGCGAGCGAGTTGGCGGTCGTGTCCTCGCCGGCGAGCAGCATCGTCAGGACGTTGCCGTGGACCTCGCTCGGCGTGATCCCTGATTGCGGATCGTCGGCGGCGACGATCATCGCCTCGAGCAGGTTCTTCGGCGCGGCGCGCCGCGCCGGGTCCTCGAGTCGGGCCCGTGCCGCGGCGACGAAACCCTGGATCGCCGCGCCCACCGCGGCGACGCTGCGGTCGAGCTCGCGGTCGGCGGGCGACTTCCACCAGCGCCACGTCGGCAGCGCGGCGAACATGCGGCGAAACAGCGCCGGGAAGATCTTGTCGAGATGCTGCTGGATGACGTCGGCGTCGGACTCGAGGGTGTTGACCTCGGCGCCGAAGGCGAGTCCGGCGACGGTGTCGACGGTGTAGCGCATCAGGTCGGCCTGCAGGTCGATCGCCGCGCCGGCGTCGGCGGCGCGGCCCCAGCGTCCGCCGAGACGCTCGCTGACGGCGACCAGCGAAGGGAAGTAGGCGCGCAGATGGCGCGGGTCGAAGCCCGCCATCACCATCCGGCGCTGCCGCTTCCAGGCCTCGCCTTCGGCGCCGAAGACGCCGACCGCCGAGCCGATCTCGGCGGAAATCTCGGCCAGCCGCTTGGTGCGACGAAAACCGTCGGGCCGATCGCGCAGCAGCGCGCCCATCGTCGCGTGGTCGGCGATCGCCAGGATGCGTCGGCTGCCGAGCTGGAAGCGGAAGTACGGACCGTACTCGTGCACCCAGCGCTCGACCTGCTGATGGATGCGTGCGCGGTCGACCTGGAGCAGGTTGCCGACGAACGGCAGGCCGGGCGGCGCCGGCAGTTCGTCGATCTCGCGCAGGCGCGCGGGCGCGGCCGCGGCTGCCGTCTCGCTCTGGATGGACATGCGAATCTCCCTGATCAGTGCTTCGCCGGCGCCGAGACCTTGTGTCGCATCAGTCGGCCGTGCTCGCGCTCCCAGTCGCGCTTCTTCTCGGTGTTGCGCTTGTCGTGCTCGGCCTTGCCCTTGGCGAGCGCGATCTCGGCCTTGACCCGGCCGCCCTTGTAATGGAGGTCGAGGGGGACGAGGGTGAAGCCCTTCTGCTCGACCTTGCCGATCAGGCGCCGGATCTCTTCCTTGTGCATCAGGAGCTTCTTGGTCCGGTCGGCCTCGGGCTGGACGTGCGTCGAGGCGCTGCCGAGCGGGTTGATGCGGCAGCCGATCAGCCACAGCTCGCCCTCGCGGATCACGACGTAGCCGTCGGTCAGCTGGACCTGGCCGGCGCGGATCGCCTTGATCTCCCAGCCCGACAGCACCATACCGGCCTCGTGCCGCTCCTCGATGTGGTATTCGAAACGGGCGCGGCGGTTCTCGGCGATCGACATCGTTTGGTTCAGGAGGGCAAGCAGGCGTCGCGCGGGCGACTCCTACAATTTGCGGATTGTATGAAGCACGTCAAGAAGTCGGTGCTCCTCTGGTACACGCCGGACGAGATCTACGAGCTCGTCGTCGACGTCGAGAAGTACCCGGCGTTCCTGCCCTGGTGCGAGCGCGTCGAGGTGCTCGGCCGAGACGGGCAGGGGTCGACGGCCCGCCTGCACCTCGCCTATTCCGGCATCCGCCACGCGTTCACGACCAAGAACGTCCTGGTGCCCGACGAGTCGGTTCACATCAGCCTGGTCGACGGCCCGTTCTCGCTGCTCGACGGCCTGTGGCGCTTCGTCGCGCTGCCGCTGCCTTCCGGCCCGGGCCGCCAGGACAGCGCCGCCTGCAAGATCGAGTTCGAGATGCGCTACGCGTTCTCGAATGGGGTGCTCGAGGCGGCGATCAGCCCGGTGTTCGACCGCATCGCCAACACCTTCGTCGACGCCTTCGTGCGCCGCGCGGAGCAGGTCCATGGGCCGCGGTGAGGGCGCCGGCGCGGCGGCGCCGACCGTGCGCGTCGCGATCGCCTGCAGCCCTTGCGCGGGCCGCGCGTTCGAAAGGACGCTCGAGCTGCCGGCACCGGCGACCGCGCTCGATGCGATCCGTGCCAGCGGCCTCTTCGAGCGCCATCCCGAGCTCGCCCTCGGCGAGCCGCTGATCGGCATCTGGGGCCGTGCCTGCGTGCCCGAGACGGTGCTCGCCGACGGCGACCGGGTCGAGATCTACCGGCCGCTGACGATGGATCCGAACGAGGCGAGGCGTCTGCGCGCGAAGAACCTGCGCGCCACGGCGCGCCGCTGAGCCCGGCCTACTTGCAGTCGCTCGCGATCACGTCCTGGACGCGGCGCGTTTCGTCGCTGCGCTGCTTGTCGTCGAGGAACTCGCGCTCCCCGGTCTTGGCGTTGGTCTGAGCCAGGCGGATGCCGCTCTGGAGCGTCGTGAGCTGAGCGCGGGCGCGGCTGCAGTTGTCGGCCTTCAGGGCGGCGACCTTTTCCTGATCGGCCTTGACTTTCGCAGCGGCGTCGCTCTCGGCCTTCTTGCGCTTGGCTTCGAGCTCGGGATCCGCGCTTCGCGGCGCCGACGCCGACGCGGCCGCCAACGCCGCCGACCCGGGGGCTGCTGCGGGAGTGACGCTGGTCATCGCGGCTCGGCGCATCGTCGCGCTCGGCCGGGCGAGGATGTCGCCGTCGGGCGTTCCCGGCGGCGGCGGCAGATCGCTGTATTGCACGTGGCCGCCCTTGTCGCGCCACTTCCACTGCGCCTCGGCGGGAAGGGCGATGAGGCTCGCCGCAAGAACGGCGAACAGGGCGACGAGCGGTCGGACCATGTCGTGAGGCGCCACGTGAAGAATTGGCGGGCAGTGTAGCGGCGCACCACGCCCGGGGCGTAACCGACGGTGCGCAAACCGGTACTTTGCACCTGCATCCGTATAATTTCCTTTTGCGACCGGAGCTTTCCATGCGCCTTCTGGGCAAAGCGCTGACGTTCGACGACGTGCTGCTCGTCCCGGCGTTCTCGAGTGTCCTGCCACGCGACACCGATCTCGCGACCTCCCTTTCGCGCAACATCCGCCTCAACCTGCCGCTCGTCTCGGCGGCGATGGACACCGTCACCGAAGCGCGCCTGGCGATCGCCCTGGCGCAGGAAGGCGGCATCGGCATCGTCCACAAGAACCTGACGCCGAAGCAGCAAGCGGCCGAGGTGGCACGCGTCAAGCGCTACGAATCGGGCGTGCTGCGCGATCCGATCACGGTCACCCCCGAGATGACGGTGCGCGAGGTGATGGAGCTCGCCAAGGCGCACGGCATCTCGGGCTTTCCGGTCCTGCAGGGCAAGCTCGTCGTCGGCATCGTCACCAACCGCGACCTGCGCTTCGAGACCCGCCTCGACGCGCCGGTGAAGGAGATCATGACGCCGCGCGAGCGCCTCGTCAGCGTCCGCGAAGGGGCGACGCTCGCCGAAGGCAAGGCGCTGATGCATCGCGAGAAGCTCGAGCGCGTTCTCGTCGTCAACGACGCATTCGAGCTGCGCGGCCTGATGACGGTCAAGGACATCACCAAGCAGACGAGCTTTCCCAACGCCGCGCGCGACCCGCAAGGCAAGCTCCGCGTCGGCGCCGCGGTCGGCGTCGGCGAGGGCACCGAGGAGCGCGCCGAGCTGCTCGTTCGCGCCGGCGTCGACGTCCTCGTCGTCGACACCGCGCACGGCCACAGCGCCGGCGTCGTCGAGCGCGTGCGCTGGGTCAAGCGCAACTTCCCCAACGTCGACGTCATCGGCGGCAACATCGCCACCGGCCAGGCCGCGCTCGACCTGGTCGGAGCGGGCGCCGATGCGGTCAAGATCGGCATCGGCCCGGGCTCGATCTGCACGACGCGAATCGTCACCGGCGTCGGCGTGCCGCAGGTGATGGCGATCGACGCTGTCGCCAAGGCGATCGCCGGCAGCGGCGTGCCGCTGATCGCCGACGGCGGCGTGCGCTACTCGGGCGACCTCGCCAAGGCGATCGCCGCCGGCGCCGACGCCGTGATGATGGGCGGCGCCTTCGCCGGCACCGAGGAGGCACCGGGCGAGGTCATCCTCTTTCAGGGCCGCACCTACAAGAGCTACCGCGGCATGGGCTCGATCGGCGCGATGCAGCAGGGCTCGGCGGATCGCTACTTCCAGGAAGGCGAGGCGAGCGCGGCGGGGTCGGTCGGCGGCGCCAAGCTGGTGCCCGAGGGCATCGAGGGCCAGGTGCCGTACAAGGGCTCGGTCGTCGGCATCATCTTCCAGATGGCCGGCGGGCTGCGCGCGTCGATGCACTACTGCGGCTGCGCCAGCATCGCCGAGATGCACGAGAAGGCCGAGTTCGTCGAAATCACCTCATCGGGCGTCCGCGAGAGCCACGTCCACGACGTGCAGATCACGAAGGAAGCGCCGAACTACCGCGCCGAATGACGAGCGCCCCCCCGACTCCCGCCCCCGCCGGCGAAGCCGGCAGGCGCCAGGCGGCGATGCCGTTCATCATGATCACGGTGCTGATCGACATGGTCTCGATCGGCCTGATCGTGCCGGTGCTGCCGGCGCTGGTCGGCAGCTTCACGTCGTCGCAGACCGAGCAGGCGTGGTGGTACGGCGCCGTCACGTTCGCCTTCAGCCTCGCCAACTTCTTCTCGTCGCCGATCCTCGGCGCGCTCTCCGACCGCTTCGGCCGGCGGCCGGTGCTGCTGGTCGGCTTCTGCGCGCTCTCGCTCAGCTTCTTCGTCACCGCGATCGCGACCGCGCTCTGGATGCTCATCGTCGTGCGCCTCTTCAGCGGCGCGATGCAGTCGAACGCCTCGGTCGCCAACGCCTACGTCGCCGACATCACGGCGCCCGAAGACCGGGCCAAGCGCTTCGGCCTGCTCGGGGCGATGTTCGGGCTCGGCTTCATCCTCGGGCCGGTGATGGGCGGGCTGCTCGGCGCGATGGACCTGCGCCTGCCGTTCTTCGCCGCCGGCTCGATGGCGCTGCTCAACCTGCTCTACGGCTGGTTCGTGCTGCCCGAATCGTTGCCGCCGGATCGGCGCCGGCCGTTCTCGTGGCGCTCGGCGCTCAATCCGATCGCCGCCCTGACCGAGCTCGGCCGGCTCGGCGGCGTCGGCATCCTGGTCGCGGTCGTCGCCTGCACGGCGCTGTCGCAGTTCGTCCTCTACACCAGCTGGGTGCTCTACACGACCTTCAAGTTCGGCTGGGGCCCGCAGGAGAACGGCTGGTCGCTGTTCGCCATCGGCTGCATGTCGGCGGTGGTGCAGGGCCTGCTTCTCGGCCGCTTGCTCAAGCGCTTCTCGCCGCAGCGGCTGGCGATCGCCGGCCTGGTCTCGTCGACACTCGCCTATGTCGCCTGGGGCGCCGCGACCGAGGGCTGGATGATCTACGCCGTGATCCTCTGCAACGTCCTCGGCTTCACGGTCGCGGCGTCGATCCAGAGCATCATCTCCGGCGCCGCCGACGCGACGACGCAGGGGCGCACGATGGGCGCGGTGAGCTCGCTGCAAAGCCTGATGGCGGTGGTCGCGCCGGTCCTGACCGCGCCGCTGCTCGGCATCGTCTCGCACCTGCCTCGCGGCGACTGGCGCATCGGCGCGCCGTTCTTCTTCTGCGCGCTGGTGCAAGTCGCCGCACTCGTCCTCGCGTGGCTCCACTTCAGCGCCGCGCGCCGAGCCCGCATCGCCGCCGCCCCGCGGACCACCTGACATGCACGACAAGATCCTGATCCTCGACTTCGGCTCGCAGGTCACGCAGCTGATCGCCCGGCGCGTGCGCGAGGCGCACGTGTTCTGCGAGATCCACCCGAACGACGTCAGCGACGCGTTCGTTCGCGAGTTCGCGCCGAAGGGGATCATCCTTTCCGGCAGCCACGCGTCGACCTACGAGGAGCACGAGCTGCGCGCGCCGAAGGCGGTGTTCGAGCTCGGCGTTCCGGTGCTCGGCATCTGCTACGGCATGTTCACGATGGCGGTGCAGCTCGGCGGCAAGGTCGAGGCGAGCGCGCATCGCGAGTTCGGCTACGCCGAAGTGCGCGCGCGCGGCCACACGCGCCTGCTCGAGTCGATCGAGGACTTCGCGACGAGCGAAGGCCACGGCGTGCTCAAGGTATGGATGAGCCACGGCGACAAGGTTACCGCGCTTCCGCCCGGCTTCACGCTGATGGCGTCGACGCCGAGCTGCCCGATCGCCGCCATGGCCGACGAGGCGCGCGGCTACTACGGCGTCCAGTTCCATCCCGAGGTCACGCACACGGTGAAGGGCAGGGAGCTGCTGAACCGCTTCGTCCTCGAGATCTGCGGCGCGCGGCCCGACTGGGTGATGGGCAACTACATCGACGAGGCGGTCGCGCGCATCCGTGCCCAGGTCGGCGACGACGAGGTCATCCTGGGCCTCTCGGGCGGCGTCGACTCGAGCGTCGCCGCAGCGCTGATCCACAAGGCGATCGGCGATCGCCTGACCTGCGTCTTCGTCGACCACGGGCTGCTCCGCCTCGACGAGGGCCGGCTGGTCATGGAGATGTTCGCCGAGCGAAAGCACATCAAGGTGATCGCCGTCGACGCGGGCGAGCGCTTCCTCGGCCAGCTCGCCGGCGTGACCGACCCCGAGGCCAAGCGCAAGATCATCGGCAGCGAGTTCGTCGACGTCTTCACGCGCGAGGCGGCGAAGCTGAAGCAGGCGAAGTGGCTGGCGCAGGGAACGATCTACCCCGACGTCATCGAGTCGGGCGGCGCCAAGACCAAGAAGGCGATCTCGATCAAGAGCCATCACAACGTCGGCGGCCTGCCGGCGACGCTCGGGCTGAAGCTGCTCGAGCCGCTGCGCGAGCTCTTCAAGGACGAGGTGCGCGAGCTCGGCGTCGCGCTCGGCTTGCCGCACGAGATGGTCTACCGCCATCCGTTCCCCGGGCCGGGGCTCGGCGTTCGCATCCTCGGCGAGGTGAAGCGCGAGTTCGCCGACCTGCTGCGCCGCGCCGACGCGATCTTCATCGAGGAGCTGCGCGCGACCATCGATCCGGTCGCCGGCAAGAGCTGGTACGACCTCACCAGCCAGGCGTTCGCCGTTTTCCTGCCGGTCAAGAGCGTCGGCGTCATGGGCGACGGCCGCACCTACGACTACGTCGTCGTGCTGCGCGCCGTGCAGACCAGCGACTTCATGACTGCCGACTGGGCCGAGCTTCCCTACCCGCTCCTGAATAAATTCTCCACCCGGATCAGCAACGAGGTGCG
>JADGRJ010000058.1 GCA_017881025.1 Rhizobacter sp. | reverse complement strand
CCGAAACCCTGGTACGCCATGTCGAGGAACGGCACCAGGCCGCGCGCGGCGAGCAGCTCGACCACCTGCGGCCATTGCTCGGGCGTGAGGTCGCAGCCGGTCGGGTTGTGGCAGCAGGCGTGCAGGACGACGATCGTCCCGGGCGCCGCCGCGGCGAGCGCGGCGCGCATCGCCGCGAAGTCGACGCCTTTGGTCGCCGGGTCGTAGTACGGGTAGGTGCCGACCTCGAAGCCGGCGCCCTCGAACAGGGCGCGGTGGTTCTCCCAGCTCGGTTCGCTGATCAGGACCCGCGCCGCCGGATTCAGGCGCTGCAGCAGGTCGGCGCCGACCTTCAGGCCGCCGGTGCCGCCGACCGCCTGGACGGTCGCGATCCGCCCCTCGCGGCGCGCTGGTGCGTCGCCGAAGACGAGCGCCTGGGTCGCCGCGTCGTAGGCGGCGATGCCGTCGATCGGCAGGTAGCCGCGCGCTTGGGGCGCTTGCATCATCATCTTCTCGGCCTCGCGGATGCAGCGAAGCAGCGGCAACTTGCCGTTCTCGTCGTAGTAGACGCCGACGCCGAGGTTCACCTTGCCCGGGTTGGGGTCCGCGACGAACTGTTCGTTCAGGCCCAGGATCGGGTCGCGGGGCGCCATCTCGACGGCGTCGAAGAGCGAAGACATGAAAGGGTTCCTCAGGGTGCCGATGCTTGCAAAACGCGCCCCGGGCGCCATCTGCCGACATCGGCCCGCGCGCCCGGTGCGGGCCCGCGGGACGGCTTGTTTGCGTTACTCTGATCGGTTCCGCGCCGTCGCGAGCCAACCCCGAATCTTATCTGCCATGACCCCGATGACCGAAGCCGCGGGCGTCGAATCACCCGCCGAAACAACGGAAGGTGAATTCGTCACGTACCCCGGATCGCCTTTCCAGCTGTTTCGGCCGTATCAGCCGGCTGGCGACCAGCCCGCCGCGATCGCGGGCCTGGTCGAAGGCATCCGCGACGGCCTGGCGTTCCAGACGCTGCTCGGCGTCACCGGCTCGGGCAAAACCTTCACGATGGCCAACGTGATCGCCCAGATCGGCCGGCCGGCGATCGTCTTCGCGCCCAACAAGACGCTGGCGGCGCAGCTCTACAGCGAGTTCCGCGAGTTCTTTCCGAAGAACGCGGTCGAGTACTTCGTCAGCTACTACGACTACTACCAGCCCGAGGCATACGTCCCGCAGCGCGACCTCTTCATCGAGAAGGACTCTGCGATCAACGAGCACATCGAGCAGATGCGGCTGTCGGCAACGAAGAGCGTGCTCGAGCGGCGCGACGTCGTCATCGTCGCCTCGGTGAGCGCGATCTACGGCATCGGCGCGCCCGAGGACTACACCGAGATGCGGATGATCATGCGCGTCGGCGACAAGCTCGGCCAGCGCGACGCGATCGCCCACCTGATCCGGATGCAGTACTCGAGGAACGAGTCCGACTTCTCGCGCGGCACCTTCCGCGTCCGCGGCGACACGATCGACGTCTTTCCGGCCGAGCACAGCGAGCTGGCGATCCGCCTCGAGCTGTTCGACGACGAGCTCGAGTCGCTGACGCTCTTCGACCCGCTCACCGGCCGGATCCGCCAGAAGATCCCGCGCTTTGTCATCTATCCGGCGAGCCACTACGCGACGCCGCGCGGCCGCGTCGTCTCGGCGATCGACACGATCAAGATCGAGCTGCGCGAGCGGCTCGACGAGCTCGTCAAGGGCGGCAAGCTCGTCGAGGCGCAGCGCCTCGAACAGCGGACCCGCTTCGACCTCGAGATGCTGCAGGAGATCGGCCACTGCAAGGGGATCGAGAACTACACCCGGCACCTGTCGGGTGCCCCGCCCGGCCAGCCGCCGGCGACGATGGTCGACTACCTGCCGAAGGACGCGCTGATGTTCCTCGACGAGAGCCACGTCATGATCGGCCAGCTGGGCGGCATGTACAACGGCGACCGGGCGCGGAAGACGACGCTCGTCGACTACGGCTTCCGGCTGCCGTCGGCGCTCGACAACCGGCCGCTCAAATTCGAGGAGTTCGAGGCCAAGATGCGCCAAGTCATCTTCGTCTCGGCGACGCCGGCGGTCTACGAGAACGAGCACGCCGGCCAGGTCGTCGAGCAGCTCGTCCGGCCGACCGGGCTGATCGATCCGGTGGTCGAGGTCCGGCCGGCGACGCGCCAGGTCGACGACGTCCTGCAGGAGATCCGGGAGCGGGTCGACGTCAACGAGCGGGTCCTGATCACGACCCTCACCAAGCGCATGGCCGAGCAGCTCACCGACTATCTCGCCGACAACGGCGTCAAGGTGCGCTACCTGCACAGCGACATCGAGACGGTCGAGCGGGTCGAGATCCTGCGCGACCTGCGCCTGGGCACCTTCGACGTCCTGGTCGGGATCAACCTGCTCCGGGAGGGGCTCGACATCCCCGAGGTGTCGCTCGTCGCCATCCTCGACGCCGACAAGGAGGGCTTCCTGCGCTCCGAGCGGAGCCTGATCCAGACGATCGGCCGGGCCGCGCGCAACCTCAACGGCAAGGCGATCCTCTACGCCGACCACGTGACCGAGTCGATGAAGCTGGCGATCGGCGAGACCGAGCGCCGGCGCGCCCGCCAGACGGCCCACAACCTGGCCGAGGGGATCACGCCGACGAGCGTCGTCAAGCGGGTCAAGGAGATGATCGACGGCATCTACAACGACAAGGGCGCCAAGAACGACCTCAAGGCCGCCCGCGACGCCCTCGCCGGCGAGGTGCTGAGCGAGAAGGACCTGAGCAAGCGGATCAAGCTCCTGGAGCGGCAGATGCTCGAGCACGCCAAGAACCTGGAATTCGAGAAGGCGGCGCGCACCCGGGACCAGCTGGCGGCGCTGCGCGAACAGGCTTTCGGGGCATCGGTCCACGACAACGTCATCGCGATTCCGCCCGCCCCGCCGGGCTCGCCCTTGAAGAGGAACTAAACGGCCTAATCTCGACCGAATTGGTAGGCTTCCGCTATACTTGAGCAAATTACTCGGGTTAGGCGCTTTCCCCAAGAGAGGCGTGCTCCCGGCCCGGCGTTTGCCGCAGCCGATCGCCGCCGGAAGCAGCGTTCCGCCACCGGTTTGAGGAGTCTTCGATGCGTCTTACCACCAAAGGCCGTTTTGCCGTCACTGCGATGATCGATCTCGCCCTGCGCGAGCACTCGGGTCCCGTGGCGCTGGCCGCGATCAGCAGCCGGCAGCAGATCTCGTTGTCTTACCTCGAGCAGCTGTTCGGCAAGCTCCGTCGCCACGAGCTCGTCGAGAGCACGCGCGGGCCGGGCGGCGGCTACTCGCTCGGCCGCAAGTCCGAGGAGATCACTGTCGCCGACATCATCGTCGCCGTCGACGAGCCGATCGACGCCACCGGCTGCGCCGGCAAGGAAAACTGCACGGGCGACGACGCCGGCCGCTGCATGACGCACGACCTGTGGGCGAGCCTCAACTCCAAGATGATCGAGTTCCTCGATTCGGTGTCGCTCAAGAAGCTGGTCGACGAGCAGCTCGCCAAGGGCATCTCGATCGAGGAGCACCCGGTCAAGCGGGCGATCTCGACCCAGCCGGTCGTCAAGCCGATCAAGATCACCGCTCCGAACTCGGTCTTCGCGCTCGGCGCCGCCTTCTCGAAGTGACGTTGTCGAAACCAAGACAGCTCGATTGAGACCGTCCCCGTGGACATGACCCGGCATTTCCCGATCTACATGGACTACGGCGCGACGACGCCGGTGGACCAGCGCGTCGTCGACGCCATGATCCCGTGGTTGCGCGAGCATTTCGGCAACCCGGCGTCGCGCAGCCACGCCTGGGGCTGGGAAGCGGAAGCGGCGGTCGAGAAGGCGCGCGAGCAGGTCGCCGCGCTGGTCGGCGCCGACCCGCGCGAGATCATCTGGACGTCGGGCGCGACCGAGTCGGACAACCTCGCGATCAAGGGCGCGGCGCAGTTCTACAAGACCCGAGGCAAGCACCTGATCACCGTCAGGACCGAGCACAAGGCGGTGCTCGACACGATGCGCGAGCTCGAGCGCCAGGGCTTCGAGGTGACCTACCTCGACGTCGAGGAAGACGGCCTGCTCGACCTCGACAAGCTGAAGGCGGCGATGCGTGCCGACACGATCCTGGTCTCGGTGATGTTCGTCAACAACGAGATCGGCGTGATCCAGGACATCGCCGCGATCGGTGCGATGTGCCGCGAGCGCGGCATCATCTTCCACGTCGACGCCGCGCAGGCGACCGGCAAGGTGACGATCGATCTGACCAAGCTGCCGGTCGACCTGATGAGCCTGGCCTCACACAAGAGCTACGGCCCGAAGGGCATCGGCGCGCTGTACGTGCGCAGGAAGCCGCGCGTTCGCATCGAGGCGCAGATGCACGGAGGCGGCCACGAGCGCGGCATGCGCTCGGGAACGCTGCCGACGCACCAGATCGTCGGCATGGGCGAGGCCTACCGGCTGGCGCGCGAGGAGATGGGCACTGAGATCGAGAGGATCCGCATGCTCCACAAGAAGCTGGTCGAGGGCCTGTCGGGCATCGAGCAGACCTTCCTGAACGGTCATCCGACGCAGCGCGTGCCGCACAACGTCAACATGTCGTTCAACTATGTCGAGGGCGAGTCGCTGATCATGGGCGTCAAGGGCATCGCCGTGTCGTCGGGATCGGCGTGCACGTCGGCGAGCCTGGAGCCGAGCTACGTGCTGCGCGCCTTGGGCCGCAGCGACGAGCTCGCGCATTCGAGCCTGCGCATGACGATCGGCCGTTTCACCACCGAAGAAGAGATCGACTACGTGATCTCTACGCTGAAGGATCGGGTCGCCAAGCTGCGCGACCTGTCACCGCTCTGGGACATGTACCAGGAAGGCATCGACCTCAGCACCATCCAGTGGGCGGCGCACTGACGCCACCTGCATCAGGAGAGAACCATGGCCTACAGCCAAAAAGTCGTCGAACACTACGAGAACCCCCGCAACGTCGGATCGTTCGCCAAGGGCGACGACTCGGTCGGCACCGGCATGGTCGGGGCGCCCGCCTGCGGCGACGTGATGAAGCTGCAGATCAAGGTCAACCGCGAGACCGGCCTGATCGAGGACGCCAAGTTCAAGACCTACGGCTGCGGCTCGGCGATCGCGTCGAGCTCGCTCGTCACCGAGTGGGTCAAGGGCAAGTCGCTCGACGAGGCGCTGACGATCAAGAACACCCACATCGCCAGCGAGCTCGCGCTTCCCCCGGTCAAGATCCACTGCTCGATCCTCGCCGAGGACGCGATCAAGGCGGCGGTGAGCGACTACAAGGCGAAGAACCCGGCGCCGGTTCGCGCCACGACCGAGGTGGCCGGCTGATGTCGGTCACGCTCACCGAGGCCGCTGCCCGGCACGTCACCCGCTACCTCGGCCGGCGCGGCAAGGGCGTGGGCGTCCGCCTGGGCGTCAAGACGACGGGCTGCTCGGGCCTGGCCTACAAGCTCGAGTACGCCGACGATTTCGCGCCCGAGGACCATGTGTTCGAGGACCGCGGCGTCAAGGTCATCGTCGACCCGAAGAGCCTGCCCTACATCGACGGCACCGAGCTCGACTTCGTTCGCGAAGGCCTGAACGAGGGCTTCAAGTTCCTCAACCCGCGCGAGAAGGACCGTTGCGGCTGCGGAGAGTCGTTCAGGGTCTGACGCTTCGAGGTTCGGCGCTTCGAGTCTAGGGCGCTTCGCTGGTTTATGGCGGGCCCGCTTGGCGGGCCCTTCTCTTTTGATGAACAGCACCCTTGCCATGGACGACTTCGAGCTGTTCGGCCTGCCGCGGCGCTTCGCCCTCGACCGCGCCGAGCTGGACTCGCGACGGCGCGCCCTCCAGGCCGAGGTTCACCCGGACCGCTTTGCCGGCACCGACCCGGCGTCGCGACGTGCCGCCATGCAGTCGGCGGTTCGCGTCAACGAGGCCTACGCCCGGCTCGGCGATCCGCTCAAGCGCGCGGCCTACCTGTGCGAGCTGGCGGGAACGCCGATCCGCGCCGAGGACAACACGGCGATGCCGCTCGAGTTCCTGCGCCAGCAGATGGCGTGGCGCGAATCGCTCGACGACGCCGGCTCGCGCGATGAGGTGGACGCGGTGGCGCGCGAGCTCGCGAACGAGCGGCGCCTCGCCTACGAGCGTGTCGCGAGCGCGCTCGACGACCGACACGACTTCGCCCGCGCCGCCGAAGAGGTGAGGGCGCTGATGTTCATCGAGCGCTTCGCGGCCGACGTCGACGATCGCCTCGTCGCGCTGGAGGGCTGAGGCGTGGCGCTCCTGCAGATCTCGGAGCCCGGCGCGTCGCCCGGCCCGCACGCGCGCCGCCATGCCGTCGGCATCGACCTCGGCACGACGCACTCGCTCGTCGCCGCCGTCCGCGGCGGCGTCGCCGAGTGCCTGCCCGATCGCGACGGCGAGGTCATCCTCCCCTCGGCCGTTCGCTACCTCGCCGACGGCACGACGCGGGTCGGTCGTGAAGCGCTCGCCGGTGCGGTGAGCGACCCGACCAACACCGTCGTGTCGGTGAAGCGGCTCATGGGGCGCGGCCTGGCCGACGTCTCGAAGGCGGGGCGACTCGCCTACGACTTCGTCGACTCGGACCAGGGCATGGTCCGGCTGCGGACGGCGGCCGGGATCAAGTCGCCGGTGGAGGCATCGGCCGAGATCCTGGCGACCCTGCGCCAGCGCGCCGAGGACACCTTCGACGCCGAGCTCTACGGCGCCGTCATCACCGTGCCGGCGTACTTCGACGACGCCCAGCGCCAGGCGACCAAGGACGCCGCCGAGCTGGCCGGCCTCGAGGTCCTGCGCCTGATCAGCGAGCCGACGGCGGCCTCGATCGCCTACGGCCTGGACAACGGCAGCGAGGGCCTGTACGCCGTCTACGACCTCGGCGGGGGCACCTTCGACATCTCGCTCCTGCGCATGACCCGGGGCGTGTTCGAGGTCGTCGCCACCGGCGGCGATTCGGCGCTCGGCGGCGACGACATCGATGCCGCGCTCGCCGACTGGGTGCTGGCGCGCGCCGGCGTCGTCGCGGCCAGCGCAGGCGACCGGCGTGCCGCGGTGATCGCCGCGCGCGCCGTCAAGGAGCTGCTGTCGAGCGAGGAGCGCGCGGTGTTCCGCTGCACCGTCGCCGGCGCCACGGTCGTCCAGCCGGTCGCGCGCGGTGACCTCGAGGCGATCGCGCAGCCCTTCGTCGAGCGGACGATCGCCGCCGTGCGCCAGGCCATCCGCGACGCCAAGGTCGACAAGGCGGCGGTCGACGGCATCGTCCTCGTCGGCGGCTCGACGCGGATGCCGCTGGTCCGTCGCGCCGTCCACGACTTCTTCGGCCGCGCGCCGTTGACCAATCTCGACCCGGACCGGGTCGTCGCGCTCGGCGCGGCGCGCCAGGCCGACGCGCTGGCGGGCAACCAGGGCGCGGGCGACCTGCTGCTCCTCGACGTCGTGCCGCTCTCGCTCGGCATCGAGACGATGGGCGGGCTCGTCGAAAGGATCATCGAGCGCAACAGCCCGATCCCGACGGCGCGGGCGCAGAGCTTCACGACCTTCGAGGACGGCCAGTCGGCGATGTCGATCCATGTCGTCCAGGGCGAGCGCGACCTGGTCGCTGATTGCCGCTCGCTCGCCCGCTTCGAGCTTCGCGGCATCCCGCCGATGGTCGCCGGCGCGGCGCGAATCCAGGTCACCTTCACCGTCGACGCCGACGGCCTGCTGAGCGTCGAGGCGCGCGAGGAGACTTCGGGCGTCGAGGCGTCGGTGACCGTCAAGCCGAGCTACGGGCTCTCGGACGACGAGGTGACGCGCATGCTGAGCGAAGGCTTCGGCCACGCCGAGGACGACATGGCGGCGCGCGCGTTGCGCGAGGCCCAGGTCGACGCCGACCGGCTGCTCGGCGCGATCGCGTCGGCGCTGGCCGTGGACGGCGAGCTGCTCGCTCCGGAAGAACGCGCGCAGATCGAGCGCATGGCGAGCGAGCTTCGCGCGACGCGCGGCTCGAGCGACCGCGCGGCGATCGAACGCTCCCTGAAGGCGCTGTCCGACGCCACCGACGCGTTCGCCGCGGAGCGGATGAACCGCGGCATCAAGCGCGCGCTCGCCGGCCGCCGCGTCGAGGATCTCTGAGCATGCCGACGATCAATGTCCTGCCGCACCCCGAGTACTGTCCCGAAGGCCGTGCGATCGAGGCCAAGCCGGGCGAATCGATCTGCGAGGCGCTGCTAGAGAACGGCATCGCCATCGAGCATGCGTGCGAGATGAGCTGCGCCTGCACGACCTGCCATGTTGTCGTCCGCGAGGGTTATCCCTCACTCGGCGAGCCCGACGAGAGCGAGGAGGACCTGCTCGATCGTGCCTGGGGGCTGGAGCCGACGTCGCGGTTGTCGTGTCAGGCGATCCTGGCGCGGCAGGACGTGACGGTCGAGATCCCGAAGTACTCGATCAACCACGCCAAGGAAAAGCACTGAGCGGGGCCGACGCCGCTGGTCGCGGCCCTTTGGCCGCGATGGCCGCTAGCGCCGCTCGTGGTTTGAGTTCATCGCCCGACGCAGCCAGCCGAGCGGGCTGATCGAGTCGAAGAACGAATCCGGCGCCGTCGTGTCGCGCTCGGCGATGACGGCGCGGCCGTCGAGCATCTCGACGAAGGCGCGGATCTCGGATTTCTTCAGCCCGCTGACCTCGACCAGCTTGGCGAGGCTCATGAAGCGCTGCGACATCTCGCTCAAGGCGCGGCGATGGGCCGTGCGCCGATATTCGGCCGGAAGCTCGGGCCAAGCGAGGAGACGGTACTCTTTCATCGACGGAGCGGCGGCTTGGGGAAACGCACGGGAAGAACCAGCGCGGGAGGTCGAGCCTAACCGTGCCGCGCCGCGGCAGTAAGCATTCTTTGCAAGGCCTTCGTGATATTTGCAACGGTCCGCGCGGCGCGCCCCCTAGACGGTCGGCGTCATTCAGGGCATCAATGACGCCTCGCGCCGTGCTCAGGAGGCGACTTGATGCAACGCGCGCTGGACCTCCGATTGCCATGGCAGCGCATGGACGAGCTGGTGCAGCCGGACCGCCGCTTCCAAGTTCGTGAGGGCCTCGCCTTGGTCGTCGAGCAGCTTCAGGTTGGTGACCAAGCCGAGCGGATCGGACATGGCGACGACGCCCGGCATCAGCCGGACCCAGTCCCAGGCCACGCCAGCCGAGTGGTCCACGCTTTCTTCTCCCCACAAGGTTTGGCCGGTGCAGGGGCTGCCCTCGTCGCCGAAGTTCAACACTCTGGTTCCGAGGTGAGTGAGGTGAAGCTGTGGCGCCCGGCTGGCCTGCCACAATATGGGGGGCCACGCACAGACGATCCAGGCGGGGGTCATCACTGTTGTCGAGTCGATTTTGGATTCCTTGTGAGGGGTCAGGTCGGCAGTGTGGCAAGGGTCATGTGGCTTGCAAGCTGTCAGAGTTGTCAGGGTGATGGGCAAAAGTTCACGTCGTTCCAATCCGAGATGGGCGAAGGGCTGAAGCGCGATGCTTGAGAGCGGCTTCACCTCGGTCTTGAAGACGCGCAATCGGGACGAGTTTCAAAGCGAGGTGGTGAATTTCACCAAGCGGCTCGGCTTTGAGACCGTGTCGGCGACTGTCGTCATCGACCATCTTCTCGGCGAGGCGGAGTTCATCACCGTCGACAACACGCCGCGGGGTTACCGGGACATCTTCGAGGATCCGAACAAGAACCGACGCGACCCGGTCATGCAGCACTGCAGGCGCCAGAGCGTCCCCATCATCTGGGACCAGTCGACCTATGCGGAGAAAGGCGTCGGCGAGCTGTGGGAAGTGCAGGCACGATTCGGGTATTGCTCGGGTATCGCGATGGCCCTACATCTTCCGGATGGCCGGCATTTCTTCCTCGGCGTCGATCGCGACAAGCCGGTGCCACCGGATCCGGCGGAGGTCACCCGAATGGTCGCCGATCTGCAATTGTTCGCGGTGCACGCCCAAGATGCGGCGTTGCGAATTCTCACCCCGACTCCCAGTTCCCCACACGCGCCCGCCCTCACCCCGAGAGAGCTGGAAACGCTGCGCTGGACAATGGAAGGTAAGACTGCTTGGGAGGTCGGCAATCTCCTCGGGATCAGCGAGCGAACCGCCGCTCTGCATGTCAACAATGCAACCCACAAGCTGGACTGCGTCAACAAGCATCAGGCGGTCTTGAAGGCTCTCCGACTTGGCCTAATTCGATAAGGCCTATCCCTTCGTCAACCGCGGAACAACTGTAAGAGTTAACAGTTCCGCAGAATTTCTGCGCTTGGTGCAATGCTCCTGTTCGCGGCTGGACCGCCCTAAGGAGTCACCATGCAAGAGTCGCAAGGCGCATTCGCGCTATCTCTGCCAGCGCCATCCCCCCCCAGCTTGGATCTCGTCGCCCTGGACGACGAGGCCCTTTCCCAAGTGGTGGGTTCGGTTGCCTTCGGTCCAGGCGGCACCTGGTCCGACTTGTGCGCCGGTCCCGGCAACAGCTGGTAAAACGTGCTGCGCCGACGGGAGTCCGACCTTTGAGCCGGACTCCCGTCGGCCTCTGATTCGCTCGGACCTGCGGCCCTAGACTCGGGCCGTGAACGTTCTGGGTATTGAGACGTCTTGCGACGAGACGGGCGTTGCCCTGGTCAGGTCGACCGGCCACAAGACGCCGCAACTCGTCGCTCAAGCCCTGCACAGTCAGGTCGCCCTTCATGCTGCGTACGGTGGCGTGGTTCCTGAACTTGCGTCGCGAGACCATGTCCGGCGCGTCATCCCCTTAGCGCTTTCTGTGCTGGAGGGCGCGGGAGCTTCGCTGTCCAACCTCGACGTGGTTGCCTATACGCGCGGGCCCGGGCTTGCGGGAGCGCTTCTCGTCGGAGCAGGTGTTGCCTGCTCGCTGGCCGCTGCTCTGGGTCGACCTGCGGTGCCAATCCACCATCTGGAAGGCCACCTTCTCTCTCCTTTCCTCTCGGCCGACCCCCCGACCTTCCCCTTCGTCGCGCTGCTCGTCTCCGGCGGCCACACGCAGCTTCTGCACGTCACCGACGTCGGCCGCTATGCGCTCCTCGGCGACACGATCGACGACGCGGCCGGCGAGGCGTTCGACAAGTCGGCCAAGCTGCTCGGCCTCGGCTACCCGGGCGGCCCGGCGTTGGCCCGGCTCGCCGAGTTCGGCGATCCCGACGCCTATGCGCTGCCCCGGCCGCTGCTGCAGCGCGATTCGCTCGACTTTTCCTTCTCCGGGTTGAAGACCGCCGTGCGAACGCACGCGGCGCGCCTCGACTCGACCTGCGAGCAGGCGCGCGCCGACCTGGCGGCGTCGACGCAGGCGGCGATCGTCGACGTCCTGGCGCGCAAGTCGATGGCTGCCCTCGCGGCGGCGGGCTGCGATCGTCTCGTCGTCGCCGGCGGCGTCGGCGCCAATGCCGCGCTGCGCGCGCGCCTGCGGCTCGAATGCGAAAAGCGCCAGGTCCGGGTTCATTTCCCGGAGCTGGCGCTCTGTACCGACAACGGCGCGATGATCGCGCTCGCCGCCGCGATGCGATGGCAGCGCGGCATCGCCGAGACGTCGACGGACTACGCCTTCGACGTTCGGCCGCGCTGGCCGCTAGTCGCCGCCTGAGAACAAGGCCGGCCGACGGGCAGGCCGGCGGGGCTCAGGCGATCTGCAGCTGCGTCGCGCCGCTGGCGACCTTCTTGGCGAGGACGAGCGTCAGGACGCCGTTCTCGAACTTCGCCTGCGACGCCTGCTGGTCGACTTCGGCCGGCAAGCTCACCGTGCGGGCGTACACCGGCGCGTTGCGCTCGCGGTAGAGCGGGCGCTGAACCGGCTGCGCATCGGCGGCGGGCGACGCGACCTTCGCGTCGGCGCTCGTTTCAGCGGCGACGGGCGACGCGGTCGTCAGCGTGACGCGGCGGCCTTCGACCGAGACCTTCAGCGCTTCACGCGTCGCTCCCGGAACATCGAAGGCGAGCGTGTACGCGGTGTCGCTCTCGAAGACATCGAGCGCGGGCGTGCGCGCTGCGGCGCTGGCCTTCACCGAACCGACGACGCGATCGAACGACTCGTCGAACAGGCGATCGACGATGCGATCGAACGAGGTGGAGAGCGCGGGGCTGCGGCTCACTGCCGTGGCGCGCGCGAGAGGAAGAACGAACATGTGAGCTCCTACAATGGGTTCGATCGCGGCGCCATCGCCACGACCCAGCCGCTGACATGGGAGCGGCATTTTTCTTTTCAAGCCCGCAACGCCACGCCGCCCATGAGAACGCTGATCGACGAACTGCCCGCCTCGAAGATCCGTGAGGTCGCCAACGCGGCGATGGGTCGCAGCGACGTGCTCGCCTTCTGGTTCGGCGAGAGCGACGAGCCGACGCCGCAATTCATCCGCGACGCGGCGGTGCGGTCGATCGGCGAAGGCGAGACCTTCTATTCGCACAACCTCGGCCTGGCCGAGCTGCGCGACGCCATCGCCCGCTACGTCGGCTCGCTGCATCCGGCCGTCGGCAGCGACCGCATCGCGGTCACGTCGTCCGGCGTGAGCGCGCTGATGCTGGCGATGCAGGCGCTGGTCGGTGCCGGCGACGAGGTGGTCGCCGTCGTTCCGGTCTGGCCGAACCTCACGGCGCAACCGGTGATCCTCGGCGCGCACGTCACGCGCTTCCCGTTGCGTCCTTCGGCCGACGGGGCGTGGCGCCTCGACGTCGAGGGCCTCAAGCGCGCCGTGACCGATCGCACCCGCGTGCTCCTCGTCAATTCGCCCAACAACCCGACCGGCTGGACGCTCACGTGCGCCGAACAGGAATCGCTGCTCGCGCACTGTCGCTCGACCGGCACGTGGATCGTCGCCGACGAGGTCTACGAGCGGATCTTCTTCGGTGCCGCGGGCGAGGGCGCCGCCTGCGCGCCAAGCTTTGCCTTCGGCGAAGCCGGGGCCGGCTCCGCCGCCCCCAGCTTTCTCGACATCGCCGGCGCCGGCGATCGTCTGATCGTCGTGCACAGCTTCTCGAAGAGCTTTCTCATGACCGGCTGGCGCCTCGGCTGGCTCGTCCTGCCCGCCGGCATGGCGCCGGCGCTCGCCAAGCTGATCGAGTTCAACACCTCGTGCGCACCGGTGTTCGTCCAGCGGGCCGGCCTGGCGGCGCTGGCGCAGGCCGCGACCTTCGTCCCCGGCCTGGTCGAACGCCTGAAAGGATGCCGCGACACCTTGCTGCCGCGCCTCGCCGCGCTGCCCGGCGTCCAGGTCGCGACACCGCCCGGCGGCCTCTACGCGTTCTTCCGCGTCCCCGGCAGCGACGATTCGCTCGCGTTCGCCAAGCGCCTGGTCGAAGGCGCCGGCCTCGGCCTCGCGCCGGGTGCGGCGTTCGGCCCGGAAGGCGAAGGCTGGCTGCGCTGGTGCTTCGCCTCGCACGACCCGCGTCGCCTGGTCGAAGGCGTCGACCGGCTCGCCGCCTTCCTCGCGCTATAATTTGCGCCCTTGCTGCCCCGGCAGCGAGCCAGCACGACGCCGGTCGGTTTCACCGGCGATCGCACGTCCAGAGACGAAACCGCAGCACTGCTTGATTGCCGGCGCTCGGTTTCACATGAGGAAACGAGATGCCCGCCACCACCGAACACAAGGCCGAGATCGTCAAGGCGCACGCCCGTGCCGCCAACGACACCGGGTCGACCGAGGTGCAAGTCGCCTTGCTCACCGACCGGATCAACGAGCTCACGCCGCACTTCAAGACCCACCTCAAAGACCACCACGGCCGTCGCGGCCTGCTGAAGATGGTCAACCGCAGGAAGAGCCTGCTGGCGTACCTGAAAGATACCGACGCCGACCGCTATACGGCGTTGATCCAGAAGCTCGGCCTTCGCAAGTAGGCGATGGTCGTCGCCCGCGGCCGACTGGACACACCGGTGGCGCGCGGGCATGTGGGAAGCAGCGGCCAGCCGGCGTCGCCGTGTCATTCCACCGATGTTCGCCATGCTTCGGCGAGCAGCTTTGGAATGGCATTGCGCCAGGCCTCTGATCCCGGGTGTCGGCGCCGCCCGAATGGCGCCCGTCACGAATCGGAGTAAGAACATGAGCATCTTCAACAAGGTCACCAAGACGTTCCAATGGGGCCAGCAGACGGTCACGATGGAGACCGGCGAGATCGCGCGCCAGTCGGGCGGCGCGGTCGTCGTCTCGATCGACGACACCGTCGTCCTCGCCACCGTCGTCGCCAGGAAGGACGCCAAGCCGGGCCAGGACTTCTTCCCGCTGACCGTCGACTACATCGAGAAGACCTACGCCGCCGGCAAGATCCCGGGCAGCTTCTTCAAGCGCGAGGGCCGCCCGAGCGAGCTCGAGACGCTGACGTCGCGCCTGATCGACCGGCCGCTGCGCCCGCTCTTCCCGGAAGGGTTCTACAACGAGGTGCAGGTCGTCATCCACGTCCTCTCGCTCAACCCCGAGGTCTCCGCCGACATCCCGTCGCTGATCGGCGCGAGCGCGGCGCTGGCGATCTCCGGCATCCCGTTCAACGGCCCGATCGGCGCCGCGCGCGTCGGCTACATCAACGGCCAGTACGTCCTGAATCCGTCGAAGACGCAGATCGCCGAGTCGCAGATGGACCTCATTGTCGCCGGCACGCAGGCTGCGGTGCTGATGGTCGAGTCGGAAGCCAAGCAGCTGAGCGAAGAGGTCATGCTCGCCGGCGTGGTGTTCGGCCACGAGCAGGGCAACGTCGCGATCGCCGCGATCAACGAGCTGGTGAAGGACGCCGGCAAGCCGATGTGGGACTGGAAGGCGCCGGCGAAGGACGACGCCTTCATTTCGCAGGTCGGATCGCTCGCCGAGCAGAAGCTTCGCGATGCCTACCAGATCCGCTCGAAGCAGGCCCGCACGCAGGCCACGCGCGACGTGACGACGGCGACGCTGGCCGCGCTGTCGGAGGGCGGCGTCGCCGTCGACAAGGTCAAGGTCGACAACATCCTGTTCGACATCGAAGCCAAGATCGTCCGCAACCAGATCCTGTCGGGCGAGCCGCGCATCGACGGCCGCGACACGCGCACCGTGCGGCCGATCGAGATCCGCACCGGCCTGCTGCCGCGCGCTCATGGCTCGGCGCTGTTCACGCGCGGCGAGACGCAGGCGCTCGTCGCCGCCACGCTCGGCACCGAGCGCGACTCGCAGCGCATCGACGCGCTCGCCGGCGAGTTCCACGAGCACTTCATGCTCCACTACAACATGCCGCCGTTCGCGACCGGCGAGACCGGCCGCGTCGGCTCGCCGAAGCGGCGTGAGATCGGCCACGGCCGGCTCGCCAAGCGCGCGCTGGTCGCGGTGCTGCCCGACCGGGTCGAGTTCCCGTACTCGATGCGCATCGTCTCCGAGATCACCGAGTCGAACGGCTCGTCGTCGATGGCCTCGGTGTGCGGCGGCTGCCTGGCGATGATGGACGCCGGCGTGCCGCTCAAGGCGCACGTCGCCGGCATCGCCATGGGCCTGATCAAGGAAGGCAACCGCTTCGCCGTGCTGACCGACATCCTCGGCGACGAGGATCACCTCGGCGACATGGACTTCAAGGTGGCAGGCACGACGACCGGCGTGACCGCGCTGCAGATGGACATCAAGATCCAGGGCATCACCAAGGAGATCATGCAGGTCGCCCTGGCCCAGGCGAAGGAAGCGCGCCTGCACATCCTCGGCAAGATGCAGGAAGCGATGGGCGGTGCGAAGACCGAGGTCTCGCAGTTCGCGCCGCGCCTGTACACGATGAAGATCAACCCGGAGAAGATCCGCGACGTCATCGGCAAGGGCGGCTCGACGATCCGCGCCCTCACCGAGGAGACCGGCTGCACGATCGACATCGGCGAAGACGGCACGATCACGATCGCCTCGACCGACGCCGACAAGGCGGCGCACGCGAAGAAGCGGATCGAGGAGATCACGGCCGAGGTCGAAGTCGGCAAGGTCTACGAAGGCCCGATCACCAAGATCCTCGACTTCGGCGCGCTCGTGAACCTCCTGCCCGGCAAGGACGGACTGCTCCACATCAGCCAGATCGCGCACCAGCGCGTCGAGAAGGTCACCGACTACCTGCAGGAAGGCCAGATCGTTCGCGTCAAGGTCCTCGAGACCGACGAGAAGGGCCGCGTCAAGCTGTCGATGAAGGCGCTGCTCGACCGCGACACGCCGCCGCGCGAGTTCGCGACTCCTGTCTCTCACGAGTGACGCGGGCGGCGCTGACGTGAGAGCGATCGAGATCACGGCGCCTGGCAAGGCCGACGTGCTGCGCGAGACCGAGCGGCCGACGCCGACGTTCGGCGCCGGCGATGCGCTCATCCGCGTCGCGGCGTCGGGCGTGAACCGGCCCGACGTCCTGCAGAGGAAGGGCCTCTATCCGGTGCCGCCGGGCGCCTCCGACATCCCGGGCCTCGAGGTCGCCGGAACGATCGTCGACGGCGATCGCGACGCGCTCGCGGCGGCGGGCTTCGCCATCGGCGCGCGCGTCTGCGCGCTCGTCGCCGGCGGCGGCTATGCCGAGTACTGCGTCGCCCCGATCGGCCAGTGCCTGCCGAGCCCGGCGAACCTGAGCGACGTCGAGGCGGCGAGCCTGCCCGAGACCTTCTTCACCGTCTGGTCGAACGTGTTCGATCGCGCAAGGCTGCAAGCGGGCGAGACGCTGCTCGTCCACGGCGGCAGCAGCGGCATCGGCGTGACCGCGATCCAGATGGCCAAGGCGTGGGGCGCGACGGTGATCACGACGGTCGGCTCGGCCGACAAGGCGGCGGCGTGCCGCGCGCTCGGCGCCGATCATGCGATCGACTACAAGACGCAGGATTTCGTTGCCGAGGTGCTGCGCCTGACCGGCGGCAAGGGCGCCGACGTCGTCCTCGACATGGTCGCCGGCGACTACATCGGGCGCGACGTCAAGTGCCTCGCCGAAGACGGCCGCATCGTCATCATCGCGGTGCAGGGCGGGGCGCAGTCCACCGTCGACTCGAGCCTGGTGCTGCGTCGGCGCCTGACGATCACCGGCTCGACCCTGCGGCCGCGGCCGGTGGCGTTCAAGGCGGCGATCGCGGCGTCGCTGCGCAAGACGGCGTGGCCGTGGCTCGAGTCGGGCGTCGTCAAGCCGGTGATCTACAAGGTCTTCCCGGCGGCCGAAGCCGCCAAGTCGCATGAGCTCATGGAATCGAACCGGCACATCGGCAAGCTGGTGCTCGCGTGGTAGCGGGCGCGCCGGCTGCGGGCCAGCAAAGCCCCCGACGCAAGCTCGTCGTCGGCAACTGGAAGATGAACGGCGACGGCGCCAGCAATGCGGCGCTGCTGGCCGCGCTGAAGGCGGCGCCCGGCGGCGAGGCCGAGGTCTCGGTCTGCGTTCCCGCCCCCTACCTCCACGATGTCTCGAAGGCGCTGCACGGCAGCTCGATCCACTGGGGCGCACAGGATTGTTCGAGTCACGAGTCGGGCGCGTTCACCGGCGAGGTCTCGGCGGCGATGCTGGCCGAGTTCGGCTGTTGCCACGTCATCGTCGGCCACTCGGAGCGGCGCGCCATGCACGGCGAAAGCGATCGCCTCGTCGCCGAGAAGGCGGCCGCTGCGCTCGCCCACGGCCTCGTCCCGATCGTTTGCGTCGGCGAGACGCTCGCCGAGCGCGATGGGGGCAAGACCGAAGCGGTCGTCGGCCGTCAGCTCGGCGCGGCAGTCGATCTGCTCGCGAAGCGCATCGACGGGATCGTCGTCGCTTACGAGCCGGTCTGGGCGATCGGCACCGGCAAGACAGCGTCCCCGGCCGAGGCGCAATCGGTGCACGCGTTCCTGCGAAAGTTGCTCGCTGACGCCGGCGCTGCGAGCCGCACCCTGCGCATCCTCTACGGCGGCAGCGTCAAGGCCGACAACGCGACGCAGCTCTTCGCCGAAGCCGACATCGACGGTGGCCTGATCGGCGGCGCGTCGTTGAAAGCGGCCGACTTCATCGCCATCTGCCAGGCGGCTGGCTGAAATCCAAGAACCAAGAAAGTCGCATCGCATGAACATCGTCATGAACCTCGTGCTGGCCCTGCAGATCCTGACCGCGCTGGTCATGATCGGACTGGTCCTGATCCAGCACGGCAAGGGCGCCGACATGGGCGCTTCGTTCGGCAGTGGCGCGTCGGGGAGCCTGTTCGGCGCCACCGGCAGCGCCAACTTCCTGTCGCGTTCGACGGCGGTGTGCGCCTTCGTGTTCTTCGTCGCGACGCTCTATCTCGCCTA
>JADGRJ010000262.1 GCA_017881025.1 Rhizobacter sp. | reverse complement strand
GTCCGGTCTGGTGGCCGAGGCCGACTCGTTTTCGCCGAGCGCGGGCAAGCCACCGCAGGTCGTCGCAGACTGGCGGGCGCATGCGCTGGCAATCGACCTCCGGACATTCAATCCGGTGGACGAAATCACCCTGTCATTGGCGCACGACGCGAACTACGTGCGCGGCGCCGGTGGGACAGGCAGCCACGATGGCCAAGGCCGACTACGACGCCGGCAAGACCCGCATCAGCGCGGACTACAAGGCCGACAAGGCCGCGTGCGCCGGGCAAGCTGGCAACGCCAAGGACATCTGCGTTGAAGAAGCCAAGGCCAAGGAGAAGGTCGCGCGCGCCGAACTGGAATACGCCCACACCGGCAAGTCCGGCGACCGGAACAAGGTTCTCGTGGCGAAGGCGGAGTCGGCCTATGCGGTCGCCAAGGAAAAGTGCGATGACCGGACAGGCAACGCCAAGGACGTGTGCGTCAAGGAAGCCAAGGCCATCGAGGTCAAGGCGCTGGCCGATGCCAAGATGGGCAAGGAGATCGGCGAGGCCAGGACCGACGCCGCCGAAGACAAGCGCGACGCTGACTACAAGGTCGCAATCGAGAAATGCAACGGCCTGTCGGGGGATGCCAAGGCCAATTGCGTGGCCGCCGCCAAGACAAAATTCGGCAAGAACTGAGACCACGCCCTGCCCATTGGTTGCGTGTCCGGTCGACGATCGATTCAGGGTGTCTCCTGACAGGGAGAGAGTATGAACACACTGACCCGGTTGGGGCTCAGCCCGCTGGGTGAGGCGATTCGGCGCCGACGCTCGTTTTGCCGCCGGCGTGCTCAAGCGGCGGCCTGCCCCTGATAGAGGCCCTGCAGCAGCGGCGATCGCAACGCGAGTTCGCGACCACGGCATTGCCTGAGCAGATGCTGGGCGACCTGTTGTGGGCAGGCGATGCGAGTACTCGGCGATCCGCTCTCTTTCCTGTAGCTCTTGCATCGGCTGTGTGCGTTAGTGCGGCAAACCCGCAAACGGCATGCCCAAATGCCTCCCCCGTTCCTCCAGTTTCGCCTCCAGAGTCGCCAGCCCCGGCCGATAAGTACGAGAGGCCCTGCTTGCAACAAATTTGCAGCCGCGCACTGCTACTCCCGCCCTGGCCACCGACTGGCAGAACCCCTGATGTCCGAGACCCAGACTTGGCCGATGACGGCCCGGCTGCCCTTAGGGGCCGCTTCTGCCCCCGCGCCAGAAGCATCGGATGGTCATGATGCGCTGTGCCCCGGCACGCGGCTAGACGAGTTCGAGGTCATACGGATACTCGGGGCTGGGGGCTTCGGCATCGTCTACCTCGCGCTCGACCACTTGCTGCTGCGCTACGTCGCGATCAAGGAATACATGCCCGCCGCGCTGGCCGGGCGCGGCAAGGGCGCGATGGTGTCGGTTCGCTCTGCAGCGCTCGCGGAGACCTTTGCGAAGGGGCTGGAATCGTTCTTCAACGAAGCCCGCCTGCTGGCGAACTTCGACCACCCGTCTCTGGTCAAGGTGTTTCGCTTCTGGAAGGCCAACGGGACCGCCTACATGGTGATGCAGTACTACCCCGGCCGCACGCTCAAGGAGGCGCGGCTCGGGATGAGCGCATCGCCCGACGAGGCCTGGCTGCGCGCGTTTGTCGACCCGCTGCTCGCCGCTCTCGAACGCCTGCACCGCGAGGGCGTATTCCACCGCGACATCTCACCCGACAACATCCTGCTGCTCCCCGACGGCCGCCCCGTTCTTCTCGACTTCGGCTCGGCTCGCCGAGTCATCAGCGATTCCACGCAGTCGCTAACGGCCATCCTTAAACCAAACTTTGCACCCGTGGAGCAATACGCGGACGAGGCCGGTATGCGCCAAGGCCCATGGACCGACCTCTACTCTCTCGGGGCCACAGTGCATTTCATGCTCACCGGCGAAGCCCCTACTCCCGCCGTGTTGCGAGCCGTGCGTGACGTGTTGCCGGCGCTGTCGGCGCCCGAGGGTGCGCCGTTTCCGGGCGTGCCGACGGAATACCTGGCTGCGGTCGACTGGACCTTAGCGCTGGCCCCGGGCGACCGGCCGCAAAGTGTCGCATCCGTGCGGCAAGCCTTCAACGGCGAGGTCGTACCACCACCGCCGTCACCGCGACATGCCGCAATGCCGCGTCCAGCGCCCGCCGCCGAGGCGGACGTTGACCTCGACTTAGATCTTGCCGCGGTCGGCACGCCGCCCCGGATGGCCCCTTCATCGACGCAGAAAACCACCACCACGGCGCTTGCGCGGCGCGGCAGCGGCCCTGCGAAACTAGCAGCCTTTGCGCTGACGGGCCTGGTCGCGCTCGGCTGGGGAGCCTGGGCGCTGAACCCGTCCGCCGCCGTGCTCCTCAAGGCAGCGGGCACCGCCGCAGGGGCTGCATCCGCGGTGCCATCGGCCAACGCGCCGCCGCCGCTTTCTGCACGGACCGCCCCGCAGGTTGCAGCGAAGACGCTGGCGCAGGTGCCGTCAACTGCCGCCACAGTCCCGATCTCCCGCCCGACGGCAGTCTCTGCGGCCACCGCCAAAGCATCGGCACCGGCGATGGCGCCGGTGACCATGCAGCGCCAGCGCCCGGCCAAGGTTCTAGCTGCCAGCGCCAACGTGGTGTCCGATGCTTCCGCACCGGCGCCTTCACCCTTATCGACGCTGCGCCAGCAGCCGGCCGAAGCGCCAGCTGCAAATGCCAGGGTGATGCCACGCAGTCCGAAGGACGCCTGCGGCGACCGCAACTTCTTCGCTCTGGCGATCTGTGTCAGTCGTGAATGCCAAGACCCGAACTGGCGGGCGCATCCTCAATGTGTCGAAGCCCGGCGCGCTGACGAACAGCGCCAACGACGTATGGAACAGCAATGACCGAGCCCGCACCCGGAATGTCAAGCATGAGCATCGACCTGCGGACCATCTCCGACGAGGAACTGCATGCCGAGTACCAGCGGCCTGGCAACTCAGCGGCGACGCGCTGTACGCCCAAGTCTGCGCAGGGACGGCGGCGTGGCTGATGCGCGAGATGCAAATGGGCGAAGGTGGCTACTGCTCCAGCCTCGACGCCGACTCCGAGGGCGAAGAGGGGCGCTTCTACGTCTGGCAGCGCGACGAGGTCGCGCAGCATCTCGGCGCGGACGAATTCGCTGCGTTCGCGGCGCACTATGGGCTCGATGCGGCACCGAACTTCGAGGGCCACGCCTGGCACCTGCACGCCAAGGTGCCGTTGGCCGACGTGGCCAGCCGGCTCGGGCGCCCGCCGGTCGAATGCGAAGCGCTGATCGCCAGCGCACGCGCACGCCTGTTCGCGGTGCGTGAGGCGCGCGTGCGGCCGGGCCGCGACGACAAGGTGCTGACCGCATGGAACGCGTTGGCGATCGACGGCATGGCTTTCGCGGCGCGGGTATTCGGCGAGCCGCGTTGGGCAGACTCGGCGCGGCGCGCGATCGACTTCATTCGTGCCGCGATGTGGCGCGACGGCCGCTTGCTGGCCACCGACTCTCGCGCGCAGCTCAATGGCTATCTCGATGACCACGCGTTCTTGCTCGCAGCGCTGCTCGAACTCATGCAAGGCGACATGCTGCGAGCCGCAGACCTGCACTTCGCCTGCGAATTGGCCGAACTCATGCTCGGGCAATTCGAGGACGCGCGCGACGGTGGATTCTTCTTCACCCGCCACGACCATGAAGCGCTGGTGCTGCGTCCGAAGTCGGGCCACGATGGCTCGGTCGCTTCGGGCAATGGCGTGGCCGCGTTGCAGCTGCAGCGCCTGGGCCACCTGGTCGGCGAACCCCGCTACCTGGAGGCCGCAGGGCGCACGCTGGCACTGTTTGCCAGCGAGGTCCTGCGCGTGCCGCAGGGCTTCGCAACGCTCGTCGCCGCGCTGGCCGACTGCCACTCGCCGCCAGCGTTGGTGCTGCTCACCGGGCCGCCTGCCGCGACCGACACATGGCGCGCCGAACTCGCCGCCCGCTACCTGCCCGGCGTGATCTCGCTGCGACTGCCCGACGACACCGCCGACCTGCCCGCGATGCTGGCCCGACCGCGCGGCGCGCGCCCGCAGGCCTGGGTCTGTCGCGGGTCGCAGTGCCTGCCGCCCGTCGCCGACATCGAGTCGCTGCTGAAGTCCTTGTCCTGAACCTGGCGTTCACCGCAGGTCGATGCAGTGGCCCTGCGCGTCAGCGTCGACGCCGTACGGCGCCAGCGTGGTCAGGCGCGGATCGTCGACCGCGCCGCCGACCGCGAAGTGATAGAGCGACTGGAACGCAAGGTCCTCGAGCCCGAACACCCGATGCACCGGGTCGTCGAAGTAGCAGCCGATGCCCGTGGCCCGCACGCCTGCCGCCTCGGCTTCGAGATACAAGACCTGCCCGATCAGCCCGGTTTCCCAGAACAGCCGTCGATAGAACCAGGCCCCGTGCGTGAATAACGCCTCCTGATACTCGGCGATCATGGCCAGCGAGAAGGCGCCGTCGCCTGCAATGTCCTGGTGGCAGCTGAGCTGCGTCGCAAGCCGCTGCGCGTCGCCGGCCTCGAGCATGCGCAGCGGCAAATCGGCCGGACAGCCGGGCGGCGTCGACCAGTCGAACGGCCGGTGCATCGCGCGCTTCAGCCGGTCCATCTTGGTGGGGTCGCGAGCGAGCAGGTACAGCCCGGGCTCGAGCCCATCGACGCGATGAACGAACAAGCCGAGGTGGATGGTCGGATCCCAGGCCAATGTGTCCCAGGGCATCGGGCGCCGGCTCGCTGTCAGTTCGACGCGCGGCATCAACCGGTCGAGCATCCGGTACAAGCGATCGGCTGCGATCGACGTGCGGCCGTCGCAGGCCTGCAGGCTTCGCCGTTGCAGGATGATCCGTCCGGCCACGGGGCCGTCGGTGCTTGCGCGGTCGTTGCGCTCGACCACCAGCGTTTCGAGCGCGCTGAACCCGTGCGCCTCGCTGGCCGGTTTGCGTGTGGCGACGGCGACTTCGTCGATGACCTCCCAGCGCACCGGGTCGTCGCGGCTGAGCCGGTTGGCGGTGCCATGCCAACGCTCCCGAGCCAATTGGAGCGCGAGGCCCGGATCGAGGTGGTGCGGAATCGTGCGCTGCACGCGGGCCTGCCCGTCCTCGGCGGGGTCGGTCGGCCAGACCGCCAGCACGGCATCCGTTTGCTCGCGCTCGGCGCCTGCGAAATCCTGGGCTCGATTCAGACCGAGCAGGTCGTCGATCGTTTTGTCGGCCAGGCCATGCAGCAGCACTGCGCTCCAGCCCAGGGTCGCGGCGGCGATCCGCAGCGCGCCGATCGCGTGTCCGACGTCATGCTGGCAATAGCGGAAGGCACGTTCGCCGTACTTCCACGCCTCGCGCCAGTGGATCGACGACAGGCCGACCAGAAACGCCTGCGCCGGGAACTCGCGCATCAGCGCCGTGCGCAGCGCAGCGTTGCAGTCCGCTCGCCGTTCGAGCCCGTGCTCGCGCGGCGCGTAGTGGTACAGCCCCGGCGCGTCGCCAAGGCCGGGCAGCGCGCCGATCAGCAGGTAGGCTTCGGTCGGATGCAGGTTGCCGCTCGACGGATTGCAGCGCAGCGCCCAGCGCGTGGCGCCGGCTTGCTTCCAGGCGGATATGGCCAGCG
>JADGRJ010000261.1 GCA_017881025.1 Rhizobacter sp. | reverse complement strand
GCCACCGCGAGCCAGCGGTCGAGCTGCTCGCGGTCGTCGAGCAGCTCGGCGCTCGGCGCGCGGTGAACGACCTGTCCGCGGTCGAGGACGATCGCGTCGTGCGTGATCGGCAGGATCAGGCGCGGGTTCTGCTCGACGATGATCGCCGAGAGGCCGTCCTTCACCACGAGGTCCTCGATCGAGAACAGGAGCTCCTGGGTGATGATCGGTGCGAGCCCCTCGAGCGGCTCGTCGAGGAGGAGCAGCTTGGGGTTGAGAACGAGCGCGCGCGCCACCGCGAGCATCTGCTGTTCGCCGCCCGAGAGCTGGTTGCCGAGGTTGGCCTTCCTCTCCTCGAGGCGCGGAAACATCTCGTAGACGCGCCGCGGCGTCCACGGCCCCGGCCGGGCGACCGCGGTCAGGTTCTCGTCGACGCTGAGCGACTTGAAGATGTTCCTCTCCTGCGGCACCCAGCCGATGCCGGCGGCGGCGCGCTCGTGCGACGCCAGTGCCGTGACGTCGCGGCCGGCGAGCACGATCGTTCCGCCGTGGCGGCGCGTGACGCCGATCAGCGTGTTGAGCAGCGTGGTCTTGCCCGTGCCGTTGCGGCCCAGCACGGCGAGCGAGCGGCCGGCCTCGAGCGCGAAGTCGACGCCCTGGACGACGACCGCCTCGCCGTAGCCGGCGCTGAGACCGGCGACGCGCAGCAGCTCAGCCATGCGCAGGCGCGGCCCGCGGGCCGCGCTCGTCGCCTTCGCCGAGGTAGACCGCCTTGACGCGCGGATCCTGCGCCACGGCCGCGACGTCGCCCTCGGCGAAGACGGCGCCGTTGACGAGCACGGTCACGGTCTTCGCGAAGTTGAAGACGAGGTCCATGTCGTGCTCGATGAGGAGGATCGAGACGTCGGCGGGCAAGGCATCGATGGTCTCGAAGATCTCCTGCCGCTCGCCGTCGGGAACGCCAGCGACCGGCTCGTCGAGGAGGAGGACGCGCGGCCGGCAGGCTAGCGCGAGGGCGATCTCGAGCAGGCGGCGCTTGCCGTAGGCGAGCGAGTGGACCGGCTGGTCCATCACGTCGGCGAGGCGAAAGCGCGCCAGCAGCGTCTCGCATTCGGCGGCGACCGCGGCGTCGCCGCCGAGCGGCCGCCACCATCGCGTGCTCGTCCCTTGGTGAACCGACACCGCAAGCGCGAGCGACGACAGCGGCGTCAGCGCGTTGAAGAGCTGGTTGATCTGGAACGTGCGGACGACGCCGCGACGAACGCGCCGATGCGCGGCGAGCGTCGTGATGTCGTCGCCGTCGAGGAGGATCGTCCCCGAGGTCGGCTCGAGTACGCCGGTGAGCAGGTTGATCAGCGTCGTCTTGCCGGCGCCGTTCGGGCCGATCAGGGCGTGGCGCGCGCCGCGCTCGACGCTGAGCGAGACGTCGTTGGTCGCCGCCAGGCCGCCGAAGCGCTTGACCAGCGATCGCGTCTGGAGAACGGTCGTCATGACTTCCTGCCGGGGCCGAACCAGGTCCACGGCCGGACGAAGCGCTCGCGGCCGACGAGGACGAGGACGACCAGGAACAGGCCGAGCCAGAAGTTCCAGTACTGCGGCGTCCACGCCGAGATCAGGTCGTGGAGCAGCTTGAAGACGATCGCGCCGAAGATGCCGCCGTAGAGGTAGCCGGTGCCGCCGATGACGAGGACCAGGAGCACCTCGGCGCTGCGGTGGAAGTCGAAGACGTCGAGCGAGGCGAAGCCGGTCGTCTGCGCGAGCAGCGCGCCGGCGGCGCCCGCGACCCCTCCGGCGAAGGTGTAGACCGCGACCAGGCGCAACGGCACCGACAGGCCGATGCTCGAGGCGCGCAGCCGGTTGTCGCGCAGCGCCTGCAGCGAGACGCCGAACGGCGAGTGGACGAGGCGGCGCGAGACGAACAGGGCGACGGCGAGGACGACCAGCGTGTAGGCGTACGCGGTCCGCCCGGCGAGATCGAAGTCGAAGCCTTTCAGCGACGTGAACGGGATCGTCAGCGGCCCCATGACGACGCCCTGCAGGCCGTCGGCGCCGCCGGTCAGCCAGTCGAGCTTGTTGGCGAGCTCGTAGAGGATCGAGGCGACGCCGAGCGTCACCATCAGCCGCGTCAGGTCGCTGCCGCGCAGGATCAGCACGCTCGACACCAGGCCGAGCGCGGCGCTCGCGGCGACCGCGACGACGAGGCCGACGATCGGGTCGGGCAGGACGCTCTTGGCGAACAGCGCCGCCGTGTACGCGCCGAAGCCGAAGAAGGCGGCGTGGCCGAGCGAGACGACGCCTGCGTAGCCGAGGATGAGGTCGAGCGAGATCGCGAACAGGGCGACGATCGCGATCTCGTTGAGGAGCAGCGCCTGCGCCGGCAGCAGCAGCCACGAAAGCGGCAGCGCGACGAAGAGCGCGATCTCCCACCAGCGCCAGCGCGCGTAGCCGCGCAGCGAGCGCGCCGCCGGGGAGAGCGCCGCGGGCAAAGGCGCGGCGAGCGACGACGCGTCGCGCGGCATCGAGTCGGCAGCGTCGCTCATCGCGCCCCGGCCCGCGCGAACAGGCCCTGCGGCCGCCAGACCAGGATCGCGATCATCAGCGTGTAGACGATGAAGGCGCCGAGCTTGGGGACGTAGTACTTGCCGGCGACGTCGGCGATGCCGAGAAGGAGCGCGGCGAGCAACGGTCCGGTGATCGTCGTCGTGCCGCCGACCGAGACGACGATCAGGAAATAGATCATGAACTTGAGCGGAAACGTCGGATCGAGGCCGAGCACCTCGGCGCCGAGCGCGCCGCCGAGGCCCGCCAGGCCCGAGCCGACAGCGAAGGTCAGCAGGAAGATGCGGTTGACGTCGAGGCCGAGGCCGCCGGCGACGCGCGGGTCGTCGACCGAGGCGCGCAGGCGGCTGCCGAAGCGCGTTCGCGACAGCACCCACTGCAGCAGGGTCGTCAGCAGCGCGCAGGTGACGACGATGAAGAGCCGGTACTTGCCGATGCCGACCGCCTCGATCGGGAGGCGCCCCTGCAGCCAGTCGGGCAGGTGGATGTTCTGCTGCATCGAGCCGACGACGTAGTCGACGGCGGTGACCGCCATGAAGACGAGGCCGATCGAGAACAGCACCTGGTCGAGGTGCGGCCGCGCGTACATCGGCCGGTAGAGCGTTCGCTCGAGCAGCGCGCCGAGCAGCGCCGTGCCGGCGAAGGCGATCGGCAGGCAGGCGAGGAACGGCACGCCAGCGCGGTTCATCAGAAGCACCGTGATGTAGCCGCCGGCCATCGCGAACGCGCCGTGCGCGAGGTTGATGAAGTTCATCAGCCCCAGCGTCACGGCCAGGCCGACCGCGAGGATGAAGAGCAGCATCCCGTAGGCGATGCCGTCGAAGAGGAGGGTCAGCATGGCGGCGGGCGCATTCTCCGCCATGCCGCGACGTCCGCCGCGTCCGAGCCCCGGCCGGGAGCCGCCTGTCGCGCCGCTCGGTCGCCGGACGAACGGTCTAGCGGTGCAGGAAGCGCGGCGCCGTCAGCCAGCCGAACAGGCCGAGGCGGACCGGCGCCGCTCGCGGCATCGGCTCGACGATCGTCGGCCTCGGCAAGGCGACCGGAGCAACGGCTTCGACCGCGGGCAGCGCAGACGCGATGATCGGCGCTGCATCGTCGACGACGGCGACCGGCTCGGCCCGTGCCCCGGCCACCGGCTCCTGCCGCTCGACCGACGGATTGCCACGCAACACCGGCCGACGTACCGTGCGAAGAATCGGATCGAGCCAGGCGACGATCGGCTTCCACTGCGCCGTGTCGGCCTGCGCCTGCGCGTCGGGGAGGTCGAACACCGTGAGGCCCTGTTCGACGCAGCGCACGTAGGCCTGCGCTTCTCTCAGGACGCCGATGAACGGCAGCTTCAGCCCGCGCGCCCAGGTCTCGAGCACCTCGGCGGCACGGGTCCGGGCGTCGAGCCGCATGCCGATCGCGGCGACCTTGCAGCGGCCGCTGGCGACGCGCGGCAGCGCCATCATCTCGTTGAAGCAGTCGGCGGCCGACTCGCGATCGAAGATCGAATTGCACACCGGCATCAGGATGACGTCGGCAAAGGCGACGACGCGCGCCAGGTCGAAGCCGCGCAGGCCGCCGGGCGTGTCGAGGATGACATGGCGAACGCCGGGGGGAGGCCGCAAGACGCGCTTCGGGTCGACCGCCCAGCCGACGATCGGCGCGCTGCGCGGCAGGTGGCGGAGGCTGCGCGAGCGCAGCCACGACTGCGTCGACTGCTGGCGATCGACGTCGCCCAGCATCACCGGCACGCCGCAGTTCGCGAAGTGCGCAGCCAGGTGGGTCGCGAGCGTGCTCTTGCCGCTTCCCCCCTTGCGATTGACGACGGCGATGACAGGCATGACGGGCCGGTTCGGGCCAATACTCCATGAAGCAGGCCGGGGCCAGAATGTAACGGCACGGCGCGGACGCGGGAAGGAAACAGTTGTTTTCTCGATTCGAGCAGGGAACGGGCGGCGCGAAAGCGCGGAAAAGAGCCGACCGGACCGGCCACTCCGGCGTTTCGCCCGACAAGGCATGAGCCGCCGCGACGGCCTCTTCGCCGACGACGCCGGCGTGCGCCGCTGCGCCTGGTGCCAGGCGAGCCCGACCTACCGCGACTACCACGACAGCGAATGGGGCTTTCCGGTCGACGACGAGACGCGCCTGTTCGAGAAGCTCTGCCTCGAGGGCTTCCAGGCCGGCCTCAGCTGGCTGACGATCCTCAACAAGCGCGAGGCGTTCCGGCGCGCGTTCGCCGGCTTCGACGCGGTTCGCATCGCCCGCTTCCGGGCGCGCGAGGTCGAGCGGCTGCTTGGCGACGCCGGCATCGTCCGCCATCGCGGCAAGATCGAATCGACGATCAACAACGCCCGGCGCCTGCTCGAGCTGCGCGCCGAGTTCGGCTCGCTGGCGACCTACGCCTGGCGCTTCGAGCCGGCGGCGGCGGGGCGGCCGAAGCACGTCACGCCGGCGGCCTTGCGGGCACTCGGCTCGCCGCCCGAGGCGCTGGCGCTGGCCAAGGACCTGAAGCGGCGCGGCTGGACCTTCGTCGGCCCGACCACGGTCTACGCCTTCATGCAGGCGATGGGCCTCGTCAACGACCATGTCGAAGGCTGCCTCGTCCGCGCCGGGGCCGAGGCGGCGCGAGCCGCGCGCGGCACTGGCGCGACGCGTGCATGATTCGATCGGCGCGGCCGCGACGCCCGATGCCACCGCTCAGGAGCCCGCGATGACGACCGAAACCAGCGCCGCCGACGACCCCCGATCGCACGCCGTCGTCGACGTCGGCGACCCCGCGGCCGTGCGCCGCTGGACCGAGGCGCTCGGCATCACCGACGAGGCGCTGATGAAGGCGGTGCAGGTCGTCGGGCCGCGTGTCGACCGGATCAAGGACTACCTCGGCGCCGGCGGCATGGCGGCCGACCAGGTCGACGCGTGAGCGGCCGGCCCCCCGAGCCGTGAGCGCTCGACGCCTCGCCGCCGGGCTGGTGGCGGCTCGCGGAACGCTAGCGCGCCGCGCCGCGGCGCGCGATCGAGCCTGTACCATTCCCGCGCCCGGCGCCCGCGCGCCGCACCGCCCGGGGATGCCATGACTGTTTTCGTCCGCCCGTCCGTACGTCGCG
>JADGRJ010000260.1 GCA_017881025.1 Rhizobacter sp. | reverse complement strand
CGCGCCTGAAGGAGCGGCGCGCTCAACTCGCCGGGACGCTCTCCGGCGGCGAGCAGCAGATGCTCGCCATGGCGCGCGCGACGATGCTCAATCCCGACGTCATCCTGCTCGACGAGCCGTCGATGGGGCTGGCGCCGATTCTCGTCGCCGAGGTCTTCCGGATCATCGCCAGGCTGAAGGAACGTGGCGTGACGATGCTGCTGGTCGAGCAGTTCGCCGCCGCCGCGCTCGCCGTCGCCGACTACGGCTACGTGCTCGAGAACGGCCGCATCTCGGTCCACGGACCGGCAGAGAAGCTGCGCGACGATCCCGCCGTCAAGGCGGCCTATCTCGGCGGGTCGCACTGACGCGCCTGCGTGACAGAATCGCGACCGCTCCCGTCCGCCAGCGGTCACCGATTGAACCTCGTCTTCCCGCATACCTTCGTGCCGTGGTTTCGCACGGTCGCGCCGCACATCCACGCCTACCACGGCAAGACCTTCGTCGTCGCCATCGCCGGCGAGCTGATCGCCGCCGGCAAGCTCGCCTCGTTCGCGCAAGACCTCGCGATCCTGCAGGCGATGGGCATCAAGATCGTCCTGGTGCACGGCTTTCGTCCGCAGGTCGACGAGCAGCTGCGCTCCAAGGGGCACGCGGCCCGTCACAGCCACGGCATGCGGATCACCGACGAGGTCGCGCTCGACAGCGCCCAGGAGGCCGCCGGGCAGCTGCGCTTCGAGATCGAGGCCGCGTTCTCGCAGGGCCTGCCCAACACGCCAATGGCCAACGCCATCGTCCGCGTCGTCTCGGGCAACTTCCTCACGGCCCAGCCGGTCGGCATCGTCGACGGCGTCGACTTCATGCACAGCGGCATCGTCCGCAAGGTCGACGCCGCGGCGATCCGGCGCGCGATCGACATCGGCGCGATGCTGCTGCTCTCGCCGTTCGGCTTCTCGCCCACCGGCGAGGCATTCAACCTGACGATGGAAGACGTCGCGACGAGCACGGCGATCGCGCTGCAGGCCGACAAGCTGCTGTTCGTCACCGAGACCGCGGGCATCCACGAGGACCCGGCTGACCCCGAGTCGCCGATCGACACCGAGCTCGCCCTCGCCGACGCCGAGAAGCTGCTCGCCGCCTTGCCGCCGCCGCTCGTCCCGACCGACACGGCGTTCTACCTTCGCCACTGCGTGCGCGCCTGCCGCGGCGGCGTGGAGCGCTCTCACATCCTGCCGTTCGCGATCGACGGGTCGCTGCTCATGGAGGTGTTCACGCACGACGGCATCGGCACGATGGTGGTCGACGAAAAGCTCGAGAGCCTGCGCCAGGCGACGCCCGACGACATCGGCGGCGTGCTCCATCTGATCGAGCCGTTCGAGCGCGACGGCACCCTGGTCAAGCGCGACCGGACCGAGATCGAGCGCGACATCGGCGACTACACGGTGATCGAGCACGACGGCGTGATATTCGGCTGCGCCGCCCTCTATCCCTATCCCGAAAGCAAGACCGGCGAAATGGCGGCATTCACGGTGTCGCCCCAGGTCCAGAGCCAGGGGGATGGCGAGAGGATATTGAAGCGGGTCGAGCAGCGCGCCCGCGCGCTCGGCCTGGAAAGCATATTCGTGCTGACGACGCAGGCGATGCACTGGTTCATCAAGCGGGGTTTCGTCCAGGCCGACGCTGATTGGCTGCCGGAGGCACGCAAGCGAAAATACAACTGGGACCGGCGCTCGCAGGTATTCGTCAAGAAACTCACCTGATCTGATATTCGACAGCAAGAACCAGGGCGGAAACGCCCGGAGGCGGACATGGCAAGAACGGTGCAATGCCTATATCTGAAACGCGAGGCCGAGGGCCTCGATTTCGCGCCCTATCCTGGCGAGCTCGGCAAGCGTATCTACGCCTCGGTCAGCAAGGAGGCGTGGGCAGCCTGGATGAAGCACCAGACGATGCTCGTCAACGAGAATCGCCTCAATCTCGCCGACCAGCGTGCGCGCCAATACCTGGCGCGCCAGATGGAGAATTTCTTCTTCGGTGCCGGCGCCGAGCAGCCGAGCGGATATGTACCGCCGACCTCCTGAAACCCTCCTACAATCTCGCCGCCGGGATTCGGCTCCGGAACTCGAACAAAGGATTCCCCGTGGCGACACTCCAGGAACTGATGGCCCAGAGAGAAGCGCTCGAACGGCAGATCGAGCAAACCAAGAAACAGGAACGCGGCGACGCGGTCGAGAAGGTTCGTGCCCTGATGGCCGAGTATGGCCTCACCGTTGCCGATCTCGGCAATCGATCCACCGGCAGCAAGGCGAAGAAAGGCAAATCGACCGGCAACAAGGTCGCGGCCAAGTATCGCAACGCCTCGACCGGGGAATCCTGGAGCGGCCGCGGGCTGCAGCCGCGCTGGCTGAAGGCGGCGCTGGCGAGCGGACGCAAGCTCAGCGACTTCGCGATCTGACACGAGCCGGCGCCCTCTCGGGCGCTGCGGCGGGCTCGCGTCAGCGAGCGAGAATGACGAAGCGCCTTTGAAGCCGGAGTCGGCCCGCGCCTTGCGCGCCGCCCCGGCCAGAGTCCATGATCCCGCCCGCCTTCGTCCACGAGCTCCTGACCCGGGTTGACATCGTCGAGATCGTCGGCCGCTCGGTCGAGCTGAAGCGCGCCGGATCGACCTGGAAGGGCCTGTGTCCGTTCCACGGCGAAAGATCGCCGAGCTTCACGGTCACCCCCTCGCGTCAGACCTATCACTGCTTCGGCTGCGGCGTCCACGGCAACGCGGTCGGCTTCCTGATGGAGCAGCACGGCATGGGATTCGTCGAGGCCGTTCGCGACCTGGCCCAGCAGGCCGGGCTCACGGTCCCGGAAGAAGCCGGCCAGCCCGGCGACCGCGAAGAGGCGGCCCGGCAGAAGCAGAAGCAGCTCACCCTGAGCGACGTCCTGGCGCGTGCCGCCGAGGGATATCGGCGTCAGCTGAAGGCGAGCGATCGCGCCATCGCCTATCTCAAGGGTCGCGGCCTGAGCGGCGAGGTCGCAGCCCGCTTCGGTCTCGGCTACGCGAGCGACGGCTGGCGCGGCCTGGCGAGCGTCTTTCCGAGCTACGACGACCCGCTGCTCGAGGAGAGCGGCCTGGTCATCTCCCACGATGGCGACCCGCCGTCGGGCGACGGCGACGAGGGCGCGGGCAAGAAGCGCTACGACCGCTTCCGCGACCGGATCATGTTTCCGATCCGCTCGGTCCAGGGGTCGGTGATCGGCTTCGGTGGCCGCGTCCTCGACCGCGGCGAGCCCAAATACCTCAACTCGCCCGAGACGCCAGTCTTCAGCAAGGGCCGCGAGCTGTACGGCCTGTTCGAGGCGCGCACTGCGATCCGCCAGCGCGGCCACGCTCTCGTCGTCGAGGGCTATATGGACGTCGTCGCCCTCACCCAGGCCGGCTTCGAAAACGCCGTGGCGACGCTCGGCACCGCGTGCACGGCCGAGCACGTGCAAAAGCTGGTGCGCTTCACCGACTCCGTCGTCTTCAGTTTCGACGGCGACGCCGCCGGCCGGCGCGCCGCCGGCCGCGCCCTGGAGGCGAGCCTGCCGCACGCCGTCGACACCCGCACCTTCCGCTTCCTCTTCCTGCCTGCGGAGGACGACCCCGACAGCTTCGTTCGCGAGCGCGGCGCCGAGGCGTTCGAGCAGGCGATCGCCGCGGCGGTGCCGCTGTCGCGCCAGATCGTCGCCCTCGCCGGCGAAGACGTCGACCTCGCCACCGCCGAAGGGCGGGCGCGCTTCCTCGCCAACGGTCGCCCGCTCTGGTCGGCGCTGCCCGATGGCATGCTCAAGCGCCAACTGCTCGGCGAGTTCGCGTCGCGCGGCGCGCTGCCGGTCGACGAGCTCGCCGCCGCCTGGCGAGCGACCCGACCGGGCGGCGCGATCGGCGCGCCCGGCATGCGTTCGGCGCCAGCCGGCCGCCCGACGCCGTCGCGCCGGGGCGCGCGACCACCGATGCGCCAGCCGGCCGACCGCATCGCCTGGATGCTGCTGCTCGAGAGCGGCTGGTGGGAGACGCTCAGCGGCGTCGACCACGCGGCGCTTTGCGCCCTGCCCGGCTGGCACGGCGAACTGTTCCGCTTTCTCGATCGCCAGTCGACCGAGCATGGCGCCCAGCCGTGGGCGGCGCTGCGCGAGCGCCTGGCGGGCGAGCCCTGGGCGGCGGCGGCGCTCGCCCTGGTCGACACCGAGGACCCGGCGATCGAGCCGCTCGCCGAGGACTTGCCGCGCTCGCTCGACCAGCTGCGCGCCGCCCCCGAGCGGCAGGACGCCATGCGGGTGCTCGGGAGAATCTGAGGTCCTCGGTAGAGTCTTCGATGTATAATTGAAGGCTTTCGCGAACGCGGTAGCGTGACGGCAGTACCTCCGGCCCCGGCCACCCTCTTGATCGAGGGTCATCCCCCAAGGCCACCTTCCCCGCAAGGGCTGCAGCATCGGACGGTCGAACCCCTCGAGGTTGCGTCGTCAGTCACCCCGCACCGGCTCGACCGGCGTTTGACCCATGGGGTCGCGCCGCGCGGGCCGCTTCGCGCCAACCGACACGACCTTGAATTCCGCATGAAAGTGCGCAGTTCGATAGCTGGGCTCGCCGCCGTGGAGCCCATGACCATTCGAGGAACCGCATGACCGCCAAGAAGCCAACCCCGTCGAAAGCCGCCAGCCCGGCTGCCAAAGCCAAGCCTGTCGCTGTCGAGGCGAAGAAGAAGACGGCGCCGGCGGCCAAGGTCGCCGAGCCCGTGGCCAAGGGGAAAGGCGTCGTTGCGAGCAAGGGCGCCGCGGCGAAGAAGGGCAAGGCCGACGACAAGGGCGCCAAGCCGGAGGCGTCGGACGTCGACCTGTCGGACCTCGAGTCCGAGCTCGAGGGCGAGCCGGTCGTCGTCGAGGCCGACGTCGCCGCCAAGGCCAAGCCGCTGCGGATGAAGGTCAGCCGCGCCAAGGAACGCGCGCTGATGCGCGAGTTCGGCCTCGACGAGACCCAGCTCACCGAAGAAGAGGTCGCCAAGCGCCGCCAGGAGCTGAAGACGCTCATCAAGATGGGCAAGACGCGCGGTTTCCTGACGCACCAGGAGATCAACGACCACCTGCCCGAAAAGCTCGTCGACCACGAGATCCTCGAGGCGATCGTCTCGATGCTCAACGACATGGGCATCGCCGTCTACGAGCAGGCGCCCGACGCGGCGACGCTGTTGATCGCCGGCGGCGGCGCGACCACCGCGACCGAGGAAGAAGCCGAGGAAGCCGCCGAGGCCGCGCTCTCGACCGTCGACTCCGAGTTCGGCCGCACGACCGACCCGGTGCGCATGTACATGCGCGAGATGGGGACGGTCGAGCTCCTGACGCGTGAAGGCGAGATCGAGATCGCCAAGCGCATCGAAGGCGGCCTGCAGGCGATGATGCTGGCGATCAGCGCCTCGCCGACGACGATCGCCGAGATCCTGGTCTACGCCGACCGCATCGCCTCGGGCGAGATGAAGATCTCGGAGGCCGTCGACGGCTTCGTCTCCGAAGGCGAGGCCGACGACTACGTCGCCGAGGAAGACGTCGACTTCTTCGACGAGGAAGACGACGACGACGGCAACGGCGGCTCGAAGGCGCTGACCAAGAAGCTCGAGGAGCTGAAGGCAGC
>JADGRJ010000259.1 GCA_017881025.1 Rhizobacter sp. | reverse complement strand
TGCGGGAGTTGCCGGCCAGCGGGTGTCCGGCACCGAGCTCGTGGGAGAGCTACGCGCGGGTGGTCAAGGAGTGGATGGAGTTCCTGGCCGAGTACGAGGTTTCCTTGTTCGACCCACCCGAGTTCACCAAGCCTCGATCGAAACAGATCGGCATTCGGGTTTGGCCCGTCTGAAATCCCGAGGAGCGCGACACGGCGAATGACGTTCTGTCCCTTCGCGATGGCGAGCCAGGCGCCAAGCCATGTGGCAGCCGACGCTCTTAGCAGTGACCGACGATTTGTCACTTTCCCACCTCCACGATGCCTTGAGACGATGCCCTGAGCGCCTGGCGGACTGGGAAACCAAGCCACACACCCAAGAGCCGTGCACGAGCCGCGCGCACGCGCGCCAGTCCGGTACCGCAACCGCCTCGCCTACTGCCCCCAGGACCGTGCGGCGCTTCATCGGGCTTCCTGCAGGCGGACGTATTGAAGCACCACACGACTGGCTGCGCTAGTCCACAAGTGAACGGGCGAGCGCCATATGGTGAGCAGTTCTGGAGCCGGTAGTCTCGGCTTGGCCGAGCTTCAACGCCCGGTGCGCTAACTGCACCGAATGACCGCTTACGACGAGTCGCACCAGTGTCTGCTCATGGCCGGGACCGTGAGTCCACAGCTGCGCCGGTGAGCTGTCTTTCGATGCTGGAACCTCACCGGCCAAGGGCAGCTTTCAACAACCTTGGTGAATTCACACTTCCGGCCAATTCCGGGCGCTCGCGACCGTCCCCTTCGCTACTGTCGAACGGGTTGATATTCCCCCCGTCTCCACGTCAGGCCTAAGAGGAAATTTTTTAATGATACGGCGACCACCGAGAGAGCTGGATCGAGCAACGCACATTGTGGCTCTGTGCGCGTGTGCGATGCGCTGCGCGATGGACCAGCCCAATCCGCTGCCGGTCTGTCCGCTGCCGATGACTCGGAAGAACCGTTCGCCGAGGCGTTTCCGGTCACCATCGCTCATGCCCGGGCCGCTGTCGTCGACCGACAACCGCACATCGCTGTTCGTACTCGAGATCGCGACACTCACTTGCGCATCCGACGGGCTGTAGCGGATTGCGTTGTCTACCAGGTTGCGTACGAGCACCGACAGCAGCATGGTGTCCGCCTCGAGCGAGTACGGCCCTGTCGCCGTGACCTCGATGGTCTGGCGTTTGGCCAGCGCCTGGGGCGCGAGGTCCGCCACCACCTGCCGAACCACCGCGTTGAGGTCGACGTTGACCAGCGCAGGCGCGGCGCCCGACTCGAGGCGGGACAACGTCAACAGCTGCTCGACCAGCCGCGCGGCGCGGTCGCATCCCTGCAACGTGGCCTGAAGCGCGTGTGATCGAGCCGCATTGTCCGTCGCAGCGAGTGCGACCTGGGCCTGGGTCCGGATCGCTGCGATCGGCGTACGCAGCTCGTGCGCGGCGTCCGCAGTGAACCGGCGCTCCGATGCCATCAGCTCGGTGATGCGCTGGAACAAGCGGTTCAGCGCGTCGAGCATCGGGGTCATCTCCGACGGTGGGCCGTCCACCGCAATCGGTTGCAAGGCCTGCGGTTCGCGTTGCGCGAGCGCGCGGCCGAGTACCTTCATCGGCGCGACACCCCGGCGCACCGCCCACCAAGCTGCAAGCGCTAGCAGCGGCAGCGCGAACAGCATCGGCGCGAGCGCGCTGCGCAGCACCGCCCACAGGATGGAGTTGCGCGACTCGATCTGCTCGCTTACGAAGACCTGCACGTCCTGCTCTCGGCCGTGGGTGGCGAAGATGCGCCACGTCGCGCCACCCATCGTGACGGTCCGGAAACCATCCTCGACGCGTCCGGTGAACGCGAGCATCGGTTCGGCCGACGCGTTGGACGAGCGCAGAACCAGTCGGCCTTCGTGGAAGACCTGAAACGCGACCTTTGGCGCGTATCGGTGCAGCGTGGGCGCATTGACACCGTGGTCGTCGTCCTCGAGCTCGCCGGCCTGTTGCGCGACGAGAAGCGACGCCGCCTGCGCCAGATGACTGTCGAGAAGCTCGTCGAGCTCGTGGCGCACGTCGAACCAGGTCAGCACCGCGGTGACGAGCCAGACACCTGCGACGAGCCCGATCACCATAACCAGCAGCCGACCTTGCAGCGAACGGGGCAGGTGCATCACGGCCTCGGTAGATCACGCGCCAGCATGTAGCCGACGCCGCGGACCGTCTGAATCAGCGTGTTGCCCAGCTTGCGTCGCAGGTGATGCACATGCACCTCGATCGCGTTGCTCTCGACCTCCTGGCCCCAGCTGTACAGGTGCTGTTCGAGCTGTTCGCGCGACAGAACGCGCCCGGCGTTGAGCAGCAGCGCGTGCAGCAGATCGAACTCGCGCGCCGAGAGCGGCACCGGCACGCCGCCTCGCGTGACGGTGCGCGCAGCGGGATCAAGGATCACGTCCTGAACGGCCAGGCACTCCTGCGGCTGACCGTGAGAGCGTCGCACCAGCGCGCGCAGGCGCGCCGCGAGTTCGTTCAGATCGACCGGCTTGACCACGTAGTCGTCGGCACCGATGTCGAGCCCGCGGATACGATCCGGCAGGGCGTCGCGCGCCGTCAGCACCAGCACCGGCAGCGCGATGCCGTCGCGACGGATCGCTGCCAGAACCTCCATGCCATCCTTCAGCGGCAACCCGAGGTCGAGCACCGCCGCCGCATAGGGCTGCGCACGCAACTCGCGTTCGGCGGCCTCGCCGTCGCGCACCCAGTCGACCAGGAAGCCGAGCTGGCGCAGGCCGGCGCGCAGCCCGTCACCGAGCAGCGGGTCGTCTTCGGCGAGCAGGATGCGCATCGGCCGGATTGTCCGCGGCTCAATCGTCGTCGCGGTCGTGGTGTCGGGCGGAAGCCGACGTCCGGTTCGCTGCACTCAGTACCGGCGCGCTCTGCCACTGCAGTGTCCAGAAGGTCAGCACTGCCGCCAGCATCAGAACCGCGACGCTGCGCCACGCGCTGCGCACGGCATCTTCCGGGCGACCCGGCTTGCGGCCGGTCAGCATCGCGCCGATCAGGTTGTCCTGGTGCAGCCAGGTGCCAATCAGGACGCCCGCGATGTGCACGCCGACAATCGCCAGCATGGCGTTGGCAGTGACCTCGTGCAGTTCCTTGAGCGCCTCGCCGCCGACTTCGTTGTAGGTGGCCCAGCCGGCGGCCGTGACGACCAGCGTCAATCCCAGCAATGCGACGATGGCGAGCGCGCCGGCCGGGTTGTGCCCGACGTGGTGCTCGGGTCGACCTTGGGTAAGGCCACGCATGTAGCCCGCGATCGCCGCCGGGCCGCGCACGAAGCTCGAGAAGCGTGCGTGACGCGTGCCGACGAGTCCCCACACAATCCGGAACGCCACAAGCCCGGCCATCGTGTACCCGAGCGTCACGTGAACGAGGCGCCAGCGCTCGCTCTCCGCGGTGAGGTAGGCGCCAGCGAAGCTGAGCACCATCAGCCAGTGGAAGACGCGAACCGGCGCGTCCCAGACCAGCACCTTGCGGATCGCCGACGCGCGCTCCGGTGTGTCGCCGGGCGACTCAGCGGGGGATGCGGACGTTGTGTTCATTGAAATCTCCTTGGTCGGCCTGCGCATGGCAGGCGCTGCAGTTGGCAGGGCTCTTCACGGCCGGGCGCTTCCAGGCAGCGGCTGGCACCTCCTCGTGCCTGCGTGTGAACCACGCCGACGTGGTGATGCGATCCTGGGGCGGAGCTTCGCGAACGCGCTTGTAGGTGCCGGCGTTCGCGGTGAGCCAGGCCGACAGTTCCTTCAGCGAGGCCGCATCCAGCGAGGCGTCGGTGCCGAAGTGGCGCGGCAGGTCGTTGATCAGCCGCTGCCACGACTCGGCGGGCAGCATGCCCGGCGGGTAGGCCACGTGGCACGACGCGCACTCCTGCCGGTACTTCGGTGGCAAGGACAGGCGGCGCCCGCGCAGATCGTCGTCCGCGTGCGCGGCATGGCCGGAGCCGAGCAGGGCGGCGAACGCCAGCAGGGCGCGGCAGGTGACGGTGCGGAGGTTCATCATGGCTTGAGCGTCCTCAGCCAGCTCAGTACGTCGGCCTTCTCGGCAGCCGTGCACTCGCGACCCATGACGTCATTGCAATTGCGGCGGAACCACTTCTCGGTCTTCGCCGCGTCGGCAAAGCGTTCGGCGTTGAACGCAGGCGCCAGCGCCGCAATGGGCTTGCCGGTCGCCGCGTGGCTGCCGGCTTGCGTGGGCACGGTGCCATGGCACGACGAGCAGCGCCACTCGCGCCCATGGGCTGTCGTGAACAGTGTCCGCCCCCGGTCCGGGCTCGCGGGAGCGCCCGCCTGTGCCGTGTACGCGGCTTCTAGCTCCGAGGGTGTGGCCGCATGCGTCACCGGTGACGACACCACGCCGGCCATCAGAGCGGCGATTGAGAGTCGAATCTTGTTGCAACGGGTCATGGCTTCTCCTTCGTCGCCATGGTGGGTCCGCTGCCTTAGTGTTTTCTTATCGGGCGGTCACGCTCGGCACGGGTCACGCTCGCGCGTTCCCGCAGCGCTGAAGACGGGTAGCCGATGACCTCGGTCCCCGTAACGCCGCCCCTCACAACGCGCATCACAACGCGCCGAAAGCTTCACGTGCACGGTGACACTCGGCTGGTCAGTGCGACCGCAAAGCTCCGATCTCGCGCTCAGACTCCCTTAAGACGTGCTGGTGATGATCTCTTCATTGACAACACTCCCAAGAGGACTTTCAATGAACCCGCTCAGATACTCGTTCGCTCGTCAGTTCATCGGCGTCGTTGTTGCGGCATTGATACCGGTCGTACTGGTTGCCTTCTTGTGCATTCCGTTCATTCTGGGCGGGCATCCAGGGGAGCCGCGTGCCTTGATTCCGCAGGCGTCCAGCCACATGACCTGAACTCATGTCGAAGAACGGGGCCCCATCCGGAGTTGATTCCGATCAAACCAGCCCGCATGTGAGATTGCTGGCCTGAATATCCTGCCATAGTTGGCCATAGCCGGCCCATTCGCAGGCAGGCTGGGTGGCTTCGTCACGCAGGCTGAAATCGCAAGCCGGACCTATGAAGATACTTCTTGCAGTCGACGGAAGTGCCTATACGAGACGAATGCTCGCGTACATCGCCGCGCATGACGAATGGCTCGGCGCGAGGCATCACTACACCGTGATCCACTGCGTCACCCCTTTGCCGCATCGTGCTGCCGCGTTCGAAGGTCTCGATGTTGTTCAACGCTACTATGACGAAGATGCCGAGGCAGTCTTGCGACCCGTACGAGAGTTCTTCCGCATACAAGGCCTCGAGGCAACGTTGGTCCACGAAATCGGATCGGCCGCCGAACGCATTGCCGCGATGGCCGAAAGCGGCGGATATGAACTCTTGGTGCTTGGATCGCATGGGCACGGAGCGCTAGCCAATCTCACACTGGGTTCGGTGGCGGCCAAGGTCTTGGCCCTATGCAAGACGCCAGTGCTGCTGATTCGGTAGTTGAGTTCCAACCGCGCGCCCTGCTCAGCGGAGGGGGGGCCTGACGAAAGTGTGGAAGTGTCGCCGCGTGCGAACCCCTAAGAGTCCTCATCGCTGACACAGCGCGCACAAGGGCAAGACCAATGAAGGTTCTCGTCGCGACCGACGGCT
>JADGRJ010000258.1 GCA_017881025.1 Rhizobacter sp. | reverse complement strand
CCGCGACGGCCCGCTCGGCGGCGCCGACGCCGACGCTGGCGCAGGGCTCGGCCCCCGTCGCGACCCGTTGATGGCGACGGCAAGCCTCGCTGCGCCGGCGCCGGCGCAGGCCCCGGCGCCGTCGGCGTCCCCCTCGACGTCGCCGCTGCGCGGCGCCGAGCTCGTCCTCGGCACGATCGCGCTGTCGCTGGCGACGTTCATGAACGTCCTCGACACGTCGATCGCCAACGTCTCGATCCCGGCGATCGCGGGCGATCTCGGCGTTAGCCCCTCGCAGGGCACCTGGGTCATCACCTCGTTCGCGGTCGCCAACGCGATCTCGGTTCCGCTCACCGGCTGGCTGACGCAGCGCTTCGGGCCGGTGCGTCTGTTCGTCTCCAGCATCCTCTTGTTCGTGGTCGCGTCGTGGCTGTGCGGCCTGGCGTCGAACATCGGCATGCTGATCGCGTTTCGCGTCCTCCAGGGCTTCGTCGCCGGGCCGATGATCCCGCTCTCGCAGACGCTGCTGCTGTCGAGCTATCCGCGCGCCAAGGCGGGCACCGCGATGGCGATGTGGGCGATGACGGTGCTGGTCGCGCCCGTCGCCGGGCCGCTTCTGGGCGGCTGGATCACCGACAACATCTCCTGGCCGTGGATCTTCTACATCAACATCCCGGTCGGCCTGATCGCCGCGGCGATCACCTGGTCGATCTATCGCAAGCGCGATCCCGGCTCGCGCAAGTCGCCGTTCGACTACATCGGCCTGGCGCTGCTCGTGATCTGGATCGGCGCCATGCAGATCATGATCGACAAGGGCAAGGAGCTCGACTGGTTCGGCTCGACGCAGATCGTCGTCCTCGCCACCGTCGCGGTCGTCGGCTTCGCTTTCTTCCTCGCCTGGGAGCTCACCGAGGAGCACCCGATCGTCGACCTGCGCCTGTTCGCGCGCCGCAACTTCCTGATGGGAACCCTGGCGCTCTCGGTCGCCTACGGCCTCTTCTTCGGCAACGTCGTCCTGCTGCCGCTCTGGCTGCAACAGTACATGGGCTACACCGCGACCTGGGCCGGGCTGGCGACGGCGCCGGTCGGCATCCTCGCGATCATCATCTCGCCGTGGGTCGGCAAGAACGTCGCCAGGATCGATCCGAGGAAGCTCGCGACCGTCGCCTTCCTCGGTTTCGCCTTCGTCCTCGTCATGCGCTCGTACTTCAACGTGCAGGCCGACTTCCGAACCATCCTCATCCCGACCGTGCTGCAGGGCGCGGCGATGGCGTTCTTCTTCATCCCGCTGCAGGCGATCATCTTCTCGGGCCTGACGCCCGACCGCATGCCGGACGCGGCGGGGCTCAGCAACTTCGTCCGCATCACCGCCGGCGCGATCGGCACCTCGATCTTCACGACCGCGTGGGAGAACCACGCGGTCCTGCATCACGCCGAGCTCGCCGAAGGGATCAACAACGGCAACAGCGCGGCGACGGCGGCGTTGGGCCAGCTCGGCGCGAGCGGCTATGACCCGACCCAGGCGCTGGCGACGGTCAACCGCATGATCGACCAGCAGGCCTACACGCTCGCCGTCGACGACCTGTTCTTCCTCTCCGGAATCCTGTTCGTCGCGTTGCTCGTCCTCGTCTGGCTGACGACGCCGGTGAAGAACGCCACCGTCGACGCCGCCGGCGCGCACTGAGCGCGCGGCGCCGGTCGCCGACTCGTCAGAGGACGAGGCGGGCGGCGTAGCCGGTCATCTCGAGGTAGCCGCGGCCGACGCGCGCGCCGCTGCCGTCGACGAGCAGCGAGAGCCCTTCCCAATAGATCGCGCCGGTGCTCGTTCGGCTGTCGAGCTCCTGGTCGTCGAGCAGCGCGCGCACGCCGAACGTGCCGGCCGGCGTCGCGACCCGCCACTCGACCGGATAGCGTGCCGGCGACGCCGGGCTGGCCCACGTCCGCCCGGGTGTGAAGACGACCTCGCCGTCGGCGAAGTCGCGCGTCGGCGCGCCGGGGCGGCGATGGCTGCCGCCGCTCCACAGCGTGCTGCCGTCGGCGCGGCGCATGCGAAACGCCATCAGCACACTGCCGTCGTCGAGGTTCATGCCGATCCAGTCCCAGCCGACGGCGCCCGGGTCGAGGTAAGCGTCGCTCCACTCGTGGTCGAGCCAGGCGCGGCCGGTGGCGCCGAACGAGCGCCCTTCGATTGCGAGCGTGCCTCGCACCGCGAGCTGCGGCTCGCTGTAGTAGCGGCTCGTCTGCTCGCGGCGAGGGCCCTTGCGCGAGACGCCGTCCCGGCCCTGCAGCAAGACCGGCTGGGTCGCGGCGAGCTCGAGCTCGAAGGCGAAGCCGGCGCTGTCGCTCGCCGCATGCGCCGCATAGCGGCTCGCGCCGGCGCCACCGCTGCGCGCCAGGCGCCAGTCGCGCAGGACGAGCGCGGTGTCGGCGACGGCGGCCTCGGCGATGCCGAAGCCGCTGCGCGCGATGCGCTGGTCGTGGCGCAATCGTCGTGCCGCGAGGTCGGTGACGGCGCCATGGGCCATCAGCAGCTGGCGCACCGCGAACCGGCTCGTCTCGGCGCCGGCAATCCCGGTCGCGGCGCGAAAGAAGGTGATCTGGAAGCCCCAGTCACGGTCGCCGGCCGCGAGCGCGCCGGTCACGTACCACCATTCGGTTCGCGCATCGGGGTGCGCGCCGAAGTCGACCGGGAAGCGAAGCGACGCGGGCGCGGTGGCTGCATCGGCCGGCACGGCAGCGAGGGCGCCGCTGCGCGCGGCGACGAGCGCAGCAAGGATGGTGCGACGCGAAAGCATGCGAGAGCATGGCACGGCGCCGTCATCTCTGCCGCGTGTCGCCCGCTCGCGCCACCGGGCAACGCCGCTTGAAGGGGCGCTGCGTTTCAACTAGTCTGGACGGGCACCGCAGCGCGCGCTGGATTGCTGCGCGGCCGCACCCCTCGCCTCCGCAAAAAGGAACTCCAATGATCCGCTCCTCCACCCGCTCCATCGTCGTCATCGCGTCGTCGCTCGGCGCCGCCGCACTCCTGCTCGGCGCCTGCGCCGGCTCGATGACGGGCTCTTCCGGTTCGTCCTCCACCGGCATGGGCTTCTTCGTCTCGAGCACCGGCTCGGGACGCGGTGCCGACCTCGGTGGCCTCGCCGGTGCCGACCGCCTGTGCACCTCGCTCGCGACCGCGGCAGGCGCCGGCAACCGCACCTGGCGCGCCTACCTCAGCACGCAGCCGGGCGCGGGCGGCGCCGTCGTCAACGCGCGCGACCGGATCGGAACCGGGCCATGGCGCAACGCCAAGGGCGTCGTCATCGCCCAGAACGTGACCGAGCTGCACGGCACGAACAACCTCACCAAGGAGACCGCGCTCACCGAGAAGGGCGAGGTCGTCAACGGCAGCGGCGACACGCCGAACATGCACGACATCCTCACCGGCTCGCAGCCCGACGGCACGGCGATCGCCGGCAACGTCGACACGACCTGCGGCAACTGGACCAAGAGCGGCGAAGGCGCAGCGATGCTCGGCCACCACGACCGCACGGGCCTCGACGAGAGCGCGCCGGCGAAGTCGTGGAACTCGTCGCACCAGTCGCGCGGCTGCAGCATCGACGCCTTGAAGGCGACCGGCGGCGACGCGCGCATCTACTGCTTCGCCGCCAACTGACGCGGCCATGCCGGTCTTCAGCAGCCTCGGCATCGCCCACGATGCCGACGAGCGGCGCATCGCGCGTCTGCGCCTGAACCGCCCCGATCGCCTCAACGCGATCGACGCCCACATGCCGGGCGAGATCCGCGCCGCGGTCGAATGGGCCGAGGCCGACGACGAGGTGCACGTGATCATCGTCGAGGGCGAGGGGCGCGCCTTCTGCGCCGGCTACGACCTCGTCGTCTTGGCCGAGGAGAGCCCGCGCGGCGGCTCGCTCGACAACCCGCTGCAGCAGGAAAAGAAGCCGTGGGACTCGATGGTCGACTACGCCGTCATGAAGCGCCACACCGAGGACTTCATGGCGCTCTGGCGCTCGAAGAAGCCGACCATCGCCAAGGTGCACGGCTACGCGGTCGCGGGCGGCAGCGACATCGCGCTCTGCTGCGACCTGCTCGTGATGGCCGACGACGCCAAGATCGGCTACATGCCGACGCGCGTCTGGGGCTGCCCGACGACGGCGATGTGGACCTTTCGCCTCGGCGCGGCGCGCGCCAAGCAGATGATGTTCACCGGCGATCTGATCACCGGCGCGAAGGCGGCCGAGTGGGGCCTGGCCAACATCGCGGTTCCCGCCGCCGAGCTCGACGCGGCGACCGACGCGCTCGCGCGCCGCATCGCCGGCGTGCCGCGCTCGCACCTGGCGATGCACAAGCTGGTCGTCAACCAGGTCATGCTGACGGCCGGACTCGAGCAGGCGCAGACGCTGGCGACGATCTTCGACGGCGCGACGCGGCACAACCCCGAAGGCCTGTGGTTCCGTCGCCTGGCGCAGCTCGAAGGCTTCAAGTCGGCGGTCGAGTGGCGGGACAGCGGCCGGCCGATCCCGGAAGGCGACGAGGCGCGCGCGCTCGTCGTCGAGCTCGAGCGGCGCCTGAGCGAGGCGAAGAAAGGGCTCTGAAACGCGAAGTCTGGCGCTGAGCGATGGCCGATCCGCTCACGGCCAAGCTCGGCCTGCACATGAGTTTCTGAGCGCCGGCTCGTGTCAGTTGTCGAGTTGGTTCTTGAGCAACACCGAGCCGTTCGCTTCTGTCTCGACCACGCCGCGCGCTTCAAAGTCCTTCATCGCGCGGCTCACCATCTCTCGCGACGCGCCGACGACCTTGGCCAGATCTTGTCGCGAGACCCTCTTGCGTATCACTCGCCGCTCGCCAACCATCTCAGACATGTCGAGCAACGCGCGAGCCACGCGGCCGTAGACGTCGAGCAGCGCGAGCGACTCGATCTGTCGATTGGCGCTACGCAGTCGCTGCACGAGTCCATGCATGAGCGCGTGCGCCACGCTCGAACTCTCGGGCAGGCAGCAGCGCGCGAAATCCGCGCGGCCAACGACCAGCATGTCGGTCGAAACCTCGGCGCGCACCGTGGCGGAATGCGGTTCGTTGTCGATCAGGCTCATCTCGCCGACGTAGTCGCCTGGTTGAAGGATGGCGAGAGTGACCTCCCGGCCACGAGAGTCAGCCGACAGTACACGCGCATGGCCAGTGAGCAAGATGAAAAGCGCGTTCGACCGCTTGCCTTGTTCCACGACAACTTCGCCGCGGCGAAAGCGCCGGGTGAAAGCGTTGTCGGCGACGCCTTGCGCCTGCTCCTGCGTAAGGGGCGAGAACAGCGCCACACGCCGGACGAGGTCGAGACTTTTAGGCTTGATGATCTCTTCGGGTTGGCTCGTCGCGTATTCGCGACGCCGAGGGATCATCTTCCGGTCGCTTGTGAACAGACATCCCGCGTATAGGGGCTCTGTCGATCCGTGCTGCGAGGATCGGCAACGTTCTAGACGAACGGTTGGCCTTCGAGCGCGAAGTTGCCGCGCCCACGCCGTTTGCGGACCGGCCCCGTGGAGATTCGCTCAAATCGACCTATTCAATGATTCGCTCAGCCTGCCGCAGGAGCGCCCGTGGAATGCGCAATTGGAGTGCGGCTGCGGTCGCGCGATTGATGACCAGATCGATCTTCGACGGTTGCTCGATCGGCA
>JADGRJ010000057.1 GCA_017881025.1 Rhizobacter sp. | reverse complement strand
GCTGCCGGGCATCGACAAGGTGATCCCGGTGGACATCTACATCCCGGGCTGCCCGCCGCGGCCCGAGATGGTGATCGACGGGATCATGCAACTGCAGGAAAAGATCGCCGGCAGCCGCCACCTCATCTTCAACGACAAGGTATGAGCGCGGCGACGTCCCTCTTCGACACGCTGCAGGAGCGCCTGGCGCCGACGGCCGGGCCGGGCCTCGTATCGCACGGCATCCTGGTCTTCGCCCTGCCGCCCGACGCGCTGCTGCCCACGGTGCGGCAGCTCAGGGACGAGCACGGCTTCGACATCTTCCTCGACGTCACCGCGATCGACTGGGTCGACCAGGTGCCGCGCTTCGAGGTCGTCTACCACTTCTACTCGACCGCGCACAAGGTGCGCGTGCGGCTGAAGACGCGCGTCGCCGAGGCCGACCCGGGAGTCGACAGCCTGACGCCGCTGTACGGCTCGGCCGCGTTCATGGAGCGCGAGTGCCACGACATGTACGGCATCCGCTTCCGCGGCAACGCCGACCTGCGCCCCATCCTCCTCTACGAGGGCTTCGTCGGCCACCCGCTGCGCAAGGACTACCCGAAGCAGCAGGAGCAGCCGCTCGTGCCCTACCGCAGCTGAAGGCCCGCCGTGGACGCCCCCTTCCGCCCCATCGCCAACCCCGTTCGCTCGATCTACGAGCAGACGCTGCGCGAGGACTCAGTCGTCGTCAACATCGGCCCGTCGCACCCGGCGACGCACGGCACAGTGCAGATCATCGCCGAGCTCGACGGCGAGCGCGTGCTGCGCAGCGACATCCACTGCGGCTACCTGCACCGCGGCTTCGAGAAGGAGTGCGAGGACCACACCTGGCACAACCTGATCCCCTACGTCGACCGGCTGAACTACGTCTCGGCGCTGATCAACGATTTCGCCTACTGCGGCGCCGTCGAGGAGCTGATGGGCGTGCAGATCACGCCGCGCTGCCGCTTTCTGCGCACCCTGCTGTCGGAGTACTCGCGCCTGGTCGACCACGTCACCTGCCTGGCCGCCGGGCTGATGGAGCTGGGCGCGATGACGGCCTTCCTCTACCTCGTGATGATCCGCGACTACATGTACGAGCACCTGGCGGCGCTGACCGGCGCGCGGGTGACCTACACCTACGGGCGCATCGGCGGCCTGGCGCGCGACCTGCCCGCGGGCTGGCTCGCGCGGATGGAGGAAATCCTCGTCCAGTACGAGGAATTCGTCGCCCGCGTCCACGCCCTGGTCGACCGCAACCGCATCTTCATCGACCGCATGCGCAACGTCGGCGTCATCAGCACCGCCGACGCGCTGAGCTACGGCTACACCGGCGTCATCCTGCGCAGCACCGGCGTGCCGCGCGACCTGCGCAAGGACACGCCCTACCTGGCCTACGCCGAGCTCGACTTCGACGTGCCGGTCGGCATCAAGGGCGACAACTACGACCGCTACTTCGTGCGCATGCGCGAGATGGACGAGTCGGTCTACATGATGCGGCAGCTGGCGCAGATGCTGCCCGAGGGGCCGATCAACGTCGACGACCGCCGCTGCACCTTCCCCGAGAAGCATCTCGTCTACAGCGAGATCGAATCGCTGATCAACCACTTCAAGCTGGTGATGGACGGGCCCGCGGTGCCCGCCGGCGAGGCCTACGTCGCGCACGAGAGTCCGAACGGCGAGCTCGGCTTCTACCTCGTCAGCACCGGCGGCGGCACGCCTTACAAGGTGCATTGCCGCGCGCCCAGCTTCGTGCACATGGGCGGCGTGCACCTGATGCTCAACGGCGGCCAGCTCGCCGACATCGTCCCCACCTTCGGCTCGATCAACATGATCGGCGGGGAGTGCGACCGGTGAAGCACCTGATCCCCGAATTCGACGCCATGCGCAGGCGCTACCCTCCGGGCACCGAGTCGTCGCTGGTGCTGCCATGCCTGCGCCGGATCCAGGAAGACCGGGGCTTCGTCGCCGACAGCGACATCGCCGAGCTGGCTGAATACATCCCCGTGCCGCGCATCCAGATCGAGGAGGTGCTGGCGCACTACACGCAGTATCGGCGCGCGCCGATCGGCCGCTGGCATCTGCAGGTCTGCCGCAACCTGTCGTGCTCGATGCGCGGCGCCGAGGGCGCGCTCGGGCACCTGTGTCGCAAGCTCGGCATCGAGCCCGGCGAGACCACGGCCGACGGCCGCTTCACCCTGAGCACGGCGGAATGCCTGGGCTCGTGCGGCACGGCGCCGGTGGTGATGGTCAACGACGCGTACCACGAGAACATGAGCCCGGCCCGGCTCGACGCATTGCTGCAGGAGCTGCACAAGTGACGGGCCGCAAGATCATCATGACCTTCCCGGTCACCGAGACCTCGCACCTGCTGGCCGACTACCGCGCCCGCGGCGGCTACGCGACGCTCGAGAAGGCGCTGCGCGAGATGCGGCCCGAACAGATCACCAAGGAAGTGGCGACCTCCGGCATCCTTGGCCACGGCGGCGCCGCCTTCCCGGCCGGCCGCAAGTGGGGCGTGATCAAGCTCAACGACGAGCAGCCGCACTACCTGTGCGCCAACGCCGACGAGGGCGAGCCCGGCACCTTCAAGGACCGCTGGATCCTGGAGAACGCGCCGCACCTGCTGCTCGAGTCGATGCTGATCGCCGCCTACGCGCTGCAGGTGCGCCACGCCTTCGTCTACATCCGCGGCGAATTCGACCTGCCGTACCGGCGCCTCGCCGCCGCGGTGGAGGAAGCGTACGCCGCCGGCTACTTCGGCGAGCGCATCCTGGGCACCGACTTCGCCTGCGACATCGTGATCTATCGCGGCGCCGGCAGCTACGTCTGCGGCGAAGCCTCCGGGCTGATCACGTCGATCGAAGGCAAGAAGGGCTACCCGCGCAACCGGCCGCCGCGGCTGACCGTGCGCGGCCTGTACCAGCGGCCGACCGTCATCAACAACGTCGAGACGCTGGCCAACGTGGTCGCCATCGTCGCCGGGGGCGGCGAGGCCTTCCGCAAGATCGGCACGGCGAAGAGCCCGGGCACCCAGCTGGTCTCGATTTCGGGGCACGTGCAGCGGCCCGGCGTCTACGAGGTCGAGTACGGCTACCCCCTGGCGAAGTTCATCTACGAGGATTGCGGCGGCGTGCTCGGCGGCGGCAAGCTCAAGTGCATCGTCCCCGGCGGCGTCTCGACCAAGGTGCTGACCGGCGCGGAGATCGAGTCGCTGACCTACGACCACGTCTCGCTGGCCGCGGCCGGCTCGGGCGTCGGCTCGGGCGGCATGATCGTGATCGCCGAAGGCACCTGCATGGTCCGCCTGCTGCAGATCCTGCTGCGCTTCTATCACCACGAAAGCTGCGGCCAGTGCACGCCGTGCCGCGAGGGCATGGGCTGGATGCACCGCATCATCGACCGCATCGTCGCCGGCGAGGGCCGGATGGATGACATCGACCAGTTGATCCGCATCAGCAAGGCCAACGACGGCACGACGATCTGCGGCATGGGTGACGCCGCGGGCTACGCGACGATCGGCATCATCGCCAAGTACCGCGACGAGTTCGAGTACTACATCGAGCACAAGCGCTCGCGCCTCGACGGCCGGATCGAGGTTGCGGAGGCCGCCCATGGTTGAGTTCTTCATCAACGACGTCGCCGTGCAGGCCGAGGACAACCAGACCGTGATGCAGGCGGCCCGGGCGCACGGCTTCTACATTCCGTATTTCTGCTGGCATCCGCAGCTCTCGGTGCCGGGCAACTGCCGCATCTGCGCGGTCGAGGTGACCAACGAGGGCCAGGCCGCCGGCAGCGGTTGGCTCGACATCGCCTGCAACATGCCGATCAGCAAGGGCATGCGCGTGCTCACCGACTCCGAGCGGGTCCGGGAGCGGCGCAAGGAGACGTTGCAGTTCATCACCCTGAACCACCCGGTCGACTGCGGCATCTGCGACAAGGCCGGCGAGTGCACGCTGCAGGACTACCACTACGAATACAACGGCTCGCCCTCGATCTCGCGCGACGCCAAGGTCCACGCCACCAAGCACTACAAGCTTTCCGAGCGCATCGTCCTCGACAACGAGCGCTGCATCATGTGCACGCGCTGCGTGCGCTTCACGCGCGAGATCTCCAAGACGAATAGCCTTGGCGTGCAGAACCGCGGCGACCACTCGCTGATCCGCCCGGTGGAAGACGGCGCCTTCGAGGCCGATCACTACTCCGACAACGTGATCGACATCTGCCCGGTCGGCGCGCTCCTGTCGACGCAGTTCCTGCACAAGGCGCGCGTCTGGTACCTGCAGCCCACGCCCTCGGTGTGCCCGGGCTGCGAGCGCGGCTGCACGGTCAACATCTGGCACCGCAAGAACGAGTGGAAGCTCAAGGCGCTGGACGCGAAGCAGAACGCCCGCATCGACCGCGTCACGCCGCTGGAGAACCCGGCCGTCAACGGCCCGTGGATCTGCAACAAGGGGCGCGACCTGGCGAAGGTCTTCGAACGCGCACGCGCTGAAGAGGCCCTGCTCAAGGGCCGGCCGACCGAGCTTCAGACGGCCATCGACACCGCCCGGGCGCTGATCAGCGCGGCGCGGCGGCCGGTTGCGCTGGTCTCGAACTGGGGCTCGAACGAAGAGCTCGCCGCATTCGACAAGGCGCTGGGCCTGCGCCTGAGCTGCTACGTCAAGACCGATTGCCAACCCGAACCGGGTGAGCCGATCGAGGACGACCTGCTCATCAGGCCCGACAAGAACCCGAACAGCGCCGCCGCGCGAGCGCTCTTCCCACCCTTGCCGGCCGACGCGCGCAGCGCCTTCCCGAGCGACTGCGACCTGGTGCTGGTCTGGGGCGAAGGCTTCAGCTTCGCGCAGCTGCCGCCGGCGGCCAAGATCGTCTACCTCAACAGCTGGCTGCAGCCGGAGAACGGCCACGCCGACGTCTTCCTGCCGATCAGCGTGCAGACCGAGCGCAGCGGCCACTACACCAACTTCCGGGGCGGGGTCAGCGCCTTCGCGGCCTGCTTCGGCAAGAAGCCCGGCGTGATCGACGCGCAGGCCCTGTTCGCCGCCCTCGCGGCACCCGTTGCGGCGGTCTCGCCATGACCCAGGATCTCGTCGTCTACCTCATCTACATCGCCTACGCGGTGGGGATGCTGATGGGCTTCGGCACCGTGCTGACCTGGGTCGAACGCAAGCAGGCGGCGGTGATGTCCGACCGCATCGGCGCCAATCGCGCCTACATCCGCCTGCCCTACACCCAGATCAAGCTGATCTGGCTGGGCCTCTTCCATGGCATCGCCGACGGCATCAAGATGCTGGTCAAGGAGGACTTCAAGCCGCGCACCTACGACTGGTACGCCTACGCGGTGGCGCCGTGGGTCGTGTTCACGCCGGTGCTGCTGGTCTTCTGCGTGATCCCGTTTGGCGGCCTGCTCGATCCGGGTCGGCTGTTTCCGGGCCTCGCCGACTGGTTCGGCGGCCGGACCTATCCGATGCAGATCGCGCGGCTCGACGCCGGCCTGCTGATGGTCTTCGCCTTCAGCGGCATGACCATCATCGGCACCATGCTGGCGGGCTGGGCCTCGGCCAACAAGTTCTCGCTGCTCGGCGGCCTGCGCGCGGGCTCGCAGATGATCTCGTACGAGCTCGTCATGGGCCTGACCGTGCTCGGCCTGATCCTGATCTTCGGCACCGTCGACCTCAACTCGATGGTGCGCCAGCAGTCGGGCCTGGTGTTCGGCTTCCTGCCGGCCTGGGGCGTCGTCTACCAGCCCTTCGCGGCGGTGCTGTTCATGACCGCGGCGATCGCCGAGAACAAGCGCATCCCGTTCGACCTGCCCGAGGCCGAGTCCGAGCTCATCGCCGGCTACTACACCGAATACAGCGCGATGAAGATGGGCCTGTTCATGTTCGCCGAGTTCATCGAGATCGCGATCATCGGCGCCCTCTTCACGACCATGTTCCTCGGTGGCTACAACCTGCCGTACATGAACGACAGCGGCTTCACCCTGCCCGGCGGCACGGTCGTCGCGATGGGCCACGCCGCCGTCGTCGTGACGCAGCTCGTCGTCTTCCTGCTCAAGGTGCTGGTGGTGTGCAGCTTCCAGATCCTGATCCGCTGGACGCTGCCGCGCTTCCGCTACGACCAGGTGCTCGGCTTCGCCTGGAAGTTCATGCTGCCGCTGGCGCTGCTCAACCTGAGCGTCACCGCCGTGCTCGTGTGGCTGCAGCAGGGGGGCGCGTAGTGAAACCTCAGTACAAGCGCAAGCAGTACTGGAACGAGCCGGAGATGACGGTCTGGGAACGCTCGTACCTGCCCGAGATCGTCCGCGGCCTGATCGTCACCAGCATCGTCTTCCTGCGCAACATGGGCCGCTGGATGACCGGCAGGAAGGGCGCGCTGACCACCTACTACCCGGAAGAGACCCGCTTCGACTACGCGCCGCTCAACCGCGGCAAGCACATCCTGACGCAACGCCCCGACGGCAGCCCGCAGTGCATCGCCTGCAACATGTGCGCGACGGTGTGCCCGGCCAAGGTGATCGAGATCGAGGCCGGGTTCGACGAGTCCGACAGCGCGCACCCGAAGTTCCCGATCCGCTTCGAGATCGACTACTCGCGCTGCGTCTTTTGCGGCCTGTGCGTCGAGGCCTGCCCCGAGGACGCCATCCGCATGGTCAAGGAAACGCCGGGGCTGCCCTCGGACTCGCGCGGCCAGATGTGGCTGACGCTCGAGGAGATGCTCACCTGGCAGCCGGCCAGCGACGTCGCCAAGCCCTACCCTGCCAAAGCCGCGGCGGCCGGCGGCGCGCCGGCGCAGAAGGGGCACGCGCCGTGACCGCCTTCCTCGACGGCCTGCTCGGCCACCTCGACACGCTGCTGCTGGCGGTGTTCTCGCTGTCGGCACTGACGGCGGCGACGCTGATGATCTTCCTGCGCCAGCCGATGCGCGTGGCGATCGCCCTGATCTCGACCATGGTCTTCCTCGGCGGCATCTACGGCCTGCTCGGCGTGCACTTCGTCGCCGCCTTCCAGGTGCTGATCTATGTCGGCGCGGTGATGGTCTTCATGGTCTACGTCATCATGCTGCTCGAGGTGCGCGAGCACGGCGTCGCCCGCTATTCGAGGCTGCTGCTGCCCGGCGTCGCCGGCTTCGCGATGGTGCTGGGCGCGATCCTGATCAGCATCTGGCGCGCCCTGCCGGCGCCGAACAAGGCGACCGACGGCGCCGCCTTCGGCATCGGCAAGTTCTCGGTCGCCTTCCTCAACGAGTACTGGCTGCAGTTCGAGCTGACTTCGGTGCTGCTGGTGGCGGCCGTGGTGGCGGCGCTGGCGGTGATCCGGGTCAGCCGCAGGACCGACAGGACGAGGCCCCATGGATAGGACGCAAATGCTGCTCGCGGTGGCCGTCGGCCTGTTCTCGCTCGGGCTGCTCGGCGTGATCGTCCGCCGCAACGTGCTCGTGATGCTGATGTGCATGGAGCTCATGCTCAACGGCGTCAACCTGAGCCTGGTCACCTTCGCGCAGCAGACGGCCACGACCGCCGGCGCGGTGCTCGTGTTCCTGATCTTCGTCGTAGCCACCGCCGAGATCGCGCTGGCCATCCCCATCGTCCTGCTCCTGGTCCGCGACAAGCGCACGCTGGACCTCGACGCCTACAGCGACCTCAAAGGCTGATGCCCATGCCCGGCGTGCTCACCGCCATCGTCCTGCTGCCGCTGCTCGGCTTCCTGCTGAACGGCGTGCTCGCCACGCAGCTCGGCGGCAACCTCGTCGGCAAGCGCTTCGTCACGGTCGTCGGCTGCGGGTTGCCGCTGCTGGCCTTCGCCCTCGCGATCAAGTCGGTGCTCGACCTGCAGGCCGGCGGCTACGCCCCGCTGGTCGAGACCGCCTACCGCTGGGCGCTGATCGGCAGCAGCAGCTTCGACGTCGCCTTCTACTTCGACCGCCTGACCGCGATCATGGTGCTGGTCGTCACCGGCGTCGGCTCGGTGATCCACGTCTACTCGGTCGGCTACATGGCGCACGACAAGAGCTTCGGCCGCTTCTTCGCCTATCTCAACCTGTTCCTGTTCTTCATGCTCCTGCTCGTGCTGGGCCGGTCGCTGCTGGTCCTGTTCGTCGGCTGGGAAGGCGTCGGCCTCGCCTCGTACCTGTTGATCGGCTTCTGGTTCGACGACCTCGCCAACGCAGTGGCCGGCAAGAAGGCCTTCATCACCAACCGCGTCGGCGACGCCGGCTTCCTGCTCGGCATGTTCGTGCTCTACCAGGCCTTCGGCACGCTCGACATGGACCGCATCAATGCCGCGTTCGGCGTCGGCGCCGCCGCGGTGGTGCCGGCCGGCCTGGTCGGCATCCTGCTGTTCATCGGCGCCACCGGCAAGTCGGCGCAGATCCCCTTGCACGTCTGGCTGCCCGACGCGATGGCCGGCCCGACGCCGGTCTCGGCGCTGATCCACGCGGCGACGATGGTCACGGCCGGCGTCTACCTGGTCGCCCGCATGTCGGGCATCTACCTGCAGGCGCCCGAGGCGTCGATGGTGATCGCCGTCATCGGCGTCGCCACCGCGTTCTTCGCCGCCACCATCGCCATCGCCCAGAGCGACATCAAGAAGGTGCTGGCCTACTCCACGATCTCGCAGCTCGGCTTCATGTTCCTCGCCCTCGGCGTCGGCGCCTACGGGGTGGCGATCTTCCACCTCGTCACCCATGCCTTCTTCAAGGCCTGCCTGTTCCTCGGCGCCGGCAGCGTGATCCACGCCCTCTCGGGCGAGCAGGACATGCGCAAGATGGGCGGGCTGGCACGCAAGATCCCGGTCACTTTCGTCACCTTCGCGGTGGCCACCGCCGCCATCGCCGGAATCCCGCCGCTGGCCGGCTTCTTCTCGAAGGACGAGATCCTCTGGTACGCCTTCGCCAGCACGCGCGGCGGCTCGCCGCTGCTGTGGCTGGTGGCCGCGGCAACGGCGCTGATGACGGCGTTCTACATGTTCCGGCTGCTCTGGCTGACGTTCCTCGGCAGCTCGCGCGTGGATCCCGAGGTCGAGCATCACATCCACGAGTCGCCGCTGTCGATGACCGGCGTGCTCGCCTTGCTGGCGCTGCTCTCGGCCGTCGGCGGCTTCATCGCCGTGCCGCACTTCCTCGCGCCACAGTTGCCGCTGCCGACCGTCCACGAGGAGCTGGAGCACTTCGAGACGCCGCTGCTCGTCCTCTCGGTCGTCCTGGCCCTCGTCGGCTTGGCCGCCGCCGCCTTCGTCTTCGGCGGGCCGCCCGCCCGCGCCGAGGGGCTGCGCCGGCGCTTCGCCGGGCTGGACCGGTGGCTCTCGGGCAAGTACTTCATCGACGAGCTGTACCAGCGCCTGATCGGCGACCCGCTGGTCTGGGTCTCGGACCGCGTCTTCCTTCGCCTGGGCGACCGCCGCCTGATCGACGGCGCGCTCGACGGCATGGCCGCGCTCGGCCGGCGCGGCGGCGCCGTACTCAGCCGGGCGCAAACCGGCAGCCTGCACCTGTACGCGTGGTTCGTGCTGCTCGGCATCGTCGGCGCGCTGCTCTGGAGCTGGCGCCATGTCTGACGCGGGCGTGCTCGACCTGGTGCTGTTCCTGCCGCTCCTGGGCGTCGGACTGCTGCTCCTCTTTCCGCGCGACAACGACGAGCTGACGCGCCGGGTCACGCTGGCGGTGACGGTCGTGCAGTTCGCTCTTGCCGCCTGGCTGTACGCGCGCTACGACGCCGCCAACCCCGGCCTGCAGTTCGAAACGCGCGTGCCGTGGATCGCGGCCTGGGGCGTGTACTACCAGATCGGCCTCGACGGCTACAACCTGCTCCTGGTCATGCTCACGGCCTTCCTCGGCCCGCTGGTCGTGGCCGGCGCGTTCACGGCGATCACCAAGGACGTCAAGCTGTTCTACGCGATGGTCCTCCTGATCCAGTTCGCGATGATGGGAACCTTCCTCGCCCAGGACCTGTTCCTCTTCTACGTCTTCTGGGAAACGATGCTGATCCCGATGTTCCTGCTCATCGGCATCTGGGGCGGCGAGCGGCGCATCTACGCGACGATCAAGTTCGTTCTCTACACGGCATTCGGCAGCATCCTGATGCTGGCGGCGGTGATCTACCTCGTCTGGTCGCTGCAGACGAGCACCGGCGTGATCTCGTTCGCCTTCGCCGACCTCGTCAAGACCCGGCTGCCGCTCGACGTCCAGGAGTGGCTGCTCGCCGCCTTCGCCCTCAGCTTCGCGATCAAGGTGCCGATGGTGCCGCTGCACACCTGGCTGCCCGACGCCCACGTCGAGGCGCCGACGGCGGGCTCGGTGATCCTGGCCGGCGTGATGCTGAAGATGGGCACGTACGGGTTCATGAAGCTCGGCTTCCCGTTGTTCCCCGATGCGACCCACGTGTTCACGCCGGTGCTGATGACGCTGGCCGTCGTCAGCATCGTCTACGGCGCCTGCCTCGCGCTGGTCCAAGACGACATCAAGAAGATCATCGCCTACTCGTCGATCAGCCACCTCGGCTACGTCATGCTGGGCCTGCTCAGCCTTGACCTGGTCGGCATCCAGGGCGCGGTGATCCAGATGGTGAGCCACGGCCTCGTCGCCGGCGGCCTGTTCCTGATGGTCGGCATGATCTACGAACGCTGCCACACCCGTGAACTCGCCGCGTATGGCGGCATCGCCAAGTTGCTGCCCGTCTATTCCGCGTTCTTCATGGTGCTGACGCTGGCCTCGGTCGGCCTGCCGACGACGAGCGGATTCACCGGCGAGTTCCTCGTCCTCCTCGGCGCCTTCAAGACCGCCTGGGTGCAGTACCGGCTCGGCTACGGCCTGCCGCTGCTGCTCGCGGTGGTCGCGGTCACCGGCGTCGTGCTGGGCGCGCTGTACATGCTGCGCTTCGCGCTCGGCTTCCTGTTCGGCGCGGCCAAGGCGCCGCATCAGCCGCTGTTCGATCTCGGCCTGCGCGAGAAGAGCATCCTCGGACTGATCGTCGTCGCCGTCTTCGCCCTCGGCCTCTTTCCCGCCGAGCCGATGCACAAGACCGAACTCGCGGCCAAGGCCTTCCGGCAACTGGCCGGCACGTCGCGCCTGCCGGAGATAAAGCCATGATCAGCGACGCTGTGCTGACCGCGATGCTGCCCGAGCACCTGCTGCTGCTCGGCATCGTGCTCGTGCTCGGCCTGGAGATCGCCGGTCGCGGGCAGCGCGCCTCGCTCGGTGTCGCCGTGCTCGCGGTCGCCGCGGCCGCGGTCGCTGCGGCCGGCCTGTCGCTCGGCGGCTACGCGGCAGCGCCGTTCGCCGGGCAGTTCTCGGTCGACCCGGCCAGCCTGATGGCCAAGGCCATGGTGCTGGCGCTGGCCCTGCCGGTGCTGCTCATGTCGCGCGACGAGTTCGAGAACGGCGAGTTCCCGGCGCTGCTGCTGTCGTCGCTCTACGGCGTCTGCCTGATGCAGTCGGCCGACAGCTTCCTGACCCTGTTCCTCGGGCTCGAACTGATGTCGCTGCCGGTCTACGTGCTGGTGCTGCTGGCCTACCGGCGGCCGCAAAGCGCCGAAGCAGCGCTGAAGTACCTCGTCCTCGGCGGCACGGCCACGGCCATGTTCCTGATGGGGGCGTCGCTCCTCTACGGCGCCAGCGGGTCGATGGCGACGGCGACCTTCGCCGTCGGGCTCGGTTCGGACAACGGTCTGGCGCGCGCGGCTGTCATGCTCGTGGTCCTGGCCTTCTTCCTGAAGGGCGCGATCGTGCCCTTCCACGCCTGGGCGCCCGACGCCTACGAAGGCGCGAGCGTGCCGGTCACGGCATACATGGCCACCATCGTCAAGGCCGGCGTGCTGCTCGCGGTCGTGCGGCTGTTCGGGCGCGCGAACGTGGCATCGCCGATGCTCGAGTTGCTGGCCGTGCTGCCGCTGGTCTCGATCGTCTGGGGCAACCTCGCGGCGATGCGCCAGCCGAGCCTGCGCCGCATGATCGCCTACAGCTCGATCGCCCATGCCGGCTACCTGTTCTACGCCGTGCTCGGCGACGCTGCCGGGCGCCTGCAGGCGGTGGCGTTCTACCTGCTCGCCTACGGCGTGATGAACCTGCTCGCGTTCGCGGCGCTGCCGGCGGCCACCGACGACTTCGCGCGCGACCGTCTCGACAACCTGCGCGGCCTGTTCCACCGGGCCCCGTTCGCCGCGCTGATGCTCGGCGTCGCGATGCTGTCGCTGGCCGGCATCCCGCCGTTCCCCGGCTTCGTCGCCAAGTTCCTGATCTTCAGGAACGTCATGTCCGCCGGCTACACCACCTACGCCGTGCTCGGCCTGGTCGGCAGCTACCTCGGCATCTACTTCTACCTGCGCGTGATCCAGGTCATGTTCATGAGCGCCGACGCGGTCGTCGCCGACTCCGGCAAGGCGCGACCGCTCGCGCTCGGTGCGAGCCTCGCCTGCTTCGCGGCGGCGGCACTGCTCATGGTGTTCCCGGGGTGGGTCATCGCAGGGTTGTAGAGTCGGCTCGGCCTCACGATCATCAAGCCGGCCGCCGTGTTCGTCGTGATCGGGGGCCACTGACTCACCGGCCGGCACTGACCGCGCTCGGACCGGCCATGGAAAGCGCCCCGTGACGAATTCGACTCATCCCTTGCCGAGCGGGTTTCAGAACGCCGAACGCGGCAAGGTCGTCTCGGCCGCGGATGCCGTCCGGCTCATCCGCGATGGCGACACGGTCGCGACCGGCGGGTTCGTCGGCATCGGATTCGCGGAGGAGATCGCCATCGCGCTGGAGGAGCGCTTTCTGTCCGCCAGGGAGCAGGACGAAGCGTCTGTCGGCAGCCCGCGCGGGCTGACCCTTGTCTACGCGGCGGGTCAGGGCGACGGCAAGGACAAGGGCCTGAATCATCTCGCCCACGAAGGCCTCGTCCGGCGAGTCGTCGGCGGCCACTGGGGCCTGGTGCCGAAGCTGCAAGAGCTTGCCATCGCCAATCGGATCGAGGCCTACAACCTGCCCCAGGGCGTGATCACGCACCTCTACCGCGACATCGCCGCCCACAAGCCGGGTCAACTCTCCCAGATCGGGCTCGGAACGTTCGTCGACCCGCGCTTCGGCGGCGGCAAGCTGAACGCACGCACCACCGAAGAGCTGGTCGAGCTGATGCCCATCGGCGGTGTCGACTACCTCTTCTACAAGACGTTTCCGATCGATGTCGGCATCATCCGCGGCACGACCGCCGACCCGGACGGCAACGTCACGATGGAGAAGGAGGCCCTCACGCTCGAGGTGCTGGCCATCGCGATGGCCGCGCACAACTCGGGCGGAATCGTGATCGTCCAGGTCGAACGGATCGCAGAGCGTGGCAGCCTCAACCCGCGGCAGGTCAAGATCCCCGGCATCCTGGTCGACTGCGTCGTGGTCTCCCGGCCGGAGAATCACTGGCAGACGTTCGCCGAGCCCTACAGCGCCGCCTTTTCCGGCGAGATCAGGGTGCAGATGAGCGCCATTGCGCCCATGGACATGAGCGCGCGCAAGATCATCGCTCGCCGGGCGGCGCTCGAGCTGATGCCCAACAGCGTCGTCAACCTCGGCATCGGCATGCCCGAGGGCGTCGCGAGCGTCGCCAACGAAGAGAAGATCATCGACCTGATGACCCTGACCGCCGAACCCGGGGTCATCGGCGGCCTGCCCGCGGGCGGGCTCAATTTCGGCGCCGCGGCCAACACGCAGGCGATCATCGACCAGCCGAGCCAGTTCGATTTCTACGATGGCGGCGGGCTCGACATCGCCTTTCTCGGCCTCGCCCAAGCCGATCGAGAGGGCAATCTCAACGTCAGCAAGTTCGGCCCCAAGCTCGCCGGCGCCGGCGGATTCATCAACATCAGCCAGAGCGCCAAGAAGGTGGTGTTCATGGGCACCTTCAACGCGGGGAGGTGCGAGCTCGCCATCGCCGACGGCAAGCTCCAGATCCGCGAGGATGGAGCTTCGCGAAAGTTCGTGGGCGAGGTCGAGCACCGCACTTTCAGCGGCAGCCATTCGGCGGCACGCAAGCAAACCGCGCTCTACGTCACCGAGCGCTGCGTCTTCTCGCTCGGCCCGGAGGGGCTCGAGCTGGTCGAGATCGCGCCCGGCGTGAACCTGCAGAAGGACATCCTCGCGAAGATGGATTTCGCCCCGGTCATGCACCGACCGCCGAGGTTGATGGACGAGCGGATCTTCCTGCCCGAACCGATGGGCTTGCGCGACGACATGCTTGCCTTGCCGCTCGAACAGCGCTTCAGCTACGACGCCGCGCAGAACGTCTTCTTCATCAACTTCGAGCGGCTCGCCGTCAAGACGCCCGACGACATCGAGAAGATCCGCCAGGCGATCGAGTCGCGCCTCGCGCCGCTGAAGAAGAAGGTCTTCGGGATCGTCAACTACGAGGGTTTCACGATCCCGCCGGAGCTCACCGACGCGTTTGGCGACATGGTGCAGGGATTGGTCGACCGTTTCTACTACGGTGTCACCCGCTATACGACGAGCAGCTTCCTGCGGCTGAAGCTCGGCGAAGCGCTGCGGCAGCGCGACGTCGCTCCTCACATCTACGAGAGCGCCGAAGAGGCCCGGGCCCACTTGCGCGAGATGGAGCTCAAGGCAACGGCGGACGATCGCGGGGCCGCCGCCTAGTTCCCCGCGCCGCGCAAGACAGGTAGACGTTCTGCGCCATCGCACCTCATTCGCGCTGCCTGAGCGCGTCCAGACGTGCGAGGAGTTCCACCGGGTAGCTGATCTCGACCCGGGCAGCGCCGGCGTAGAAGACCCCCTCGTTGCCGTCGAGGGTGATCAGTTCACCCTCGTGCAAGGTGGTGTTGCCGACCTCGATGGTGCGCGCGGTCTCGTCGATCTGCAGTTCGGTGCAACCTACGAGGCAGACCTTGCCCAGCTGCCGTGCCACCACCGCCGCGTGCGATGTCCGGGCACCGCGTTGCGTCAGCAGTCCGGTGGCCGATTCGAGCGCTGCGATGTCGCTGGTCTCGGCATCGCGGCGAACCAGAACCACTGAAACGCCCGCTTCGTGGCGGGCGACCGCGCGTGCCTCGTCGAGAGCGACTTCGCCGACGGCAACGCCGCTGCTCGCGGTCACCGCACGACCCATCGGGGTCAGCACCGTGCCGCCTGTCGCGACGACGCAGGGGTGCGCGAGCGACTCGCGATCCAACCCGGCCGTTCGCTCCAGCGCGAGCTTGGGTCCGATCAATCCCTCGTCGAGCAGATCCAGCGCAATGCGGGCAGCCGCCTGGGGCGTGCGCTTGCCGGACCGGGTCTGCAGCATGAACAGCCGGCCATCCTGCACGGTGAACTCGAAGTCCTGCATGTCGCTGAAGGCGTGCTCGAGTTGTTGTGCAGCCTCGGAAAGTTCGTGCCAGACCTCCGGCAGCACCGTCGCCAACTCTTCGTGGCCGTGGGCGCTGCGCCGCCCCGACACCACGTCTTCGCCCTGCCCGTTGAACAGGAAGTCGACCCACAGGGCCGACGCGCCGGTCGCCGGGTCGCGCGTGAAGCCCACGCCGGCCCCCGACTCGCCACCCGCGTTGCCGAACACCATGCATTGCACCGTCACCGCTGTCCCGATGGCATCGGCGATGTGGTTCAGGCGCCGGTACTCGCGCGCCTTGGGGGATTGCCAGGAGGCGAAAACGGCTTCGATCGCGCCGCCGAGCTGCTCGGCGGGATCCTGCGGGAACGGTCGCCCCGCGCCCTGTGAAAAGACTTCGAGAAAACGTTGCGTGAGCGAACGAAGATCGGCGAAGTCGAGATCGCGCTCGTCGCGACCAGCGAAGAGCGCCGAGGCGGCTTCGTCGAAGCTGGTCGCCGGCAAGCCGGCCACCACCTCGCCATAGGTGGCCACCAGGCGCCGATAGGCGTCCCACACGAGCCTCGGGTTGCCGCTCTGGCGCATCAGGCCGCTGACCGTCGCGTCGCACAGACCGATGTTCAGCAGCGTGTCCATCATGCCCGGCATCGAGACCGGCGCACCGGACCGGACCGACAGCAGCATGGGGCGGCGTGCGTTGCCCAGGGCCTGCCCGGTCGAACGCTCCAGCGCGCTCAGGCCCGCCCGCCACAGATCGGCACCGGCAACCCCGGCCCGGGCGACGGGATCGGCGCAATAGCGTGTTCCGATCACGAAGGCCGCAGGCACCGGCAGCGCCAGTTGGGCCATGCGAAGCAGGTTCCAGGCCTTGAAGCCCATGCTCTGTGCCGAGGCTTGGCCTCGTACGTCGAAGTCGCCGCCACATCCGATCAGGTAGACCTCGGGCGGCAAAACTGTCACCGCTGCTGTAGGCGCCTCGGGCAGCAAGGTCTCCACGGTCGCTGACGAAGCGGTCGAGGACCTCTGCGGTTCGCCACGGTGCGGAAACGGGACGTCGAGCGCTTTGCCCGGCAGGACGGCGATGCAATGCCTCTCGTCGTCATGGTGATGTCGATGTCCGCTCATCCTCGCACCCCGGCCTTGTCGAACGCCAGATCCCGCAGCGCGTAGGCGGCTGCCAGCAGACGGTCCGACGCCAGCTCCAAGGTCCCCGCGAGATCGTTGGCGACCATCAGCGATGGCGCGTCCTGCAGGGCGCCCAGGATCACGCGCCGCGCGTCGCGCAACAAGGCATCGCACTGCCGCTCTGCCTGCAGGACGCGCCAGGTCGCTCGCAGGAAGGCGTCGTTGTCGACCGCTTCGCTGTTGCTGCCAAGCGTCCTCGCGATCGCCAGTGCCTTCACCTGATCCTGCGTCGCCTGCAGCACCGTGCCCGCCAAGCGGGCCAGCACCTTGCGAACGTCGTCGTTCCAGCCCTTGAGGTGGTGGTCCGCAATCAGGCTGATCAGGAACGCGGCCTCCTCGAGCGCATCGGCGACATCGTCCGATTGCTCGACCAGCCGGGCCACGGGCCGCCACCGGGGCTGGCGCTCCGCCTTCTCGCGAGCCTGCATCACCAGGTGGTCGGCCTTGCGTTCCCACGCCTTCGAACGCTCGGCGAGTTCCGCCGCGGCCTTGCCCGAGCGTTCGGCACCATGGGCCAGGCCGTCGCTGACGGCTTGCGCCAGCGCCTGACAGTACGACGCATGCTCGGCCAGCAGGTCGAACTCGCTGGTGCGTTGGCGCACATGCTGTGCCAGAAGCATGCGCGTCTCGTCAGCCACCAGGGCTGCCGGTTGACCGCGGCGCAAGGCGTCGCAGGCCAGCCGCATCACAGCCACCAGGAACGCGTGCGCGTCGGCGACGCCGATGACCTCGTCCAGCCGGTCGCCGATGCGGAACGCGCCTTCGCCTGCCGCCTGCATCGCCGCGAAGACCAGGCGCTCGCCGCCGACCTGCAGCCAGGCGCGGTGGCCGATGTCGAGCCGAGCCACTTCGGCCAGGATCGCGATCGCATCCTCCTTCTCGACGAAGGCCTGCAGGCGCTTGCGGGCACGATTCCAGTCGATCAGGAACACGATGCGTGAGCCGATGCCTTCCAGCGCTGCCTCGACGGCCGCGTCATCTGCGCACTCGAACTGCGCCGTGCCGACCGAATAGGCCGCACCCTGGTTGAGGTCTGCGTTCGTGCGCGACTCCAGCCCTGACCATTTGGCGCCGAACGGCTCCAGCAGCGCCTGGAAGAACTCGAGCCGGACACGATGCAGATCTGAATACGTCAGCGTGATCGAATGGGCGGCGACCTGGATGACGAGCACGTGGGCATCGTTCGTACCGATGTCGTTCTGGATCAGAAGCCGCTCGCCGTCTCGTGTGGCCGCCGTGTCAAGGCCTGGGTGGTCGAACTTCAGTACGCTCGTGCGGTTCAGGCCGCGCATGAAGGCGGCGACCCTCGGACGATCCTGCGGCTGCAGTTCCCACACGTTCGCGCCGGCTATCACTTCGCTGGCGAGCTCGCTGGAGAGCTTGTTGATCTTCTTATGCAGGTCCATCACGAGCAGGTGCAGGCTGTCACCCTCGCCGCGGCGGCCATGGGTGAGGTCTTCAATCTGCTGATCGTTCAGCCGGTCCTTGGCCAGCGCGCCGAGCCAGTCGAGGCGATGCTGCACGCGTCGATGCGGCTCCTCGCCGGCCGGCGTCGTCTCCAGCACGGGGCGCGCCATGGTCGCGAGGTCGTCTTCGATGCACTTGATCAGCCCTGGCAGATCCGGGATGAAGAGATCCTCGTCGACACGCCGCGCAACTGCAGCAAGGTCTTGAAGCCACGCCGTGTTCAACCCGGCCGCTGCGATCTCCTTCGACAGGTCAGGCACATCGCGATGCGGGTGCGAAGCGTGCGACGAGGCCGACTGCAAGACAGTCAGGTAGACCTTGAGGCGATCGTTGGCGGTCAAGGCTGCCTTGACCCAGGCAGGCAACATCAGTCTGTGCTGGCCGAGGGAGGCGACCGCTTGGGTCTTTTGCATAGGGTTCGATCGTGGCAGCCGAGAG
>JADGRJ010000056.1 GCA_017881025.1 Rhizobacter sp. | reverse complement strand
CTGCACCCATCGGAACGCGTCGAGGTAGTGGTGGGCGAGGCGCTGCGCGTTGGCGAAGCTCACGCCCTGGGCGTCGAAGCGGCCCTGCACGCCCGACTGGTTCTGGTCGAGCGTGGCGACCAGCACGGCGACGTCGTAGAGCTGCGGCAGCTTCTTGTAGGCGCGCAGGCAGACGACGGCGCGCAGCGGCAGGCCGTCGCGGTCGAGGAAGTCCTCGTTGCAGCGCGGTTTGGTCTGGTGCTGCGCCGGCAGGCGGATGAACGCCTCGTTGCGAAAGCTCTGCGAGTAGCGCGCCGCGAAACGCAGCGGCCCGAGCTTGGCGCCGTCGTAGCTCTCGTGGCGAACGCTGATCGTTCCGGTCGTGTATTCGCCGACGAAGACGCGCGTGTCCATCTGGCATTCCGAGCGTTCGAAGTCGAGGCCGCCGGTGCGCGACACCTCGCTCGTGCCCCAGCAGCGCATGAAGACATCGGGCGGCACCGGCACGCGATAGCGCGGATGCGTCGCCTCCTTCCAGCCCTGGGCGATGAAGCGGTCGGTGAGCGCGGCCTGGTGCTTCAGCAGCTGCTCGTCGACGATCGCGTAGGCCGGGCCGATGAGCGGCGCGGCGTCCTTGCCGCGGGCGAGGAGCGCGGTCGCGAACTCGGCCGGGACGAGGAAGCTCACCTGCTCGCCGTCGACGCGGCGGGCGACGTTGATGCCGACGACGTGGCCTTCCTCGTCGAGCGCGGGGCCGCCGCTCATTCCGGCCGAGAGCGCGCCGCCGAAGAAGATCTGCGGATAGAAGCTGCGCCGCACCAGCCCGTTGTACGTGCCCTGCGTGACCGCGAAGCCGACGTCGAGCGGGTTGCCGAGCGAGTAGATGCGCTCGCCCTGCGAGAGCGGCTCGCTGGCGGGGCGAAAAGGCAGCGCGTCGAAGGTCTTGCCCGCGGCGCCTGCGCCGCTCCCGCCCGCGTCGCCGGCGCGCAGCAAGGCGAGGTCGTGCAGGACGTCGAGCTGCAGGATGACGAGCGGCGCCTCGCGGCCGTCGGCGGTGACGTAGACGAGGTCATGCCGGTCGGGCTTGAGCGCCGCTTCGCTGACGACGTGGAAGTTGGTGACGATGTGGCCTTGCGCCGTGACCAGGAAGCCCGACCCGACCGAGGTCTGGCTGGCGCGGCCCTTCAGGACGGTGCGGATCTGGACGAGCTGCGAGCGCGCCTGCTCGTAGACCTTGCGCGCCGACAGCGACACCGGCGCGGCGGGCACCGCGGGCGCCGCCGGTGTGGCCGAGGCGGCGGAGGCGGAAGGGTCGGCGGTCTGCGCCGGTGGGCGCTGCTGTGCCAGGGCCGACGATGCGGCCAGCGTCAGCACGCCCAAGGCTGCCCAGCGCCTGACGCGAACTCTCATCGGCGCAGATTCTACGGGCCGACATCGCTGTCGTCGCGGCGCGAACGCCGCTGCTACAGTCGTCCGACCGCCCTCGCGCGGGATCGAAGAACGACTGGAGACCCATCCCATGCAACGACGCCGCCTGATCCGCGCCGCCCTGGCCGGCACGGCTGCAATCGCACTGCCCGCGATCGGCCGGGCGCAAGCGGTCGAGAAGCCGAAGCTGACGATCGCCGTCGGCGGCAAGAACCTGCTCTACTACCTGCCGCTGACGATCGCCGAGACGCGCGGCTACCTCAAGGACGAGGGCCTCGACGTCACGATCGCCGACTTCGCCGGCGGCTCGCGCGCCCTCCAGGCGCTCGTCGGCGGCAGCGCCGACGTCGTCTCGGGTGCGTTCGAGCACACCATCAACATGCAGGTCAAGGGGCAGCGCCTGCGCGCCTTCGTGCTGCAGGGGCGGGCGCCGCAGATCGTCCTCGGCGTCAATCCGAAGACGATGCCGAACTTCAAGTCGGTCGCCGAGCTCAAGGGCAAGAAGCTCGGTGTCACCGCGCCGGGCTCGTCGACCAACGTGCTCGCCAACTTCGTCCTCGCCAAGGCGGGGCTCAAGCCCGGCGACGTCTCGATCATCGGCGTCGGCGCCGGCAGCGGCGCGGTCGCGGCGATGCGATCCGGGCAGATCGACGCGATCTCCAACCTCGACCCGGTGGTCACGCTGCTCGCGCGCTCGGGCGACCTGAAGATCGTCTCCGACACCCGCATCGTCGCCGAGGCCGATCGCATCTTCGGCGGGCCGATGCCGGCAGGGTGCCTGTACACGCAGCAGACCTTCCTCGACAAGAACCCGCAGACGGCTCAGGCGCTCGCCAACGCGATCGTTCGCGCCGACAGGTGGATCCAGGGCGCGGGCGCGGGCGACATCATCAAGGCGGTGCCCGAAAGCTATCTCCTCGGCGACCGCGCCGTCTACGTCGACGCCTTCCTCGCCGCCAAGGGCGCGCTCTCGCCCGACGGCATGTTCCCCGAGGCGGGTGCCGAGACCGCGCGGCGTGCGCTCGCCAGCATCGACACCGAGATCGCCGCCGCCAAGATCGACCTGGCGGCGGTCTACACCAACGACTACGTCAAGCGCGCCAACGCGAAGTACCCGAAGGGCTGAGCCCGGGCGCTGAGTGGAACGATCAGTCCGAGGCCGCGCTCGCCGAGGCGACGACGCACGCGTCGCGGCGCTCGCGCTCGGCATCGAGCAGGGCGACGGCGTCGGCCAGGCGCAGCTGATAGATCGACTGCGTCCGGTTGACGAAGGAGATCAGCGTCGGCAGGCCGCGTGCGGCCTCCTCGCTGACACGCCGCTGGACCAGCGCCTGGCGTGGCGCCGTGCAGCTGGAGACGGACGATTCGGCCGGAGCGGCGGCGCTCGCGACAGGGGTGGCGAGCACGGCGCAGACGACGGTCAGGACGAACAAGCGAAGTGAGTTCATGGTGTGGCTCCTCGCGACCGATTCGATCGCGAGGTGAAAGGTAGCCATCGGCCCGGCGCGAGTCACCCGCAACGCGACGGAAGCCGATTCGAGCGGTGCGAACGCGGCCTCGGGGGCGCCGAACGGGTCGCGCCGCGCTCACGCCTACACTCGCTGCGCCTTCGTTCATGGGTGCATCGATCTTGACGCCTGCCGGGTCCACCGCTGCCTCTTCGCCGGCGCTGTCGCTCGCCGGAGTGACCTGCACCTTCGCCGACAAGGCCGATCCGGGCCGTCGCTACACGGCCGTGCGCGACGTGACGCTCGCCGTCGGCGCCGGCGAGTTCGTCTCGGTCGTCGGCCCGACCGGCTGCGGCAAGAGCACGCTGCTCAACGTCGCCGCCGGCCTGCTCGCGCCGAGCAGCGGCCGGATCGAGGTGTTCGGCACGCCGCTCGCCGGGATCAACCGGCGCGCCGGCTACATGTTCCAGACCGAGAGCCTGATGCCGTGGCGGACGGCGCTGCAGAACGTCGCCGCCGGCCTCGAGTTCCGCGGCAGCGCCGAGCCGGACGAGCAGGCGCACGCCTGGCTCAAGCGCGTCGGCCTCGGCGGCTTCGCCGACCGCTATCCGCACCAGCTCTCGGGCGGCATGCGAAAGCGTGTCAGCCTGGCGCAGACGCTCGTCCTCGACCCCGACATCATCCTCATGGACGAGCCGTTCTCGGCGCTCGACGTGCAGACGCGCCAGCTGATGGAAAACGAGGTGCTCGCGATCTGGGCCGAGAAGAAGAAGGCGGTGCTCTTCATCACCCACGACCTCGACGAGGCGATCGCGATGAGCGACCGCGTCGTCTGCCTATCGGCCGGGCCGGCGTCGCACCCGATCGGCGAGTTCGCGATCGACCTGCCTCGTCCGCGCGACGTCGCCGAGGTGCGCGCGACGCCGCGCTTCGTCGAGCTGCACCAGGCGATCTGGTCGGTGCTGCGCGAGGAAGTCCTCGCCGGCTATCGCCAGCAGCTCGCCGCATGACGCGACGGGCATGACGCCATGAGGTACCTGCGCATCTGGCAAGCGGGCCTGCTCGTGGCGGTGTTCGTCGTCTGGCACCTGCTGACGACACCGGGCCTGCTGCCCAACGTCATGTTCGAGAACGACCGCCAGGCGGCGTTCTTCTTCGGCGAGCCGATGAAGATCTTCGGCCGGATCTGGACCTGGTTCGTCGTCAACGCCGACATCTACCAGCACCTGTGGGTGACCTTGCTCGAGACCGTGCTCGCGTTCGCGATCGGCACCCTGCTCGGCCTCGCCTTCGGCCTCTGGCTCGCGCTCAGCCCGATCGCCGGCGCGATCGCCGATCCGTACATCAAGGCGCTCAACAGCATGCCGCGCGTGATCCTGGCGCCGATCTTCGCGGTCTGGTTCGGGCTCGGCATCGCCAGCAAGGTCGCGCTCGGCGTGACGCTGGTCTTCTTCGTCGTCTTCTTCAACGTCTACCAGGGCGTCAAGGAAGTGAGCCCGGTCGTCCTCGCCAACGCGCGCATGCTCGGCGCGTCGCAGCGCCAGCTGCTGCGCCACGTCTACCTGCCGAGCGCGACGAGCTGGGTGTTCAGCTCGCTGCACACGAGCGTGGGGCTCGCCTTCGTCGGCGCGGTCGTCGGCGAGTACCTCGGCTCGTCGCGCGGCGTCGGCTACCTGATCCTGCAGGCCGAGGGCGCGTTCGACATCAACACCGTGATGGCCGGCATCCTCGTCCTGACCGCCTTCGCGCTCGTCCTCGACGCCGGCGTCGGCCGGATCGAGCGGCGGTTGATGCGCTGGCAGCCGGCGGCGGGAGAGACCGAGAAGCTCTAGCGGCCGACCGCTCGCCTACTTCGACGTCGGCATCGTGAACTCTGCGCCCTTCGGCGTGCTCGAGGGCCAGCGCTGCATCACCGACTTCTGGCGCGTGTAGAAGCGGACGCCTTCCTCGCCGTAGGCGTGGGTGTCGCCGAACATGCTCGACTTCCAGCCGCCGAAGCCGTGCCACGCCATCGGCACCGGGATCGGCACGTTGATGCCGACCATGCCGATCTCGACCCGGCGCGCGAACTCGCGCGCGACGTTGCCGTCGCTCGTGAAGCAGGCGACGCCGTTGCCGAACTCGTGCGCGTTGACGAGCTTGAGCGCCGATTCGAAATCCGGAACGCGAACGCACGAGAGGACCGGGCCGAAGATCTCTTCCTTGTAGATCTTCATCTCGGGGGTGACGTGGTCGAACAGCGTGCCGCCGGTGAAGAAGCCCTTTTCGTGGCCGGCGACGGCGAGTCCGCGGCCGTCGGCGGCGAGCGTCGCGCCGTCGGCAACGCCCGAGGCGATGTACGACTCGACGCGCGTCTTCGCGTCGAGGGTGACGAGCGGCCCCATCTCGGCGTCGCTCTCCATGCCGTTCTTGACGATCAGCTTGGTGGCGCGCTCGGCGAGCAGCGGCACGATCCGGTCGGCGATGTCGCCGACGAGCACCGCGACCGAGATCGCCATGCAGCGCTCGCCGGCCGAGCCGTAGGCGGCACCGATGAGCGCATCGACGGCCTGCTCGAGGTTGGCGTCGGGCATCACGACCATGTGGTTCTTGGCGCCGCCGAGCGCCTGGACGCGCTTGCCGTGCCTGGCGCCGGTCTCGTAGATGTAGCGCGCGATCGGCGTCGAGCCGACGAAGCTGAGCGCCTTGACGTCGGGGTTCGCGAGCAGCGCGTCGACCGCGACCTTGTCGCCCTGGACGACGCTGAAGATTCCCTTCGGCAGCCCGGCCTCCTCGAGCAGCTCGGCCATGAAGATCGACGGCGAGGGATCGCGCTCGCTGGGCTTGAGAATGAACGCGTTGCCGCAGGCGATCGCGACCGGGTACATCCACATCGGCACCATCACCGGGAAGTTGAACGGCGTGATGCCGGCGACGACGCCGAGCGGCTGGCGCATCGTCCAGTTGTCGATGCCGGTCGAGACCTGGTCGGTGTAGTCGCCCTTCAGCAGCTGCGGGATGCCGCACGCGAACTCGACGATGTCGATGCCGCGCGTGACCTCGCCCTGGGCGTCGCTGAACACCTTGCCGTGCTCGGCGGTGATCATCGCCGCGAGCGTGTCGCGTTCGCGGTTGAGCAGGTTGAGGAAGGCTTGCATGACGCGCGCCCGGCGCAGCGGCGGCGTGTCCGCCCACGCCGGCTGCGCCGCCTTCGCGGCGGCGACCGCGGCGTCGACCTCGGCCGGCGCGGCGAGCGCGACGCGGCGCGCGACGGCACCGGTCGCCGGGTTGGTGACCGGCTGGCTGCGGCCGCTGGCGCCGGCGACACGCCGGCCGCCGATGAAGTGGCCGATGTCGGCGCTGCTGGTGAAGGATTCGTTGGCGCCCATGGGCGATCTCCTCGGTCGGTCGTTCCGTTCAGCGGCGCCGCTCGTGCGCCGCGCTCGATTCCTGCAGCAGGACGCGCAGCGGCAGCGACGGCGTCTTCAGCAGCACCGAGTCGGGCGCGTTCCACATCAGCAGCGCGATCTTGTTGACGATCGCTCGCAGCGAGACCACGTCGCCCGGCTTCCATTCGCGCCGGTGCGGTTCCTCGCAGCACACCATGCCGTAGGTGCGGTTGTTGAGCACGAATGCCGCGTCGAGCATCGAGACGACGTTGTTGGCGGCGAGGTAGCTTTCGCGCATCGGCTCGAGCGCGGGGTCGTTCATCGCGTCGACGCTCACGTAGGTGCCGGCGTCGACGAGCGAATTGAAGTAGTCGATGAACTCGGCGCGACGCAGGCGCCGGTCCGACGTGTCGAAGACGCCGTCGGCGGTCTTCGAGGCGAAGCAGAGGAGCGTGAGGTCATCGCCGGCGCCGTCGAATTTCCACATGCTGACGCGCCGACAACGCAGGCGATCGAGGACGACGTCGATCACGGCCGGTTGCGTTGCGGCGCGCGGCGTGCGCTCGGCGTACATGTCTCCGAGGAGATCCTGCAGGCGTGCCGAATCCTCGGCCTGTGGCGTCATGCGGACAGTATCCGTCAACCGATCGGCACGGCGCCGCCGAGCTCGCGCCGCGGCTTGGCTATGCTGTCCATTTGGCCGCGAGGGTCACGATGCTGAGAGCCGATATCACCACCATCGAGCTGAAGACGAACCTCGTCGGCACCGCGGGCGAGGGAAGGATCCGCGCCGAATGCGTCGGCGAGCATCTCGGCCGGACGACGCACGTCTGGTCGGCGACCGTGTTCGGCCCGGACGACAAGCGAATCGCCCTGTTCCGCTGCACGCGGCTGATTCTGTGGTGAGCGGCGCAAGACCGCCGCGTTCGCCGTCGCGCGCCGGTCGCGGCGGCGAAGCGGCCGCTCCGGCGCCGCTCGGCGACCGCGAGATCGACGAATTGCAGGCGCTCCTCGATGCGGTGCCGAAGCCGCTCGAACCGCTCGACGTCTCGTCGCTCGACGGCTTCCTGTGCGGCGTCATCGTTCAGCCGACCGCCATCGCGCCGGCGCGCTGGCTCCGCTTCGTCACCGACGCCGACGGCCGCGCGCTCCCTGCGGGCTTCGATGCGCGCCGGCTGCACGCGCTCGTCGCGCGCCGCGAAGCCGAGCTGCGGCGCGCGATCGGCCGGCGCGAATGGTTCGATCCCTGGGTGTTCGAGCTCGACGACGCCGCGGATGGCGAGGACGGCAGCGCGGCGAGCAGCGATCCGGCTTATTCGTGGGTCGCGGGCTTCGCCGCAGCGCTCGAGACCTTCCCCGGCCTGCTCGCGGCCGACGAAGACGTGCTGAGCGGCCCGCTCGCGCTCCTCTATCGCCACCTCGACGCCGACGACCTCGAAGACGCCGACGCGCTGCTTGCCGAGATCGACACGCTCGAGCCGCCGGCCGACCTCGCCGCCGCGGTCGAGGAGCTGGTCCGGGCGACGCTGCTGCTGGCCGACGTGGCTGTCGCGGCCGCAGCGCGCTGAGCGGCGTCGCGAGCGGACGCGCGGCGCGGCTCAGATCGTCAGCGGGTCGACGTCGATCGCCCAGCGCAGGACGCGCTGCTGCGCATCGCCGCGTGCCGAGTGGAGCGTGTCGAGGTGCGGTAGCCAGGCGCGCAGCATCGCCTGCAGCCGCTGCCGCGACGCCGACTCGACCAGCATCTGCATGCGCTCGATGTCGGCGACGCGGGCGACGTCGAGCGGTACCGGCGCGTAGATCATCACCTCGGCGCTTTCGGCGAGCGGCCGCGCCAGCGCGGCGGCAGCGTCGAGGAAGGCGCGCGCGGCATCGACCGTCTTCGCCTCGGCGCGCAGCACGGCGAGGTGCGAGAACGGCGGCAGGCCGGCGCTCTCGCGCTCCTTCAGCTGGCTCGCCGCGAATGCGGCGTAGTCGTGCCGGCCGAGCGCCCGGTAGAGCGGATGCGTCGGGTGCCAGGTCTGCAGCCACATCTCGCTCGCCGTGCCGCTCGCGGCGTCGCGCCCGGCACGCCCGGCCGCCTGCATCAGCAGCGCGAACAGCCGCTCGGGCGCGCGGAAGTCGCTGCTGAAGAGCGACGTGTCGGGGTTGACCGCGGCGACCAGGCCGATGCGGCGGAAGTCGTGGCCCTTGGCGACCATCTGCGTGCCGACCAGGATGTCGACCTCGCCGGCGTGAACCGCGCCGAGCGTCGCCTCGAGCGCGCCCTTCCTGCGCGTGCTGTCGGCGTCGATGCGAGCGATCCGTGCCTCGGGCAGCAGCGCCGCGAGCTGCTCTTCGAGCCGCTCGGTGCCGCGGCCGACCGGGGCGATGTCGGGATTGCCGCAGTCCGGGCAGGCGCGCGGCACCGCTTCGGCCAGGCCGCAGTGATGGCAGCGCAGCGTCCGGTCCTGCTTGTGGAAGACGCGCCAGGCGCTGCAGTGCGGGCAGCCGCTCAGCCAGCCGCACTCGCCGCATTGCAGCACCGGCGCGTAGCCGCGCCGGTTGAGGAAGACGAGGCTCTGCTCGCCGCGCGCGACGCGATCGTGCAGCGCGGCGACGACCTGCGGCGCGAGGCCCGGCGCCGGCGCGCTCGCGCCGAGGCCGACGGTCGCCCTGGGCAGGCGACCCATGTCGACGAGGCGGATCGCCGGCCATGCGGCGGCGCCGATCCGCTCGGGCAGGGCGAGGCGCCGGTAGCGCCCGGTCTCGGCGCGCTGCCAGCTCTCGAGCGACGGCGTCGCCGAGCCGAGGACGACGAGCACGCCCTCGCGCCGGCCACGCCACACCGCGAGGTCGCGCGCCGAGTAGCGCGCGCCTTCCTGCTGCTTGTACGACGCGTCGTGCTCTTCGTCGACGACGATGAGGCCGAGGCGTGGCAGCGGCGCGAAGACGGCCAGCCGCGTGCCGAGGACGAGGTCGGCCAGACCGAGTTGCGTCGCGAGCCAGCTGCGCAGCCGCTGCGCCGGCGTCAGCCCGCTGTGCAGGGCGACGATGCGCCGGCCGGCGAAGCGGCGCGTGAAGCGATCGATCAGCTGCGGTGTCAGGTTGATCTCGGGAACGAGCACGAGCGCCTGGCGACCCGTCGCCAGCGCCTGCCCGGCGGCACGCAGGTAGACCTCGGTCTTGCCGCTGCCGGTGACGCCGTGCAGCAGCGTCGTTCCGGGCGCGTCGCTGCCGATCGCGGCGGCGATCGCGTTCGTCGCAGCGGCCTGATCGGGTGTCAATGTCGGCTCGGGGTCGGCGGAGGGGGGCATGTCCTTGTCCGCCGCCGCGAAGGCGCGGTGCAGGCGGCGGATACGGTCGGCGACGGCGTCGCGGCCGAGCCGGCGCAACTCGGGCGGCAGCACGGCGAGGGCGATCTCGCCGACGCTGCGCTGGTAGTAGGCGGCCGCGAACTCGACCAGCGCGCACCAGTCGGTCCCCAGCTGCGGCAACGCGTCGCACACCTCCGCGATCTCGCGCAACTCGCCGGGAGGGGCGTCGGTCGCCTCGGCGGACCACGTCAGCCCTGCGACTTCGCGACGGCCGAACGGCACTCGAACCAACAATCCCGGGGCGAGCGGGTGCTGACTTCGATAGCTCAGGGCAGACGTCAGGCCGGCATGGCGCGGGGCATCGACGAGGACCCGGACGACGAAATCAGAGGGTGACATGGGTTGCGGATGGTGCGTTCTGTCCAAACCTCAGGCACTCATCACATTCAGCCCGTAAGTCCATGATTCGGCGACTCTTTTGCAATTCTCCACCGAGCCTGTGGAAAACTTTGTGGGTAACAACACCGGGATGCGCCGAAACGCTTGTCCTGTCTCGCTTCGCGCCAGCTTGCCCGCTTTCGCGGCAAGACCTCGACCCTAACAAAATCAACAACTTAGGCGTGTTGCCGGTTTTGTGGATGATGCGGCGCAACAGAGTGCGCAGGCCTTCATGACAGAACCGAGTCGTGGGGATAAGTCAAGCCCTGAGTGCTCACTCACCCGCACAAGGTCACGATGTCGCCATCCGTGAATTCGTTCACGTTCGCGCCCCGTGATAGGGCGGCGAAAGACGGTGGACCGCATCGACGAGAACGGCGACGCTCTCCGGGGGGGCGTGCTGGCTGATGCCGTGGCCGAGGTTGAAGACATGGCCGTTGCTGCCGCCTTCGCCATCGGCGACGCCGAAGCCGGCGAGGACACCGGCAACCTCGCGCTCGATCGCCGCGGCATCCGCGAAGAGCGCCGCGGGATCGAGGTTGCCCTGAAGCGCGATGCCCGGGCCGACGCGCTGGCGGGCGTGGCCGAGATGGACCGTCCAGTCGACGCCGATGACATCCGCGCCCGACGCCGCGATCGCCTCGAGCCACGGCCCGCCGCCCTTGGTGAAGACGATGTGCGGGACGCGCCGTCCGTCGGCGTCGCGTTGCAGGAGACCGAAGACGCGCTGCGTGTAGGCGAGGCTGAACGCCTGGAAGGCACCGTCGGCGAGAACGCCGCCCCAGCTGTCGAAGATCATCACCGCCTGCGCGCCTGCGTCGATCTGGGCGTTGAGGTAGCGCGCGACCGCCTCGGCATTGATCGCGAGGATGCGGTGCAGCAGGTCGGGCCGGTCGTAGAGCATCGTCTTGACGAGGCGGTAGTCGTCGGACCCCGCCCCCTCGACCATGTAGCAGGCGAGCGTCCAGGGGCTTCCGGCGAAGCCGATCAGCGGCACCTTGCCGGCGAGAGCGCGCCGGATCGACGCGACCGCGTCGAAGACGTAGCGCAGCCGCGCCATGTCGGGAACCTCGAGGCGCGCGACGGCGGCCTCGTCGCGCAGCGGATTCGCGAAGCGCGGCCCTTCGCCCTCGGCGAACGAGAGGCCGAGGCCCATCGCGTCGGGCACGGTGAGGATGTCGCTGAAGAGGATCGCGGCGTCGAGCGGAAAACGCTCGAGCGGCTGCAGCGTCACCTCGGTCGCGAAGTCGGGGCTCGTCGCCAGGCCCATGAAGCTGCCGGCGCGCGCGCGCGTCGCCCGGTATTCCGGAAGATAGCGGCCGGCCTGGCGCATCAGCCACACCGGCGTGTACTCGGTCGGCTGCGACAGGCAGGCGCGCAGAAAGGTGTCGTTGGCGAGGGGCGCGGGCATCGACCGATTGTCGCCGCGCGCGGACCATAATCGTTGCGACCTGCCAACCCCGAGGGTCCGCACATGCTTGCCAACGACGTCTTGCACACCATCGGCAACACGCCGCACATCCGCATCAACCGGCTCTTCGGATCGAGCCACAACGTCTACATCAAGAGCGAGCGCTCGAATCCCGGCGGCTCGATCAAGGACCGGATCGCCGTCTCGATGGTCGAGGCGGCCGAGGCGTCGGGCGCGCTCAAGCCGGGCGCGACGATCGTCGAGCCGACCTCGGGCAACACGGGGGTCGGCCTGGCGATGGTCGGCGCCGTCAAGGGCTACAAGGTCGTCCTCGTCATGCCCGACAGCATGAGCGTCGAGCGGCGCCGCCTGATGCTCGCCTACGGCGCGAGGTTCGAGCTGACGCCGCGCGAGAAAGGCGTCAACGGCGCGATCGCGCGGGCGCAGGAGATCGTCGCCGCGACGCCGGGCGCGTGGATGCCGCAGCAGTTCGACAACGCCGCCAACATCGAGGTCCACGTGCGGACGACCGCCGAGGAGATCGCCGCCGATTTTCCGAGCGGCATCGACGCGCTCATCACCGGTGTCGGCACCGGCGGCCACATCACCGGCTGCGCCCAGGTGCTGAAGAAGATGTGGCCGAAGCTCAAGGTGTACGCCGTCGAACCGACGGCGTCACCCGTCATCAGTGGAGGCCAGCCGAGCCCGCACCCGATCCAGGGCATCGGCGCCGGCTTCGTTCCGAAGAACCTGCACGTCGACCTGCTCGACGGCGTCATCCTGGTCGAGGCCGAGGCGGCGCGCGAGATGGCGCGGCGCTCCGCGCGCGAGGAAGGCATCCTGGTCGGCATCTCGTCCGGCGCGACGCTGGCGGCGATCGCCCAGAAGCTCCCCGAGCTCGCGGCCGGCGGGACGGTGCTCGGCTTCAACTACGACACCGGCGAGCGCTACCTGTCGATCGAAGGCTTCCTCCCGGCGGAATGAAGCCCCCACGCTTGTCGCTTCGCGCCTGCGCTGCCCCCCGAGGGGGCGCGGCCGGGCTTGGGAGCGGCCCGGCGCCCGGCCGATGAAGCCCCGGATCCTCATCGTCGAGGACGAGCCCGGCATCGCCGACACGCTGCAGTACGCGCTGCGCACCGACGGCTTCGAGCCGGAGTGGTGCGCGACCGGCGAGGAAGCGCTGCTGCGCATTCGCGAGACGGCGCCGGCGCTGGTCATCCTCGACGTCGGCCTGCCCGACGCGAGCGGCTTCGAGATCTTCAAGCGCGTGCGCGAGACGAGCGACGTGCCGGTCGTCTTCCTGACCGCGCGCAGCGACGAGATCGATCGCGTCGTCGGCCTCGAACTCGGCGCCGACGACTACATCGCCAAGCCGTTCTCGCCGCGCGAGCTGGTCGCGCGCGTTCGCAGCGTCCTGCGCCGGACCGCGAAGGCGAGCGCGGCGGCGCCCGCTGTCGCCGCGCCGGCCGCCGCTGGCGGGCCGATCGTCGTCGACGAAGGCCGCATGCAGGTGCGCTACTACGGCCGCGCGCTCGAGCTGTCGCGCTACGAGTTCGGCCTGCTGAAGACGCTCGCCTCGCGGCCGGGCCACGTCTTCACGCGCGAGGCGCTGCTCGACCGCGTCTGGGGCGACGACAGCGACAGCATGGATCGCACCGTCGACGCGCACGTCAAGACGCTGCGCGCGAAGATGAAAGTCATCGCGCCGCAGCTCGACCCGATCCGCACCCTGCGCGGCAGCGGCTACGCGCTCGTGGAAGATCTTCCAGCGCGAATCGGCTAGTCCGATAACGAGGTGAACTTCATGCAGGCCCCCTTTTCCCGTTGCCGGTTTCAGCTTTGCGCCGCGCTCGCGATCGGGATCGCAATCGCCACCTCCGCGAGCGCCGCGTCCGCCGCCGACCTGTTGCAGCCGACTTATGCGGTACTTTCGCTGGTCGGCGACGAATTCAGCGTCGTCACTCGCCGTGCCGAGACCGGCACGCGCATCGACCCCAACGACCGACGCAGCTTTCCGATCACAGACGCGACCTTCGACAGCATTGCGACAAACGCCGCCGAGCAGGCGCTGAAGCGAGCCCGGCCGGTGGCGCCGGTGCTGATCTTTTCGATCCGCGATCCGCGCCTGTTCGAATTGCAGGACAGGTTGCTCGTCGAGAGCGCCGAGTCTCATGGCCTGCGCGAGGCGCTGGCCAAGCTCCTGCGCGACAACCAGGCGAGCCAGCTCATCGTCATCACGAAGCGGCGAGACGACGCCCAGTTCGAGCTCCGAAGTACCCGCGTCGGCGGCGGCAAGCTCAGCGGCCTGGGCTTCTACATCGATCCGTATATTCCCCTCACCCGATTCGAAACAGGCGAAATCGACAACGGTTTCCTGGCGCCCTTCGCGTACGTGAGCGTGACGATCGTCGACGTCGCATCGATGCGCGTCGTCCGCTCGGTGCCGGCGCGCGAATCGTTGATAAGGCTTTCGATCGACGCCAAGGGAGCCCTGCGCGCCTGGGACGCACTCAGCCCCGAAGCCAAGGTGGACGCGCTCGACCAGGTGCTCCGGCGCGCCGTCGACAAGGCGACGACCGCCGCCGTCGCCGACTGACGCCGCGGGCCATGCGCTCTGTCGCGCGCCGCCTGGCACCGTGACCAAGCGCACCCGCATCTTCATCGGCATCCTGGTCGCGTACGCGCTCGGCGTCGCGTTCCTGATGTACCGCCAGCTCGGCGACATCGACCCGCGCTACCGGGAATCGGCCGAGGACTCGCTCGTCGACACCGCCCAGCTGATGGCGGCGCTGGTCGAGAACGCGTCGCCCGGCGGCGTGTTGCGCACCGACGCGCTCGAGCCGGTGTTCCGTTCGCTCTACGCGCGCCGCTTCAACGCCGACATCTATGGCGTCGAGAAGACGCTCGTCGAGCTGCGAATGACGGTCGTCGATCGCCAGGGCACGGTCGTCTTCGATTCGCGCGCCGCGGCGGCGGCCGTCGCGGCATCCGGAATCGCGTCCGGAATCGCGGCGGCGCTGTCGCAGGTCGGCGCCGATCACTCGCGCTGGCATGACGTCTACCTCGCCCTACGCGGCCGCTACGGCGCGCGCACGACACCCGACGTCGAAGGCGATCCGCGCACTTCCGTGATGTATGTCGCCGCGCCGGTGCACGACACCTCCGCCGCCGGCGCCGGCGAAATCATCGGCGTCGTCAGCGTCGGGAAGCCCGTGCAGAGCTTCGGCCAGTACGTCGAGGCGGCGCGCAAGAAGACACTCGAGCTCGGCGCGACGTCGGTGGTCGCGGTGCTGCTGCTCGTCGTCATCCTCTCGGTCTGGCTGGTGCGGCCATTCGGCGTCATCGCCGACTATCTTCGCTACGTCCGCGCCGAGCGCAGCTTCTCCCTGCCGCGCCTCGGCCGGCGCGCCCTCGGCGCGTTCGGCGCCGCCTACGACGAGATGCGCGACGCGCTCGCCGGCCGCAACTACGTTGCCGACTACGTGCAGACGATGACGCACGAGGTGAAGGGGCCGCTGTCGGCGATCCGCGGCGCCGCCGAGCTGCTGCAGGAGCCGATGGCCGACGCCGACCGCGCCCGCTTCATCGCCAACATCGCGCGCGAGACGCAACGCATCCAGGAGCTCGTCGACCGGATGATGGAGCTGACCGCGCTCGAGTCGAGGAAGAGCCTCGACCACGCCGCGCCGGTGGCGCTGCGCGGGCTCGCCGCCGAGGTCGCGGCGAGCGCGGCTCCGGCGGCGCTGGCGCGCGGCCTCGTCGTCGAGCTGCTGCCCGGCGCCGACGATCCGGTCGTCGCCGGCGACGCCTTCCTGCTCCAGCGCGCCCTCGCCAATCTGGTCGACAACGCGCTCGACTTCTCGCCGCGCGGCGGCCGCGTCACGATCGAGGTCGTCTCGCATGCGCGCACCTGCGACCTGGTCGTCCGCGACAGCGGCCCGGGGATCCCCGACTTCGCCGAGGGCAAGGTGTTCGAGAAGTTCTATTCGCTGGCGCGGCCGGCGACGGCGAAGAAGAGCACCGGCCTGGGCCTGTCGTTCGTCAAGGAGATCGCCGACCTCCATCGCGGCCGGGCGACGCTCAAGAATCAGCACGGCGGTGGCGCGGTGGCGACGCTTTCGCTGCCGCGCAGCGACCGCGGCTGATCGGCGACGCCCCGCTCAGCGCGGATTGGCGAGCGTCAGCAGCAGGTCGGCGTGGCACGGCCCGTTCGGCGCGCACCAGCAGGCGAGGTGACGGCCGCCGAGGGCGGCGCGAAGCGCCTCGCGCGACGGCGGCTCGACGCCGCCCGGCGCCGCGATCTCGCCGCGCATCCAGCGCCCGTGCTGGGCGACCGCGATCGCGGCGCTGCCGCATTCGGCGATCGTGAACGGATTGCCCCAGCGCGTCGTGCGATCGACCTTGAGCGTGTTGGCCGGCATCTTCCAGCCGGCGCTGCGCTTGAGCTGGACGCGCTGCGGCGCGTTCGCCTTTCCGGCCGGCGCGCTCATGGGTGCACCCTCGCGCTCCACGCGAGCCCGCCAGGCGGGACGGAGCGGCCCATGGGCCTGAAGGGCTCACTTCGTGATCCCTGGAGCGGCCGCGCGTGGCCGCTCATCGCCGCGCCGCCGCGGCGAGCTCGCCCGCCGCGTAGTCGAGGACGGCGTCGACGAGCGTCGCCAGCTGGCGCTGCAGCGGCTCGAAGCCGGCGCTTTGGGTTCGCGTCGCCTCGTCCATGTAGAGCCGCTTGTTGATCTCGAGCTGCAGGCTCATGCGTCCCTCCGCCGGGTTCGAATAGGCGCGAACGAGCTCGACGCCCTTGTACGGATCGTTGACGCGGACGTCGTAGCCGAGGTCCGCGAGGAAGGCGCGGACGAACTCGGTGAAGCCGGCGTCGCAGGTCGTGCCGTCGCGGTCGCCGACGACGAAGTCGGCGCGGGCGCGACCGGCGCCGCCTTCGCCCTGCGCGCCGGCGACGGCGTTCATCGAATGGCAGTTGATGTGCCAGCTGCGGCCGAAGCGCGCGTGCGTCGCCTCGATGCGGTCGTGCACGGCGCCGTGGTACGGCCGGTGGAAGGTCTCGATGCGCCGCTGCACCTCGTCGACGGGAAGCTTCCTGTCGTAGATGTCGCGGCCGTCGTCGAGGGTGCGCCAGACCAGCGCCTTGCCGAGCCGCGCCTTGCCGCTCGGCACGTGCTCGCCGGGCCAGCGGCAGCCTTCGATCAAGGCGAGGTCGATGTCGGCGGGGTGCCGGTTGAGGTCGATGTAGGTGCGCGGCGCGAGCGCGGCGATCAGGCCGACGCCGCGCTCGGTCGCCGGCAGGTACAGCTGGTCGACGAAGCAGTCCTCGCCTTCGCGCAGGTCGAATTCGTCGAGGCGCGAGCCGAAATCGGCGGGAAAGGCGAAGCCGGAGTGGGGCGAGTCGAGCACGAGCGGAACGCGCGGCTCGGCCGGGCCGTGGACGACGAAGGACGGGGCGGAGAGCGCGGCGGTCACTGCCACAGCATAGGCCCAGTCGCGCGGCGGCGAGGCGCGTCGCGCACGGTAGGATAGACAGGCTTCACAGGGGAGAAACCCGATGCTTCGAATCCGATTGCCTCTCGTTCGCCGGCTCGGCCTGGCGCTCCTCGCGGCCGCCTCGATGCTCGGCCTGCCGGGCTGCGGCTACAACGAGTTCCAGACCCTCGACGAGCAGGTGACGGCGGCCTGGGCCGAAGTGCTCAGCCAGTACCAGCGGCGCTCGGACCTGATCCCGAACATCGTCGCCACCGTCAAGGGAGAGGCCAACTTCGAGCAGGAGACGCTCACCAGGGTGATCGAGGCGCGCGCCAAGGCGACCGCCATCCAGGCAACGCCGGCGCTGGTCAACGACCCGGCCGCGTTCGCCAAGTTCCAGGCCGCGCAGGGCGAGCTGAGCGGCGCCTTGAGCCGGCTGCTCGTCGTCACCGAGAACTACCCGAACCTGAAGGCGAACGCGGCGTTCCAGGACCTGCGCGTCACGCTCGAAGGCACCGAGAACCGCATCACCGTCGCGCGCAACAAGTTCATCGCCGCGGTGCAGCAGTACAACACCAAGGTGCGCAGCGTGCCCACCAACTTCACGGCGATGATCTTCGGCTACAAGGCCAAGCCGAGCTTCACGGTCGCCAACGAAGCGCAGATCTCGGTGCCGCCGCCGGTGAGCTTCGACAAGCCCGCGTCGCGCTGACCCGAAGGCGCCCGATGCGCGCTGTCCTCGCCGCGGCGGCGCTGCTCGCCGCGATCGCCCTCGGCCCGGCGCTGGCCGAAGACGTGGTGCCGGTGCCGGTTCTCACCGGCCGCGTGATCGACCAGACGTCGACGCTGACGACGGCGCAGGCCGACGCGCTCAGCGCCAAGCTGGCAACGATCGAAAAGGAGCGCGGCGCGCAAATCGTCGTCCTGATCGTGCCGACGGCACGGCCCGAGGACATCGCCTCGTTCGCGCAGCGCGTCGCATCGAGCTGGAAGCTCGGACGCAAGGAAGTCGGCGACGGCCTGCTGCTCACGGTTGCCAAGAACGATCGCGACGCCAACATCCAGGTCGCGGCGACGCTGCAGGGCGCGATCCCCGACGTCGTCGCCGGCCGGATCATCCGCGAGCAAATGGGGCCGGCGTTCAAGGCGGGCGATTTCGCCGGCGGCCTCAACCTCGCGGTCGACCGCCTCGGCGCGCTCATCGCCGGCGAGAAGCTGCCGGCGCCGAGCGCCGAGGCGCCGACGCGGTCGCGCGGTCGCGTCGGCTTCGACTGGCAGGACATCGCGATCTTCCTCTTCGTCGGCGTGCCGATCCTCGGCCGCATCCTGAGCAGCTTCATGGGGCGCAAGCTCGGCGCCCTCGGCACCGGCGCCGCGGTCGGCGCGATCGGCTGGTTCCTCACCGCGAGCCTGCTCGTCGCCGCCGGCGCCGGCATCGTCGCCCTCTTTCTCGTCGGCGTCATGGGCAGCGGCCGCTCGGGCGGCGGCGGCTTCGGCCCGGTGATCTGGGGCGGTGGCGGCGGCGGCTTCGGTGGCGGCGGTTTCGGCGGGGGCGGCGGCAGCGGCGGCTTC
>JADGRJ010000055.1 GCA_017881025.1 Rhizobacter sp. | reverse complement strand
GGCCCACCGTCGTGAGTCCACTTACCCCCTGAGTTACTCCCCTTCTCTTGGACCTCTGGCGGTTTGAAAGCACAACGGCGAAGTGACCGCTCTCGACCCAACCCGTGACGATAGGAGCAATTGCGAATGTGGCGGAGCCATTTGGATTCGGCCATCCACGCGCGTCACTTTCAGCGGCAGGCTTAGAACGCGCGGCGTAGCAACCTTACCTCCGCTTTCGGGCGCCGAACCGGCTGAGCTCAGTGTCCACTGAGGGACCCAAAGGAGCCCGTGGCGATTTTCTGGTCGACTGACTGATCTGCCTTGGAACCGGACGTTCGCCGAACTCATTGAGCAAATCAGAGTTTGGCGACAGCGGTCATTCGCGGGTGGCAACCGATGACTGGGACAGATCGCGACCGAACGGCCGCATCCGAACGTCGCGAACTCGCGCTCACGACCCACAGCAGCCGGTCGGCATGTCGAAAGTGTGGCCGCAAAGCTGACATTGATGGTCGCGCGCTTCCTCTTAGCCTCGAATCCGGGCTGGCGCCAACAGTCTGCCCAAGTTCCCCTCAAATTGGGTGGCTGGCTGGGTGGCTAGGCGGGTAGCTCCGATCCGGCCCACATCCGAACAATGGGGCGGACATGACACACGACAAAGGCCTCTTGTCGAACCTGCAGCTCAGGCACTGGATCAAGGCGGGCACATCGATGGCCAAGGCCGATTGCAACGGGCTGACCTTCACACTTGCAGCCGCCGGTATGGCGGCTGGATCCTTCGCTATCGGCACGGCGGAAGGGGACGTGAGCTGAGACGAGCGGCTCGACCGCGTCGCACGCCCTTGTTCAAGCTCAAAGCGGGCGGTCGAGACACCTGTACGCTGTCGGGACATGAGGTCGGCCCCACGGCGGATCTGCGGCATCGACGCCTCGCGCGACAGGCGCCTACACCACCATGATGATCGAGTTCGTACTGAACGGAAGCCCGCAGCGCGTCGAGACGCGGGACGATGAGTGGTTCCTGGAGACGCTGCGCGAGCGCTGCGGGATCACCTCGCCGAAGGACGGTTGCAGCCCGCAGGGCCAGTGCGGCGCCTGCGTGGTGCTGGTCGACGGCCATCCGAAGACGACCTGCGCGATGCGCGCCCGGGTCGCCGACGGCAAGCACGTCGTCACGCTCGACGGCCTGCCGGCGGCCGAACGCCAGCAGATCGCCGACTGCTTCGCCGCCACGGCCGGGCTGCAGTGCGGCTTCTGCATTCCCGGCATCGCGCTGCGCGCCAAGTCGATCACCGACCGCGACCCCGCGCCGACGCGCGAGGCCATCGCCCACGCGCTGGACGGGCACCTGTGCCGCTGCACCGGCTACGTGAAGATCATCGACGCGATCGAGTTGCTCGCCGCGGCCAAGCGCGGCGAGCCGATCCCGCCGGCCTGCACTGACGGCCGCGTCGGCCAACCGCTCACGCGCGTCGGCGCCGCGCAGACCACGCTGGGCGATCGGCCCTTCGTCGGCGATCTGACCCGGCCCGGCATGCTGCACGGCGCGCTGGTGCTGTCGCCCCATCCGCGCGCCCGCGTGCTGGGCATCGACACCACGCGCGCCCGCGCCCTGTCCGGCGTGCACACCATCGCCACCGCCGCCGACGTGCCCGGCGAGCGCTGGTACGGACTGCTGCTCAACGACTGGCCGGGCTTCGTTGCCGAGGGCGAAGAGGTGCGCTGTGTCGGCGACGTGCTGGCGGCCGTCGCCGCGGTCGACCGCCACACCGCGCGCGAGGCGGCCGCGCTCGTCGACGTCAGCTACGAAGTGCTGCCGCCGGTGCTGGACCCGCGGCGCGCGCTCGCCGCGGACGCGCCGCGCGTCAACCCGCAGCACGAGAACCTGCTCGAGCGCTCGGTCGTGCGGCGCGGCGACGCCGACGCCGCGCTCGCCGGCAGCGCACATGTGGTCAGCGGCACCTGGGCCACGCAGCGCATCGAGCATCTGTTCCTCGAGCCCGAGAGCGCGCTCGCCGAGCCCATGCCCGACGGCACATTGCGCCTGTATACGCAGGGCCAGGGCATCTTCGAGGATCGTCGGCAGGTGGCGCGCTTCCTCGGCATCAGCGCGGATCGCATCTACGTCGAACTGGTTCCGAACGGGGGCGCTTTCGGCGGCAAGGAGGACATGTCGGTGCAGGCCCAGACCGCGCTGCTGGCGCAGATGACCGGTGCGCCGGTCAAGCTGACGCTGAGCCGCGAGGAGTCGATCCGACTGCACCCCAAGCGCCATTCGCTGACGATGGATTACACGGTCGGCTGCGACGCCGACGGCCGGCTGACCGCCGTCAAGGCGCGGCTCATCGGCGATTCCGGCGCCTATGCCTCGGTCGGCGGCAAGGTGCTCGAGCGTGCGGCCGGGCACTCGTGTGGCGCGTACCACGTGCCCCACGTCGACGTCGACTCGCAGGCCGTCTACACCAACAACCCGCCCTGCGGCGCAATGCGCGGCTTCGGCGCCAACCAGGTGCACTTTGCGCTGGAAGCCTGCATGGACCTGCTGGCGAAGAAGGCCGGGCTCGACCGCTGGGAGATCCGCTGGCGCAACGCGCTGCGCGTCGGCGACACCTTCACCACCGGACAGGTGCTGGAGAAGTCGGTCGGCATCCGCAAGACGCTCGAAGCGATCAAGCCGCACTATGACGCGGCGCTGCGCGACGGCCGCGCCGTGGGCATCGCCTGCGGCATCAAGAACAGCGGCATCGGCAACGGCGTCGAGGAGTGGGGCAAGGCCCGGCTGGTCGTCGAAGCCGACGGCAGCGTCTCGCTCTACAACGGTTACACCGAGATGGGCCAGGGGCTGCTGACGGTGCTGGTGCAGTTCGCCGTCGAGGCCACCGGCCTGCCGGCCGCGGTCTTCGTGCCAAAGGTGAACTCGACCTTCGACCTGCAGTGCGGCCAGACGACCGGCTCGCGCGGCACGCTGTTCAGCGGCCGCGCGGTGCTCGCCGCTGCCGCCAAGCTGCGCGTCGACCTTGACGCCGGGCACTCGCTCGCCGACCTGGCCGGCCGCGTCTATGCCGGCGACATCGTCGTGCGCGACACCACCGCGCTCGGCGCGAAGGTGGCGAAGATCAAGACGCACACCACCTTCGGCTACGCGACGCAGCTGGTCATCCTCGACGCTACGGGCCGGGTCGAGCGCGTCGTCGCCGCGCACGACGCGGGCCGCGTCGTCAACCCGGCGCTGGCCTCGGGCCAGGTCGAAGGCGCGGTGCACATGGGCCTGGGCTACGCGCTCACCGAGGAGTTGCGCTGCGAGAACGGCATGCCGGTGACCTTCAAGATGAAGGAGATCGGGGTGCTGCGCGCGCGCGACATGCCGCAGGTCGACGTGATCCTGGTCGAGGAACCCGAGCCCGAGGGCCCGATGGGCGCCAAGGGCGTCGGCGAGATCGGCCTGGTGCCGACCGCCGCAGCGGTGGCCGGCGCGCTGGAGGCCTTCGACGGCATCCGCCGCACGACGCTGCCGATGAAGGACTCGCCCGCCGCGCGCGCGATGAGCGTGGGCTTCACGCTGGGGACGAGGTGAGCGCTGCGGGCGCTGCTGTGGAAGCGAGCGCCACTTGCGCTCGTGGCCATGTGAGCACCGCCGGCTTCGTCAACGCGCACACGCACCTGTATTCGGGGCTGGCGCCGTTCGGCATGCCGGCCTCGGCCGAGCCACCGGCGGACTTCATGGCCATCCTCGAGCGCGTGTGGTGGCGGCTCGACCGCGCCCTGGACGCGCAGGCGCTGCGGTTCTCGGCGCAGTGGTACGTGGCCGAAGCGCTACAGCTCGGCACCGTCGGTCTGATCGACCACCATGAGTCGCCGAACCTGATCGAAGGCGCGCTCGACATCCTGGCCGATGTCTGCCAGGCGGCGGGCCTGCCGGCCGTGCTCTGCTACGGCGCGACCGAGCGCAACGGCGGGCGCGACGAGGCGCGGCGCGGCCTCGCGGAATGCCGCCGCTTCATCGAGACCAACCAGCGGCCGCTGGTGCGCGGCGTGGTCGGGCTGCATGCCTCGTTCACGGTGTCGGACGACACGATCCGCGACGCCGCGGCGCTGTGCCGTGATCTGGGCACCGTCCTGCATGTGCACGTGGCGGAGGATGCCGCCGACGTTGCCGATGCCCGGCGCCGCGGCTGGGACGGCCCGCTGGAGCGGCTCGAGCGGCTCGGCGCACTGCCGCCCGGATCGATCCTCGCGCACGGCGTGAAACTCAGTGAACCGCAGGTGCGCCGCGCCGACGCGCTCGGCTGCTGGCTGGTGCACAACCCGCGCTCGAACCACGGCAACCGCGTCGGCTATGCCGCAGCGCTGCGCGCCAGCGCGCGCGTCGCGCTCGGCACCGACGGCTATCCGTCGGACCTCGCGGCCGAACACAGCGCGTTGCTGGCGGAATCCGAGAAGCACGGCGACGACCCCGCCGCCGTGGCGCGGCGGCCGCAGGCCGGTCACGCGCTGCTGGCCGAGCGTTTCGGCGGGCACACGCCCCTGTCCGCCGCGGCGGACACGGCAAGCAACATCGACCTCGACGCACTGCGCGCGCAGGCCACGGCCGAGGCCCAACGGCTGTGGACGCGCATGGCCCAACTCTGAACGGCAGAATCATGAACCGCCACGACACGACGATCACCGACCGTGCGACCTACGACCGCGCCCTCGAGCACTTCCGCACCCGGCGCATCGCGCTGCCGACCTTCGCCGAGCTGGCCGAGCCCAAGCGCATCGGCGCCGCGCGGCGCGGGCAGCTCGCCGGCGTGGATCCCGACGCGGCCGACGCGCTGAACCTCTTCCGCGTGCACTGGTACAACGACGCCGCGCGCACCGGCCTGGCCGAGGTGCCGGCGCACGTGGTGCTGCCCGAGGCGCTGACCGGCATAGCCTCGCCGATCATCGTCGCGCTCGGCGACCGCTTCCCGATGATCCACGCGCACAAGGTGCTGCCGGCCTATGCCTGCCTCGTCTCGCGCCTGGTCACCGGCCGCTTCGACCCGGCGCGCCAGCGCGCGCTGTGGCCGTCCACCGGCAACTACTGCCGCGGCGGCGTGGCGATCTCGCGCGTCGTCGGCTGCCACGGCGTGGCGATCCTGCCCGCAGGCATGAGCGACGAGCGCTTCGCTTGGCTGGAGCGCTGGGTCACCGAGCCGGGCGACATCATCCGCACGCCGGGCACCGAGAGCAACGTGCGCGAGATCTACGACGCCTGCGCGGCCCTGTCCAAGGACCCGGTCAACGTCATCCTCAACCAGTTCAACGAGTTCGCCAACTACCTGGCCCACTACGCCGTCACCGGGCGCGCTTTCGCGCATGTGTTCGAGAGCGTGCGCGCGCGTGCTCCTTCGCTGCAGCTGGGCGCCTTCGTCTCGGCCAGCGGGTCGGCGGGCACGCTGGGCGCGGGCGACTGGCTCAAGGAGCACCACGGCGCGAAGATCGTCGCCGTCGAGGCGCTCGAATGCCCGACGATGCTCTACAACGGCTTCGGCGAGCACAACATCCAGGGCATCGGCGACAAGCACATCCCGTACATCCACAACGTCACCAACACCGACGCCGCCGTTGCGGTGTCCGACCACGCCACCGACCAGCTGTTCGTGCTGTTCAACGACCCCGCCGGCCACGCGTTGCTGCGCGCACGCGGCGTCGGCGACGACGTGATCGCAGCATTGCCGCACTTCGGCCTGTCGAGCATCTGCAACATCGTCGCGGCGATCAAGACCGCCAAGACGCTGGGCCTGGGCGCGCAGCAGGCGATCATGACCGTCGCCACCGATGGCGCCGCGATGTACACGTCCGAGAAGCCGAAGGCCGTCGCCAAGCACTTCGGCGGCCGCTTCGACGCCGCACGCGCGGCCGAGACCTTCGAGCGGCACCTCGCCAAGGCGTCGACCGAGGATGTGCTGGTGATGGGCCCGACCGAGCGTGACCGCATCTTCAACCTCGGCTACTTCACCTGGGTCGAGCAGCGCGGCGTCTCGCTCGCCGACTTCGAGGCGCGGCGCGACCAGGCCTTCTGGCGCGGGCTGCACGGCCTGCTGCCGGCCTGGGACGAGCTGATCACCGCCTTCAACCGCAGCAGCGGCGCAGCGTGAGCGGGTCGCGGCTGGTCTGTGCCGGCTGCGGCTGGGAGCCGCCTGCGGGCACGATGTACCCGTTCCGCTGTGCGCGCAGCGGCAGCGATGATGTGGACCACGTGCTCGAGCACCGGCTCGGCGCCGACGCGGTGCTGGACCGCGGCGGCGACGACAACCCTTTCGTGCGCTATCGCGAGGGCCTGTACGCTTGGCATGCGGCACGCGCGCACGGCCTCGGCGACGGCGCGTTTGTCGACTTGGTGCGCCGACTGGATGACTCGATCGCGGCGGTCGACGGCCACGGTTTCCGGGTGACGCCGTTCGGTCGGCAGCTCGCACTGGGCGAGCGTACCGGGGTCGAGCTGTGGCTGAAGGACGAGACCGGCAACGTCGCCGGCTCGCACAAGGCGCGCCACCTGATGGGCATCCTGCTGTTTCTCGAAGTGGTCGAGCAGGCGATGAAGCCGCCGCTGGCAATCGCCAGCTGCGGCAACGCGGCGTTGGCCGCGGCGGTGCTGGCGCGCGCCGCGTCGCGCGCGCTGCAGGTCTTCGTGCCGCCGGATGCCGAGCCGGCGGTGCTCGATCGCCTGCACACACTGGGCGCCACGGTCGTGGCCTGTCCGCGTGCGCCGGGCGAGCGCGGGGACCCCTGCATGCGCCGCTTTCACGAGGCACTCGCCGCCGGCGCGCTGCCGTTCTGCTGCCAGGGCAACGAGAACGGACTGGCGATCGATGGCGGCCAGACCCTGGTGTTCGAGATGCTCGCCAGCGGTGCCCCGCCGCTGGATGACCTCGTCGTGCAGGTCGGTGGGGGTGCGCTCGCGAGCGCCTGCATGCAGGCCTTCGGGCGGGCGGTTGAACGGGGCATGCTGGCACACGCGCCGCGCGTGCACACGGTGCAGACACAAGGGGCAGCACCCTTGCGACGGGCGTGGGCGTTGGTGCGACAGCGCGCTCACGACAACGCGGCAAGCGCCGATGACGCGCTGGGTTTTGCCGCTGCACACCGGTCGGAATTCATGTGGCCGTGGGAAGAGGTGCCTCACAGCGTGGCCAGCGGCATCCTCGATGACGAGACCTACGATTGGCTCGCCGTGCTGCGCGGCATGGCCGCTACCGGAGGCACCCCGGTGGTCGTCGACGAGCCGACGCTGAGGCAAGCCAACGAACTTGCGCTGGAGTCGACCGGCATTGGCGCAAGCCCCACCGGGACGGCGAGTTTGGCGGGACTGCTGCAGTTGCAGCGCGAGTGCCTGATTGCCCCCGGGGTGCGCGTGGGAGTGCTGTTCACTGGCGTGCAGCGCTAGGCAGTGGCGCGTGGCGTGGTTGGACCTTCATGTCGCGTTGGCCGCTCTTGATGCAGAGCAGGTACGCGCCGTCTGCAGCCACTATCATGGACCGCTGAAGGGCCAACGACACTTGGAGGCTCGAGGGCAATGGCCGCGCTGATCAGGAACGGACGCATCGTCACCGCGGTGGACGACTACGTGGCCGACATCCTGGTGGACGACGGCCGCATCGCCACGATCGGCCTACATCTCGATGTCGGCGGCGACGTTGAGATCCACGACGCGGCCGGTCTGCTGGTGCTGCCCGGAGGTGTGGACGTGCACACCCATCTGGACATGACCACGTCTACCGCGCACACCATCGACACCTTCGGCAGCGGCACCCGGGCGGCGGCTTTCGGCGGCACCACCACGCTGGTCGACTTCTGCACGCCCTTACCCGGCCAAAGCCCGTTGAGTGCGCTGGAGGACTGGCACCGATTGCGCGAGACCGCCTGCGTGGATGTCGGTGCACACATGGTCCTGCTCGACGCCAACCCGGGCACGCTGGGCGAGATGCATACGCTGGTCCGCCACGAAGGTGTCAGCAGCTTCAAGTTGTTCATGGCCTATCCCGGTGTGCTGATGGTCGACGACGGCGCGCTGTTCAAGGCGATGCGTGTGGCCGGTGCCAACGGCGCGATGACCTGCGTGCACGCCGAGAACGGATCCGTCATCCAGGCTCTCGTGGACGAAGCCGTGGCCCTGGGGCTGAAGGCGCCGAAATATCACGCGCTCACCCGGCCCGCAATTCTCGAAGGCGAGGCGGTGCACCGTGCGATCTGCCTGGCCGAACTGGCCGAGGCGCCGTTGTACATCGTGCACCTGTCCGCGGCGCAGTCGCTCGCGGCCGTCACCGAAGCGCGCGATCGCGGCATCGCGGTGCATGCCGAGACCTGCCCGCATTACCTGTTCCTGAGCGCGGACGAGTACGAGCGGCCGGGCTTCGAAGCGGCGAAATACGTGATGACGCCGCCGCTGCGCGACCACAGCCACCAGGCGCACCTGTGGCGCGGTCTGAAGACCGACGACCTGCAGGTGGTGTCCACCGACCACTGCCCGTTCTGCTTTAGCGAGCAGCCGCACGGCATGCGCTACTCCAAGCAGCAGGGCGTGGAAAGCTTTGCCCGCATCCCCAACGGCGCGCCGGGGGTCGAGACCCGGCTGCCGCTGGTCTTCGATGGCGCCGTGGTCAAGCATGGGATGTCTCTGAACCGCTTCGTCGAAATCACGGCGACCGCGCCGGCCAAGCTCTTCGGTCTGTTCCCGAAGAAAGGCACGATCGCGGTCGGCACCGACGGCGACCTGGTGCTGTTCGACCCTGTCGAGCGTTGGACCATCCGCGCCGGCGAGCACCACAGCCGCGTCGACTATTCGCTGTTCGAAGGCCGCGAGCTCACCGGCCGCGTCAAGAAGGTCCTCGTGCGCGGGCAGTGCGTCGTGGACGGAACGCGCTGGCTCGGCCGCGACGGCATGGGGCAGTACCTGCGCCGCAGCGAGTCGGGGCAATCATGAGGCATGGGCAATGCGAGGCGGCAGCAGGTGCCTTCGGCCGTGGCACCGATGGCCGCCAGCACGCTCACTGATTGACCAGATCACCGCGGCGGGAAACAGCCATGTCGGATAGGTTCCAACGTATATCGATGGAGCAGCTCGCCGAGTGGATCTTCACCGAGTTGCGCACGAAGAACAGCATTTTCGGGATTCCGCGCGAGCATTTCTTCGTCCCGAAGAAGACCGACCGCTTCCACCTCGAAAAATATCACCACCAGCTCGACACGCCGATCGGCGTCGCATCGGGCCCCCATTCGCAGATGGCCCAGAACATTGTCGTGGCCTGGCTCTGCGGCGCGCGGTTCATGGAGCTGAAGACGGTCCAGACGCTGGACGAACTCGAAGTCTCCAAGCCGTGTATCGACATCGAGGACGAGGGCTACAACGTCGAGTGGTCCCAGGAGCTGAAAGTCCACGAGTCGTACGACGAATATCTGAGGGCATGGGTGCTCCTGCACGCGCTGCATCGCAAGCTCGGTTTTCCCGGCGAATCGCCGGGCATCATCTTCAACACCAGCGTGGGCTACAACCTCGAAGGCCTGATGCAGCCGAACATGCAGTGGTACCTGCGCAAGGTGGCCGATACGTCAGAGGAACTCGGGCAGTGCATCCAGACCGTGGCGCGGTTCTGCCCGGAGGTGAAAGACGTCGACATTCCGGCGAAGATGTCAGACAGCCTCACGCTTTCGACGATGCACGGCTGCCCGCCGGATGAGATCGAGCGCATCAGCTCCTACGTCATGAAGGAGTGGTCGATGCACACCAGCGTCAAGTGCAACCCGACGCTGCTCGGACCCGGTCTCGTGCGCAAGATCCTGAATGATGAGCTGCGCTACAAGGACGTGGTGGTGCCCGACGCGGCCTTTGCCCATGACCTGAAATACGCCGACGCGGTCCCGATGCTCCATAACCTCAGCAAGGTCGCCAAGCAGAAGAATCTGATCTTCGGCGTGAAGCTGTCCAATACGCTCGAGGTGGAAAATTTCCGCACCGTTTTCGCGGCCAGCGAGAAGATGATGTACCTCTCGGGCCGCCCGCTGCACGCGTTGACGGTCAACCTCGCGAATGTGCTGGCCGAGGAGTTCAAGGGCGACCTGCTCATGTCGTTTGCCGGCGGCGTGGATGCCGTCACCGCACCGCACCTGATCCGCTGCGGCATGAAGACGGTTACGACCTGTTCGGACATCCTGAAGCCCGGCGGGTACATGCGCATGCTGCAGTATCTGGAGAATATCGACCAGGCGATGAAAGACGTCGAGGCGACCGACATCTCCGACTACGTCTGCAAGTCCGCGAAGAAGCAGAAGAACTGCGGCGACCTGGCTGCGATGACGGCCGGCTCCAGCCCGGATGACCAGACGAAAGCCTGCGCACGGATCAATTTGCGCCAGTATGCGCAGTACGTCCGCAGCGACCGGCTGCTCATGAAGGGCACATTCCGCACGTCCCGAAGCAAGACCACCCGAAAGCTCGGCCTGTTCGATTGCATCGAGGCGCCCTGTACCGACGAGTGCCCGATCGATCAGAAGGTTCCGCTCTACATGGAGGCGGTGCGCGAGGGCCGGTTCGACGACGCGATCAAGATCACGCGCGAGGACAATCCCGTTCCAACGATTCTCGGCCGGGCCTGCGATCACCTCTGCGAAAACACCTGCATCCGCACGCACTACGACGAGCCGCTGGCCATTCGCGAGATGAAGCGCTTCATCATGGAGCACGAGAAGGCCCCGGCGCAACCGCGCCAGAGCCCGCCGAACGGCATCAAGGTGGGCATCATCGGCGCCGGACCCGCCGGCCTTTCGATCGCCTATTTCCTGGCGCAGGCCGGATACGCCGTTCGCATCTACGAAGAATACCCATACGCTGGCGGCATGGTCGCCGGCACGATCCCGGCGTATCGGCTGCCCGATCCGTTGATCGTGCAGGACGTGAGTCTGGTCGAGAAGCTTGGCGTCGAAATTCGATACAACCACAAAGCGGGCCGCGACTTCGTCCTTTCCGACCTGCAAAAGGAAGGCTTCAAGCACATCGCCATCGCGACCGGCGCACAAGTGGGCAAGAAGCTCGGCATAGAGGGCGATGACAGCGAGGGCATCATGCAGGCGCTCTATTTCCTGCGGAACTCGCGCGAGGGGCACCCGGTTGCGCTGGGCAAGCACGTTGGCATCATCGGCGCCGGTGACTCGGCGATGGACTGTGCACGATCGGCCTGGCGCCTCTCGAAGGACGGCAAGATCAGCGTCATCTATCGCCGCACGATCGAAGAGATGCCCGCCGATCGCGTAGAGGTTCAAGGCCTGATCGAAGAGGGCATCGAGATCGTCGAGCTTGCCAGGCCGCACCGCATCTTCGCGGAGGGCGGAAAGCTAAAGGCGCTGGAATGCATCCGTTGCAAGCTCGGCCCGCGCGATGCATCGGGCCGCAAGCCGCCCGTCGACATCCCCGGCAGCAATTTTCAGATCCCGCTCGACAACCTCATCCTGGCCATCAGCCAGAGTTCGATTTTCGATTTCTTCGACAAGGAGAAGGTCGAATTGACCGCCAAGGGGTACATCAAGGTGGACCCCGTCACACTGGAGACGTCCATTCCGAACGTCTACGCCGCGGGCGATGCCAGCGGCGACGGGCCGGCCTCGATCGTCAAGGCCGCGGGCGGCGGGCGCAGAGTGGTCGCCGCGATCCGGCGCAAGGAAGAGAAACTCATCGACGGGCGTTTTGCCAGTCCTGAGGTGAACGTCGTCGACCTGATCCGGCGGCGCGCGCGGCGCGAGTTCCGCGTGCCGGTGCCGATGCGCTCACTCGAAGACCGCAGGAACTTCAAAGACATCATCCTGACGCTCAGCGAGGCAGACGCGAAGAAGGAAGCCGGCCGCTGCCTGGACTGCCACAAGATGTGCAGCATCTGCGTCGGCGTGTGCCCGAATCTGGCCATCATGACCTACAAGACCGCGCCGTTCGAGGCCCGGCTGCCGGACCTGAAGGTCTCCGGCGGCCGCTTGGCGCGATCGCTGGGCCGAACCTTCCGCGTGGACCAGCAGTTCCAGATCGCGATACTGACCGACTTCTGCAACGAGTGCGGCGACTGCGCCACGTTTTGTCCGACGGCGGGCCGCCCCTACAAGGACAAGCCCCGCTTGTATCTCACGCGCAGAGAGTTTGAACGCGAGAAGGACAATGCCTTCATGGTGTTCCACGACGGGAGCGTGTGGGCCATGCAGGCCAAGTTCGGTAGCGCGACGCACGACATCGTGTGGAACGGCGACCTTCGTTACAACTCACCCAAAGTGCGCGCCACGCTTGACCCTGATACGTTCGACCTCAAGACGGCGGACATGGGGCCGGCCTGCGCGGAGGGGGACGCCGTGAGTCTGGACGAATGCGCAAACATGTATGTGCTGTTGCGCGGCCTGCGGGACTCGATGTCGCATATGCCTACGGCCACAATTGATGAGGCTGCGCCGCTGGTACAGGCCGCAAAGGCGTAACCCGGCGGGACACTGCCGCGTCCGAGCTTGCATCCCAAGGGCTCCCGCGGCGTGCCCGCGCCACACGCCTCGCGCACTTATTGATCTAGCTTGGCCTGCGGACGCGATCGGGCGCATACGATCCATTCTTCGATCGCCAGAGCTCATGCCCAGTATGCGACCGGCGTGAAAGGCGCGGGAGTCTTCACTGGAGGCTGAGATGGGAAGAATCAGCGGTTTGCTTACTGAGATCGGTCAGCTCGAGTCGGGTTTGCACGCCAAGGATCTGCTTCTGACCTGGGAGCAAACTCCCGACGAGCTCAAGCAGGTCCTGAAAGTGGCCGAGGTACTGAGGCTCATGCGGGCCGAGAACATCGACACGCGCGTATTTGCCACCGGCATCGGCGTATCGATCTTCCGCGACAACTCCACCCGGACCCGCTTTTCCTATACGACGGCGCTGAACTTGCTGGGGCTTGGGCAGCAGGATCTTGACGAAGGCAAGTCGCAGATCGCGCACGGCGAGACGGTGCGCGAGACCGCCAACATGGTCTCGTTCTGTGCCGAGGCCGTCGGCATCCGCGACGACATGTACCTGGGCGCGGGCAATGCGTACATGCGCGAAGTCGGCGCCGCGCTCGATGACGGTTTCGCCAACGGCGTGTTGCCGCAACGGCCGGCGGTGGTCAACCTGCAGTGCGATATCGACCATCCCACGCAGAGCATGGCCGACCTGGCGTGGCTGCAGGAACACTTCGGCAGCCTGGACGAGCTCAGGGGCAAGAAGATCGCGATGACCTGGGCCTACTCGCCGAGCTATGGCAAGCCGCTGTCGGTGCCGCAGGGCGTGATCGGCCTGATGACCCGCTTCGGCATGGACGTGACACTCGCGCACCCACAGGGCTATGACCTGATTCCCGCGGTCGTGAAGGTGGCGCAGAAGAACGCCAAGGCCTCGGGCGGCAGTTTCCGGCAGGTCGCGTCGATGGAAGAGGCGTTCAAGGGCGCCGACATCGTCTATCCGAAGTCCTGGGCGCCGTACAAGGTGATGCAGCGCCGCACGGTGCTGCTGCGCGCCGGCGACTTCGACGGCTTGAAGGCGCTGGAGAAGACCTGCCTGGCGCAGAACGCCGAACACCAGCATTGGCATTGCGACGAAGCGATGATGAAGCGGACCAAGGGCGGCAAGGCGCTGTACATGCACTGCCTGCCCGCCGACATCACCGGCCTGTCCTGCGAGCGCGGCGAAGTCAGCCAGGGCGTGTTCGAGAAGTACCGCATCGCCACCTACAAGGAGGCCGGCTGGAAGCCCTACATCATCGCCGCGATGATCCTGGCGCGCCGCTATGCCGACCCGGCCCGGGTGCTGGGGCAATTGCTCGCCGACGCGCGCCCGCGCATGAAGCGGGCGCCGGGGTCGGGCCAGTAAGTTGGGCCATTGAGTCGGCTCGGGCAGGCGCCCGGGACCGGCAGTCGAAACAGCAAGCCAGGGAGAGACAGCGATGAGGGGCACACCCATTCCGTTCGAGCAGATCCTGCAGAAGGCCGAGACCTACAAGGCCGACATGACGCGTTTCCTGCGCGACATGATCGCCATTCCGAGCGAGAGCGCCGACGAGAAGAAGGTCGTGCTGCGCATTAAGCAGGAGATGGAGCGCTGCGGCTTCGACAAGGTCGAGATCGACCCGATGGGCAATGTGCTGGGCACCATCGGACACGGGCCGCACCTGATCGCCATGGACGCGCACATCGACACCGTCGGCGTCGGCAACCTGAAGAACTGGACCTTCGACCCCTACCAGGGCATGGAGGACGACGAGCTGATCGGCGGGCGCGGCGCCTCCGACCAGGAGGGCGGCATGGCCTCGATGGTCTATGCCGGAAAGATCATCAAGGATCTCGGGCTACTCGGCGACTACACGCTGCTCGTCACCGGCACGGTTCAGGAGGAAGACTGCGACGGCCTGTGCTGGCAGTACCTGATCGAGCAGTCGAACATTCGCCCCGAGTTCGTCATCAGCACCGAGCCGACCGACTGCCAGATCTATCGCGGCCACCGCGGGCGCATGGAGATCCGCGTCGACGTGCAGGGCCGCAGCTGCCACGGCTCGGCGCCCGAGCGCGGCGACAACGCGATCTTCAAGATGGCGCCGATCCTGATCGAACTGCAGGGCCTGGCGAAGGACCTGGGTCACGACGACTTTCTCGGCAAGGGCACGCTGACGGTGTCGGAGATCTTCTTCACCTCGCCGAGCCGCTGCGCGGTGGCCGACAGCTGCGCGATCTCGATCGACCGGCGGCTGACCTGGGGCGAGACCTGGGAGGTGGCACTCGACGAGATCCGCGCGCTGCCCGCCGTCAAGGCGGCCGGCGCGGAGGTGTCGATGTACCACTACGACCGGCCGTCCTACACCGGGCTGGTGGTCCCGACCGAGTGCTTCTTCCCGACCTGGAAGACGCCCGAGGACCACGTCGCCGTCCGCACGCTGGCCAAGGCCTACCAGGGCCTGTTCAAGGCCAGACCGGTGATCGACAAGTGGACGTTCTCGACCAACGGCGTGTCGATCATGGGGCGGCATGGCATCCCGGTGGTCGGCTTCGGTCCCGGCAAGGAGCCGGAGGCGCACGTGGCCAACGAGAAGACCTGGAAGGCCCATCTGGTCAAGTGCGCGGCGATGTACGCCGCCGTCCCGGTGATGTACCTGCAGGAGCTGGCGCAAGCCGCCTGAAGCGCACGTGAGCAAGACCATCATCGTCGCGCTCGGCGGCAACGCGCTAGGCGACGGCCTGGCCGAGCAGATGGTGGCCGTCAAGGCGACGGCGCGGTCGATCGTCGATCTGATCGAGCAGGGTCATCGCGTCGTCGTCACCCACGGCAACGGCCCGCAGGTCGGCATGATCGACCTCGCCTTCGAATCGGCAGCGATGACGCAGGCCCATACGCCGCACCTGCCGATGTCGGTGTGCGTCGCGCTCAGCCAGGGCTACATCGGCTACGACCTGCAGAACGCCTTGCGCGAGGAACTGCTCGATCGCGGCCTGCACGTGCCGGTGGCCACGCTGATCACGCAGGTCATCGTCGACGAGCACGACCCGGCCTTCCGCGACCCGACCAAGCCGATCGGCTCGCACTTCCCGCGCGCCGAAGCCGAAGCGATGATGCGTAACGGCTACGTGATGAAGGAAGAGCCCGGCCGCGGATTCCGCCGCGTGGTGGCCTCGCCCAGGCCGCTGGACGTAGTCGAGAAGGAATCCGTGATGGCGCTGGTCCGCGCCGGCCAGCTGGTGATCACGGTTGGTGGCGGCGGCATCCCGGTCGTGCGGCACGGCCATCACCTCAAGGGCGCCAGCGCGGTCATCGACAAGGATCTGGCGAGTGCGAAGCTGGCCGAGCTGATCGATGCCGACCTGCTGATCATCCTGACCACGGTCGAGAAGGTGGCGCTGCACTTCGGCACACCGAAGCAGTGCTTGCTCGATCGCTTGAGCGTGGACGAGGCGCGACGCTACATTGCGGAAGGCCATTTCGCCAAAGGCTCGATGCTGCCGAAGGTCGAGGCGGCGGTCGAGTTCGCGGCCTCCAAGCCCGGTCGGAGCACGCTGATCACGCTGCTGAGCAAGGCCAGGGAAGGCATCGAAGGACGCACCGGGACGCACATCAGTTGAGCCACCAACCGCGCCTGAAGTGAGGAGACAACGATGACAACCACGACTGTCCACCCTGTGGACGAAAGACTGCCGACAGGGCGCTTGGCGGCGCTCGGCCTGCAGCATGTGCTGGTGATGTATGCCGGGGCCATTGCGGTGCCGTTGATCGTCGGCCGCGCCCTCAAGTTGACCCCCGAACAGGTCGCGCTGCTGATCTCGGCCGACCTCTTTGCCTGCGGCATCGTCACGTTGATCCAGAGCCTGGGCATGACGAAGTGGTTCGGCATCAAGCTGCCGGTGATGATGGGCGTGACCTTCGCGGCCGTCGGCCCGATGGTGGCTTTTGCCGATGCCCAGCCGGGTGTGGACGGCGCCCGCGCCATCTTCGGCGCCATCATCGGCGCGGGCGTGATATCGATGATCATCGCGCCCATCGTCAGCAAGATGCTGCGCTTCTTTCCGCCCGTGGTTACCGGTACCATCATCGCCATCATCGGCATCAGCCTGATGCGCGTGGGCGTGGGCTGGGCCATGGGTGGCCCCGCCAACCTGGCACAGAGCGTCGACGTGCCCAAGCTGGTGGCCATGGTCGATGGCGCCAAGGCCACGGCAGCGGCGGCGGCGGCGTCAGCTGTAGCCGCCGGTGCCAGCGCAGCCGCCCCCGCGATCAAGCTCGCCGGGTCGATTCCGATGGTCAACAACCCGAACTACGGCGCGCTGGACAACATGGCCATCGCAGGCGCCGTGCTGGTGTTCATCCTGCTGCTGGTCAAGTACACCAAGGGCTTCGTGGCCAACATTTCGGTGCTGCTGGGCATCGTGGCGGGCTGCGCCGTGGCCATCGCGATGGGCAAGATGAACTTCGACAAGGTCGGCAAAGCGCACTGGTTTGATGTCGTCACCCCATTCGCATTCGGCATGCCGACCTTCGACATCGTGATGATCCTGACCATGATGCTGGTGATGATCGTCGTGATGATCGAGTCCACCGGCATGTTCCTGGCACTGTCGGACATCACGGGCAAGAAGATCAGCCAGCCCGAGTTGGCCGCAGGCCTGCGCACCGACGGCCTGGGTACGCTGATCGGCGGCATCTTCAACACCTTCCCGTACACCAGCTTCTCGCAGAACGTCGGGCTGGTCGGCATCACGGGTGTGAAGAGCCGCTGGGTCTGTGTGGCCGGCGGCGTGATCATGCTGGTGTTTGGCATGCTGCCCAAGATGGCGGCCTTCGTCGAATCGATCCCGACCTTCGTGCTGGGCGGCGCGGGCCTGGTGATGTTCGGCATGGTGGCGGCCACCGGCATCCGCATCCTGTCGACCGTGGACTACAAGGGCGACCGCAACAACCTGTACATCGTTGCACTGTCGATCGGCTTCGGCATGATCCCGCTGGTGGCGCCGCGCTGGACGCAGCAGATGGCGCATGGCTGGCAGCCGCTGCTGGAGTCCGGCATCTTGCTGACGGCGGTTGCTGCAGTGGTGTTGAACATCTTCTTCAACGGTGCCAAGGGTGACGCCGAGGGTTCGATCGAAGCGGCCAAGGCTGCTGAAGCCCATTGACGTGACCGCCAACCCGGGTTTGACATAGCTCGGGCGCCACGCGTACGAGGGCCTGGCGCTTGGGGCTGAGGAACAGCAACGATTGGTGCGCAATCTCGGGCCTTAGGCGCGTTGATCCTCAGGGCGTCAGCGCTGTCTTGGGTGCCTCGCAGCAGATGCGAACCCCAGATCCGGGCGCCTGAAGCGGACGGTCACAGGCACCTGCAAATGGCCGGGACTGTGAATCCACAGCTGCGCCGGTGAGCTGTCTTTCGATGCTGGTGCCTCACCGGCCAAGGGCAGCTTTCAGCAACCTTGGGGAATTCACACTCCCGGCCACGAGCTGCCGTCCATGAAGGTCCGCTGTGGAGGACCCGATCGGAGGCAAAAGTCCCCTTCCCGGACAAGCGCTGTGAGGAATCTTGCACAAGATTGCGAGGCCGGGGCGCAAGTCACGTTCCGAGCGCCAAGCCTTTCATCCAGCCCGAGCTTCTACCACCCCAGCGCGAGGCGGCGCATGTACAGATTGACCAGCAGCGATGAGACGGGAGACCCTTGCGGGACGCCGCGCCGCTGCTCTCACTGCTGGTCGTGCCTGCTGCCTATGCGTTGCTGCGGCGACGCTCGCCCAATCGCAACGATACTGGTGCCGTAGACTCGTGGCTGGAGCGCTCACTCGCCGAGGTAGCGCGCCACCTTCTTCAGCAGGATGTCGCGGTCGAACGGCTTGACGACGAAGTCGCTGGCGCCGGCGCCCAGGCTGTCAACTATGACTTCTTTCTCGCTCTGCCCGGTGAGCATGATCA
>JADGRJ010000257.1 GCA_017881025.1 Rhizobacter sp. | reverse complement strand
TTCGTATGATGACCCGACCACCATGTTCAATCGCGCCAGCGCTGCCACCGCGTCGGAAACGCTGCCGCTGGTCGCCGAGCGCCTCTCCGACCGGCTCGCCGCCCGCCTGGGCGGCCAGATCGACGCCGGCGCCCTTCGTCCCGGCGACCGCCTGCCCACCGAGCAGCGCCTCGCCGAGACGCACGGCGTCTCGCGCACCGTCGTTCGCGAGGCCGTGCACCAATTGCGGTCGCGCGGCCTGGTCCGCTCGCGCCAGGGCTCGGGCGTCTACGTCACCGCGGCGCCTACGGGCGAAGCCTTCACCCTCGACCTCGCCCTGATCGATTCGATCGACGACGTCCTGCGCGTTCGCGAGGTGCGCCGCGCGCTCGAGGCCGAGACGGCGGCGCTCGCCGCCGAGCGCGCCAGCCGGGCCCAGGTCACGGCGCTGAGGAAGGCCCTGCGCGCGATCGATCGCAGCGCCGCCGAGTCGCGCGACGGCGTCGAGGAAGACCTCGCCTTCCATCGCCTCCTCGCCGAGGCCGCCGGCAACCCGCACTTCGGCCGCCTGCTCGAGTTCCTCGAGCAGTACACGAAGGAGGCGATGCGCGTGACGCGCCGCAACGACGCGACCCGCGCCGACTTCGTCGAGGCCGTCCGCATCGAGCACGCCGCGATCGTCGAAGCGATCGCCGCTGGCGACCCGGCCCTCGCGCGCCGCCGCGCCGTCCAGCACATGCGCCGCGGCGACCGCCGCATGCGCAGCGCCGAACCGATCATGGTCACCGAGAGGAGCACGTGCCGATGAAGATCCTGATCACCGGCGGGGGCGGCTTCATCGGCTCGCGTCTCGCCAGCGCGCTGCTCGCGCGCGGCCAGCTCGGCGGCACGCCGATCGAGCGCATCGTCCTCGCCGACCAGGTCGCGCCGCGCGCCGACCTGACGAGCGACCGCCGCGTCGAAGCCCGCGTCGGCGCCCTCGCCGGCCAGTGCGAGGCGCTCGGCAAGGAAGGCTTCGACGGCGTCTTCCACCTCGCCTCGGCGGTGTCGGGCGAGTGCGAGGCCGACTTCGACCTCGGCCTGCGCTCGAACATCGACACCACGCGCGCCCTCCTCGATGCGCTGCGCGCCGCGACCGGGCGCGGCAAGGCACCGGCGAAGCTGGTCTTCTCGAGCTCGGTCGCGGTGTTCGGCCCCGACCCCTCGGTGCCGCTGCCGCCGCTCGTCGGCGACGACACGCTCACGACCCCGAAGACCTCGTACGGCACCCACAAGCTCGTCTGCGAGCACCTCGTCGCCGACTATTCGAGAAAGGGCTTCGTCGACGGCCGCTCGGCGCGCCTGATGACGGTCACCGTACGGCCGGGCCGGCCGAACGGCGCCGCGTCGTCGTTCTTCTCCGGCATCGTGCGCGAGCCGCTCGCCGGGGTCGAGGCGATCTGCCCGGTCTCGTCCGAGGTCTCGCACCCGCTCACGTCGGCGGCGCGAACGGTCGAAGGCCTGATCGCGATCTACGAGGCGAGCGTCGAGCAGCTCGGCGGCCGCCTCGCCCTCAACCTGCCGGCCGTCAACGCGACCGTCGCCGAGATGCTCGCGGCGCTCGAGGAAGTCGCCGGCCCGGAGGTGCGCGAGCGCGTCCGCTTCGTTCGCGACGAGACCATCGCCGGCATCGTCGCCAACTGGCCGAAAGGCTCGACCGCCGCGCGCGCCGCCCGCCTCGGCCTCAAGCCCGACAAGAGCTTCGCCGACATCATCCGCCAGTACATCGCCGATTGCCGCGCCGGCCCCGACGCCGCGCAATCGCTCAAGGGCCTCGCCAAGGAACGCCACGCATGAACAAGATCGATCTCGACGGCCGCGTCGCCGTCATTACCGGCGGAGCCCAGGGCATCGGCTACGCCATCGCCGAGCGCATGCTCGCCTCGGGCGCCGCGGTCTCGCTCTGGGACGCCGACGCCGCCAAGCTCGCCGAGGCGAAGGCCTCGCTCGGCAGCGCCGGCCGCGTCTTCACCGAGCAGGTCGAGCTGACGAGCGAGAGCGCCGTCGCGGCCGTGACGGCGCGAACGATCGGCGCGGCGGGCAAGATCGACATCCTCGTCAACAACGCCGGCATCACCGGCGGCAACGCGCCGACCTGGGAGCTTTCGCCCGACGTCTGGCGCCGCGTCATCGAGGTCAACCTCGTCGCGCCCTACCTCGTCTGCCGCGCCGTCGTGCCGCACATGATCGAAAAGAAGTACGGCCGGATCGTCAACATCGCCTCGGTAGCGGGCAAGGAAGGCAACCCGAACGCCTCGCACTACAGCGCGTCCAAGGCCGGCCTGATCGCCCTGACCAAGTCGCTCGGCAAGGAGCTCGCCGGCAAGGGCATCCTCGTCAACGCGGTCGCGCCGGCGGCGGCGAAGACGGCGATGTTCGCGACCATGACGCAGCAGCACATCGACTTCATGCTCTCGAAGATTCCCATGGGGCGCTTCCTCGAGGTTCGGGAGGCGGCGGCGATGGTCGCCTGGCTGGCGTCGGAGGAGTGCTCGTTCAGCACCGCGTCGGTGTTCGATCTGTCGGGCGGCCGCGCCACCTACTGATCGCGTCGGCGCGCTCCGACGCTGCGCGCGGCCGGGCGTCGATATCATGGTCCGGCACCACCCCGACCGGAGACCGCCGATGAAAACGCACCCCGCCGCCCTGCCACTCCTCGCCTCGCTGCTCGGCTTCGGCTGCGCGACGCCGGCGCCGCCGTCGTACGTCGCCACCACCCTGCAGCCGACGCGCGGCAACACTGCGGCGGGAACGGTCTGGTTCATCGCCGACGGCGCCGACGTCCGCATCCGCGGCCGCGTCAGCGGCCTGACGCCGAACCAGGAGCACGGCTTCCACGTCCACGAGAAAGGCGATTGCTCGAGCGGCGACGGCATGAGCACCGGCGGTCACTTCAACCCGACCGGCAAGCCGCACGGGCCGCCGGCCGGCGAGCATCACGCCGGCGACCTGCCGGCGCTGAAGGCCGACGCCGCAGGCACCGCGACGATCGACGCGCGCCTGCGCGCGGTTCCGGACGGGCCGGCCGGGTTCGCCGGCAAGGCGTTGATCGTCCATCTGAGCGCCGACGACTACACGACCCAGCCGACCGGCAACTCGGGCGCGCGAATCGCCTGCGGCGTGATCGCCGCGACGGCGCCGCGCGATGGCAACGGGCAGCTGCTGCCGTTGCCGAGGGACCTCTAGCAGGCCGTCGGCCGCGGCCGTGTCTTCGCCGCCAGTCGACGGGTCGCGGCGGGCCCAGCTCGCGCTGCGTCTCGGCATCGGCGCGCTCCTGCTCATCGCCTCGGCGTGGCTGTTCGGCGCGATCGCCGAAGACGTCGCCACCAGCGATCGACTGACCGTGCTCGACGTCGAGGTCGCGCGCTGGCTGCGCACGCTAGCGACGCCGGCGCTGACGCGCTGGATGCTCCTGATCACCGACCTGCACTCGACGATCGCGGTGTCGTGCTATGGCGCCGTCGTCGCCGCGGCGCTCGCCTGGCAGCGCCAATGGCGCCGCGTCGCGACGGTCTTCGTCTGCATGGGCGGCGGCCTCGCCCTCAACGTCCTGATGAAGCTCGCCTTCCACCGCGCCCGGCCGGTCCTCGACGAGCCGCTGCTGACGCTGACGAGCTACAGCTTCCCGAGCGGTCACGTCGCCGGCAGCACGCTCATGTACGGCCTCGTCGTCGCCTGGGTCTTCACGCGAACGCGCCGGCCGCTCGTGCGCTTCGCCGTCTCGTTCGCCGCGGCTGTTGCGATCGCGCTCGTCGCCTTCACGCGGATGTACCTCGGCGTCCACTACCTCAGCGACGTCGCCGCAGCGTTCGCCGAAGGCGTCGCCTGGCTGGCACTCTGCCTGAGCGCGTTGACCGTGTACTGGGGCCGCGTGCCGCTCAAGGCCGGACCGGCGGTGCCAGACGGCGCTCGCGCATGATCGTTCGCGGACGGCCATGAACCGTGACGTGATCGTCATCGTCAACGCCGGCTCCGGGAACGGCAACGACCAGGCGCTCGTCGACCGGCTCTCGCGCCTGTTCCAGGCCGCCGGCCTGCAGGCCGAGATCGAGCTCGCCGAAGGCGGCGACGCCATCGCCGCCGCGATCGACACCGCCATCGCGCGCCGGCCGCGGCTGATCGTCGCCGGCGGCGGCGACGGCACGGTCAGCACCGTCGCGGCGGCTCTGGTCGACAGCGGCATCGTCTTCGGCGTCCTTCCGCTCGGCACCCTCAACCACTTCGCCAAGGACCTCGGCGTTCCGCTCGAGCTCGACGACGCGGTGGCGCTCCTGGCGCAAGGGCACGTGGCGCGGGTCGACGTCGGCGAGGTCAACGGCCGGATCTTCGTCAACAACTCGAGCCTGGGCCTTTACCCCGACATCGTTCGCGATCGCGAGCGCCAGCAGAAGCGCCTGGGCCGGGGCAAGTGGCCGGCGTTCGCGTGGGCCGCGTTGGCGGCGCTGCGGCGCTTTCCGTTCCTCGGCGTCGCCCTGGTCGTCGACGGCAAGGAGGTGTTGCGCCGAACGCCCTTCGTCTTCATCGGCAACAACGAGTACCGCATGGAAGGCTTCGCGATCGGCGAGCGCTCGGGCATCGACGACGGCCGGCTGAGCCTCTACGTCGCGCAGCGGCCGGGCCGCTTGCGGCTGCTCCAGCTCGCGCTTCGCGCCCTCACCGGCCGCCTGCGCCAGGCGCGCGATTTTGACGCGATCCTCGCCACCGACATCGTCATCCAGAGCCGGCGCCGTCGCCTGCGCGTCGCGACCGATGGCGAGGTGAGCGTGATGACGCCGCCGCTGCGCTACCGCGTCCGCCCGGCCAGCCTGCTCGTCATTCGACCTCTGGTCGACGCCGCCACCTGAGGGGAACCTCGCCGATGCGAACCCTGGTCCATCTCTCCGACCTCCATTTCGGGCGTGTCGACGCCGCCCTGATCGAGCCGCTGCTTGCCTCGGTGGCCGAAGCGAAGCCCGATCTCGTCGTCGTCTCGGGCGACTTCACGCAGCGCGCGCGCAAGCGCCAGTTCGAGGAGGCGCGCGCCTTCCTCGATCGCCTGCCGCGCCCGCAGGTCGTCGTTCCCGGCAACCACGACGTGCCGCTCTACCGGGTCTGGGAGCGCTTCCTCAGCCCGCTCGGCAAGTACCGTCGCATCATCGAGCCCGACCTCGAGCCGTCGTTCGTCGACGGCGAGATCGCCGTCCTCGGCGTCAACACGGCGCGCTCGCTGACCTTCAAGAACGGCCGGATCAACGAGGAGCAGATGGCGGCGATCAAGCGCCGCTTCGAGCCGCTCGGCGAATCGGTGCTCAAGGTCGTCGTCACCCACCACCCGTTCGACCTTCCCGACCAGTCCGGCGACGTCGATCTCGTCGGCCGCGCGCGCGAGGCGATGGAAGTGTTCTCGCGCTGCGGCGTCGACCTGCTCCTGTCCGGCCACTTCCACATGAGCGAGGCCGGGTCGACCGCCGGCCGCCACGAGATCGCCGGCTACTCGGCGCTCGTCGTCCAAGCCGGGACGGCGACCTCGACCCGCGGACGCGGCGAGGAGAACTCGTTCAACGTCCTGCGCGTGCGAAACGACCAGATCGCCGTCGAGCGGATGTCGTGGCGCGACGATGCCAACGCCTTCGCGTTGCAGAGCAGGGAACGCTTCGTTCGCGACGGCGCGCGCTGGATCGAGCGCTGATCGCGCCCGTGCT
>JADGRJ010000256.1 GCA_017881025.1 Rhizobacter sp. | reverse complement strand
TCGCTGCCGGTCCGCATCGAGGCGGGTTCGAGCGCCGGCCGGGCCGAGTTCTTCGACGACCTGCTCTTCACCCACCGCGGCCTGAGCGGCCCGGCGGCGCTGCAGGCGTCGACCTATTGGCGAGCGGGCGAGGAAATCATCATCGATCTCGCGCCGGGCCAGGACCTCGCCCGCGCCTTCACCGAAGCCAAGGCGACGCGGCGCCGGCTCGGCTCGGTGCTCGCCGGGCTGCTGCCGCGCCGGCTCGCCGACGCCTGGCTGGCGAGACCTCCAGACGGTGATCGATCCGACGTCGCCCCTCCGGTCGCCGACCGCGCGGTCGCCTCTGTTGCGATCGCCGACCGGCCGATGGCCGACCTCCGCGACCGAGACCTGGCCACCCTGGCGGCCGGCCTGCACCGCTGGACGCCGGTGCCGACTGGCACCGAGGGCTACCGCAAGGCCGAGGTCACCGCCGGCGGCGTCGACACCCGCGACCTCGACTCGCGCAACTGCGAAAGCCGCCTCGTTCCGGGCCTGCATTTCATCGGCGAGGTCGTCGACGTGACCGGCTGGCTGGGGGGCTACAACTTCCAATGGGCCTGGGCCAGCGCGGCCGCCTGCGCCCGGGCGTTGGCGGCGAATTGCTCCACCGGGCGTGGCGGGCTATAATCGTCCTCTTTTCGCAATTCCCGCACAGACTAGATGACCACCGTTCGCGTCAAGGAAAACGAGCCGTTCGACGTCGCTCTTCGCCGCTTCAAGCGCACCATCGAAAAGCTCGGCCTGCTGACCGACCTGCGTGCCCGCGAGTTCTACGAGAAGCCCACCGCCGAGCGCAAGCGCAAGAAGGCGGCCGCCGTGAAGCGCCATTTCAAGCGCGTCCGCAGCATGCAGTTGCCGAAGAAGCTGTTCTAGGAACGCCTTTTCGATCGACCGCGCCCGAAGCCCGCCGCCTGCGGGCTTCGTCGCTTCTGGGAAGCCACCACGCAGGAGCCTCGATGAGCCTGAAGGACCGCATCACCGACGACATGAAGGCCGCCATGCGCGCCAAGGACGCACCGCGCCTGCTCGCCATCCGCGGCCTGCTCGCGGCCGTCAAGCAGCGCGAGGTCGACGAGCGGATCGTCCTCGACGACGCGGCGGTCGTCGCGATCGTCGACAAGCTCGTCAAGCAGCGCAAGGACTCGATCGAGCAGTTCACCGCCGGCGGCCGGCAGGATCTGGTCGACAAGGAGAAGGCCGAGCTGCAAGTGCTCGAAGGCTACCTGCCCGCGCGGCTCGGCGCGGATGCGATCGCCGCCGAAGTCGCCGCGCTCGTCGCCGAGACCGGAGCGAGCGGAGCCGCCGACATGGGCAGGGTCATGGCCGCCGCGAAGGCGCGCTTCGCCGGCCGCGCCGAGATGGCGCTGGTGTCGGCGGCCGTGAAGGCGGCGCTCGCGCGCTGACGCCGGCTCCTTCGCCGCACTTCATTCATTCCCGGGAGCGCCGCGATGGCCCTTACCGTCAAGACCCTGTCGAACGACGTCTCGGTGGCGCCGCAGCTCGGGCCGGAAGCGATGGCCGAAGCGGCCGCGGCCGGCTTTCGCAGCGTCATCAACAACCGCCCCGATTTCGAAGGCGGCCTGGGCCAGCCGACGTCGGCGAGCGTCGAGGCAGCGGCACGCGCCGCCGGTCTCGAGTACGCGTGGCTGCCGGTCGCGCCGAACTTGCAGAGCGCCGACGAGATCGCCCGCTTCGCCCGCCTGCTGGCGACGCTGCCGAAGCCGATCCTCGCCTTCTGCCGCTCGGGCGCGCGCTCGGGCAAGCTCTTCAGCGCCGCGACCCCACCGCCGCCCTGAACGACGGCGACGCCGGTCGCGGCCGTGGTCGCTACCTGGGCGAGGTCTTGCCCGTCGCCGCGTACAGGTCGGCCACCGGCACGACCCGCCCGTGCAGCGGCACGATCCGATCGACCGGCAGGCCGAGCCGCTCGATGTTCGCGATCAGGTTCAGGTGGTTCGGGTTCGGCGTCGCGGGCGGCGCCGCGCCGGGTGCACCCGGCGTGAACGCGTCGGCTTCGATCAGGATCCTTTCCTGCGGTAGGTAGACCATCAGGAAGCTTTCGGCGTGCGGCGAGCCGGCGATGGCGTGGAACTCGATCGCGCGCATCGCGTCGGCCATCGCCAGCTTGTCGCCGACGGCGACGAACTTCGCGCCCTTGCCCGCCTGCGCCAGCCGGTCGGGGCGCACGCTGTTCGGCACCGCGAAGGCGCGCTCGAAATACGGCACGTTGGCGGCGCCGGTGACGACGGTCGCCCCTTCCGCGACGGCCGCGCGCACGCCGCCCGAGTGATCGAAGTGGCCGTGGCTGTTGACGACGTAGCGGATCGGCTTGCCCGGCGCCAGCGACTTCACCTGCTCGATGACGGCGAGCGTTCGCGCGTCGGTGAGCGGCGCCTCGACCAGCATGAGGTGATCGGCCATCTCGATCGCGACGCTGTTGTGCGAGCCGCCGCCGACGAACCAGACGCCGGCGCCGAGACGCTCGACAGTGACGCGCTCGGCCTGGTTGCGCGCCGCCTCGGGAACGTCGAGCGCGACGCCTGGATTGGGCTGGACCTCGGTGACGACGAGATCGAGCACCGGGTAGCCGCCCATCGTCTGGCGGACACGTGTCGGAAACTTCACGCCGCCGAAATCCCGGTAGTCGGAGTACGTCGTGACCGCGCGCGTGTCGCCGAGCACCGGGTCGGCGAAGACCGAGTCGACCTGCGTGACGAGGCCGTCGGCGCCGACGAGCACGGTCGCGCTGAAACGGCCCGGCTGGCTGAACGAGACGGCGCTGGCGCCGTCGCTGGTGCGCCGCGTCGTCGCGCGATTGCGCTGCGCCGCCTTGAGCGCGCCGTGCGGCGTGATCCACAACTGGTGCATCCGCTCGGTGACGAAGCGCGGGCCCGGCGCGACCGTCGTCCCGGTCTGGTTCCAGGCGATCTCGCCGTTGACGAACTGATCGTTGCGCTGCTCCCCCGAGACCGGATAGCCGCCGCCGCCGAGCGGCTCGGCGCGGCTGAGCACGATCTCGTCGCGCATCGCGCCGCTGTCGTAGTCGATCGTCCGCGTCATCGAGTGCACGGTGATCTTCGGCCAGACGCCGCCTGGCGTGTACGCCTGGCCGAAGGTGTAGCCGGTGCCGCTGGCGGCGTAGCGCAAGGTCTTCAGCCCCGACGACCCCATGGCCTGCGCCGATCGCGCCAGCGTCGCCGTGGCGTCGTCGCCGGTCGAGGCGCATGCGGCGACGACGGCGGCGACCGCGGCGACGAAGAGAGATCGAAGCGATACGCGGTGGGCAGGATTCATCTCGTCTCCTCGTCGGCCGGGCGCCCCGGGGCGGAAACGGTAAGTCGACGCGCCCGGCCGGCACCTAGGAGTTTCCCGATCGGCCGACGACAGGCGTCGTGACGTCGGCCCGCGCAGATACATTAGGCGGCGCTTCGCGGGGTCCGTCCGCCGAGCCTCGATTCTTCGACCCGATGGAGACACCGTGGCGCCCCTTCTCACCCTGTCAAGGCTGATCGATCGCGGCACCGAGTGGATCGGTCGCTGGGTCGCCTGGCTCGTCCTCGGCGCGGTCCTGATCAGCGCCATCAACGCGGCCGTCCGCAAGGCGTTCAACACCAGCTCGAACGCCTACCTCGAGATCCAGTGGTACCTGTTCGCCGCGGTGTTCCTGCTCGCCGCGGGATACACGATGCTGCGCCAGGGGCACGTGAAGATCGATGTGATCTCGGGCCGCTTCTCGAAGCGCACGCAGATCTGGATCGACATCATCGGCCTTGCCGGCTTTGTACTGCCCCTGGTGTACGTCGTTATCCACCTGTCTCTGCCGCTCGCGATCCGGTCGTACGTGATGAACGAATACTCATCGAATGCCGGCGGGCTGATCCGCTGGCCGGTCTTCGCCATGCTGCCGCTCGGCTTCGCGCTCCTCGGCATCCAGGCAATCTCCGAGCTGATCAAGCGGATCGCGTTCCTGCGGGGTCTCATTCCCGACCCGACGCAAAAGCCGGAGGGCAAGAGCGACGAAGAGCAGCTCGCCGAATTCATGCTGCTCAAGAGTGAGGCCGCGGCGCGCGAACAAGCGGCCCTGGGGAAGACGCCATGATGGAATTCATCGGCTCGAACATGGCGCCGATCATGTTCGTCAGCCTGATCGTCTTCCTGCTTTTCGGCTACTCGGTCGCGTTCTCGCTCGGCGCCTGCGGCCTGTTTTTCGGCGTGATCGGCGTCCAGATGGGCCTGATGCCGCAGACCCTGTTGCAGGCATTGCCGCTGCGCATCTTCGGGATCATGCAGAACGACACTCTGCTCGCGATCCCGTTCTTCACGCTGATGGGACTGATCCTCGAGCGCTCCGGCATGGCCGAGGATCTGCTCGACACGATCGGCCAGGTGTTCGGACCGATCCGCGGCGGCCTCGCCTACGCCGTCATCCTGGTCGGCGCGATGCTCGCCGCGACCACCGGCGTGGTCGCCGCGTCGGTGATCTCGATGGGCCTGATCTCGCTGCCGATCATGCTGCGCTATGGCTACGACCGGCGCCTCGCGAGCGGCGTCATCGCCGCCTCCGGCACGCTGGCGCAGATCATCCCGCCGTCGCTCGTCCTCATCGTCCTCGCCGATCAGCTCGGGCGCAGTGTCGGCGACCTCTACAAGGGAGCGTTCATTCCCGGATTCACGCTGACCGCCATGTACATCCTGTACGTGATGATCGTCAGCATCGCCAAGCCGCAGTGGGCGCCCGCGCTGCCCGCGGAGGCGCGGACCATCCGCGAGCCCGACGGCACGAGCGGGCTGCGCTCGCTCCTCGCCGTCCTCGTGGTCTCGGTCGCCGGCGCGTTGCTATTCGCCGAGACGCGGCCGGAAACGACCGCGACCGACGAGCGGATCGTCGTCTCGATGTGTGTCGGCGTCGGCATCGCGTTCCTGCTCGCGGTCGCCAACCGGGTCCTCAAGCTTGGCCTGCTGTCGCGCATGGCCGAACGCGTGACCTTCGTCCTGATCCCGCCGCTCGCCCGCATCTTCCTCGTCCTCGGCACTATCTTCCTCGGCGTCGCGACCCCGACTGAAGGCGGCGCGATGGGCGCGGTCGGCGCCCTCGTGATGGCGCTGGCGCGCCGGCGCATGGACCTGAAGCTGATGCGCCAGGCGATGGACACGACGATGAAGATCTCGAGCTTCGTGCTCTTCATCCTGATCGGCTCGACCGTCTTCAGCCTGTCGTTCCAGGCGGTCGACGGGCCGGTCTGGGTCGAGCACCTGCTGACAGGCCTGCCGGGCGGCCAGCTGGGCTTCCTGATCGTCGTCAACATCCTGATCTTCTTCCTCGCCTTCTTCCTCGACTTCTTCGAGCTCTCGTTCATCGTCATTCCGTTGATCGCACCGGTCGCCGACAAGCTCGGCATCGACCTCGTCTGGTTCGGCGTGCTCCTCGCCGTCAACATGCAGACCTCGTTCATGCACCCGCCGTTCGGCTTTGCGCTCTTCTACCTGCGCAGCGTCGCGCCGCAGGACGACTACGACGACAAGATCACGACCAGGCGCATCACTCGCGTCACCACCGGCCAGATCTACTGGGGCGCGGTGCCGTTCGTCATCATCCAGATCATCATGGTCGGGCTGATCATCGCCTTTCCGAAACTGGTCTCCAGCAACCTCGGCAAGGAGCCGACGGTCGACATCG
>JADGRJ010000255.1 GCA_017881025.1 Rhizobacter sp. | reverse complement strand
AGGCGCTCGCGCTCGAATGGGCCGAGCACGGCATCCGCGTCAACGCGATCGCGCCCGGCTACTTCGAGACCGACATCAACCGCGACCTGCTGCGCTCGCCCGCCGGCCAGGCGATCGTCGCGCGCGTCCCGCAACGGCGCGTCGGCCAGCTCGCCGAGCTCGACGGCCCGCTCCTGCTCCTCGCCTCGGATGCGTCGTCGTACATGACCGGGGTGGTCATTCCGGTCGATGGCGGGCACCTGGTGAGCACGCTCTGACGGAACGACCGGGAGGGCGGCCACTTCCTTCGCGCCGCCGACATCGGAAACGACATGGGCAAGAACATCCTCGTGTTCATGGACGGAACGCGGAACAAGCCTTCCGACCAGCGCATTCGCAAGGACACCAACGTCTGGAAGCTCTACCGCGCCGCGGCGAAGCGTCACGACGGCGACGAAGAGACGGTGCTCTACGTTCGCGGTGTCGGGACGATGCGCGACGAAGCCGTCGAGGCGCCGGCAGACGACCTGCGTCTGTCCAGGATCAGGGAATGGAATCCGCCCAGCGGTCCTGCCAAACGGCTCGCCCGGCTCGTGCAGGCGATTCCGAAGCGACTCGCGCTCAAGTTCGGCGCCAGCGCCGTCGGCTGGGGCGTCGCCGACCGGATTCGCGAAGGCTACGGGTTCATCTGCCGCCACTACGTGCCGGGCGACCAGGTCTATCTGTTCGGCTTCAGCCGGGGCGCCTTCGAGGCGCGCTCGCTCGCCGGGTTCATCGATGCCGTCGGCCTGTTGCTGCAGAGCAAGGCGAACGGACCCGATGCGCGTCGCCTGGTCGACAAGGCCTACGAGATCTACCGGCAGCGTGACCCCAAGGCGCGCGAGTTCCTCGCGAAGTTCCTGCGCCGGATGACGCGGCGCTCGGCGCCGGCGCCGGCCACCGATTTCCACAAGGCGACGAACGTCAGGCTGCACTTCCTCGGTGTCTGGGACACCGTGGAGGCGCTCGGCATCGGCGAGCTCGAGGTGGCGGGCGTCAAGCTCAGCAACGCGCAGGTCCCGTTCGTTCGCCGCCACACGATGCACCACGCCGCAGCTGCCCTGCCTGCGAACGTGCAGCGGGGCCGGCATGCGCTGGCCGGCCATGAGCTGCGGCGGAAGTTCGAGCCGCTGCTGTGGGACGCGCCCCTGGAAGGCCAGGATCTCAAGCAGGTCTGGTTCGCCGGCGCCCACGCCGACGTCGGTGGCGGCTACCAGGAGACGCACCTCTCGGACCTGGCCTTGTGGTGGATGGCCGATGAAGTCGACGACGTCGGTGCGGAAACGCCGGAGCAGATCCGTTTCAACAAGCTGCCGGGCAAGCCCGATCCCGAGCCGACGCTGCTGCCCCACCACGCGCTGCAGGGCGACTTCTTCTGGGCCGACCCGGCGCCGCGTCATGCGATGGTGAACTTCGGTTCACTGGATCCGGCGGTGAGGGCGACCCTGTCGCTGCATCCCTCGATGGTGAGCCGTCTCTTCGATTCCACCGCGACCACGTACGAGAGCTATTCCTTCGTCAAGGACTACGAATGGACGGCGCGCCTTCCAGGCGGCAAGACCTATCCGGGCGATGTCGCCGGCGCGCTCTCGTGGCTGGACGATCTGTCGGTGCAGATGCATGTCGCCGGGCTCGAGGCGGGCCCCGCAGGCGTCGGCGCGTCGTCGCCCTCGGGGCGACGTCCCGCCTGGCACTCGGTCAGCTCCGTCGCCGAGCTGCGGCTGGCCGAAGAGTACGTCTTGCGCCAGGCACGCTCGATCTCCCGGTGGCCGCGCGAAGTCGCTCGGCTCGAAGACGCACTCGCCGTCCTCGTCGTCTGCGGCCGCGAAACGGCACTGAGCCGATTCATCGAAGCCGTCGAGGCCTCTTCGGCCAGGCTCGTTCGCGTCGCGGCGCGATCGCGCCGATGCGGCGCGCAGGTGCATCGACGTCGTCTGCCGATCTTCGACGACCTGTATCGCGCGGCTGACGGGCTGCGGGAGCAGGGCCTGCCTCAGTACCTGCGCAAGGTCGACGACCTCGTCAGCAGAATAGGGGAGGCCAAGCGTCGACTTCAATCTAGTCTCCCCGTTCCGATCATGAAGACCTTGAAGCTCCCCGAAAGGCCGCCGTCGGCGCCTGAATCTCCCACCTGAACCATGAGCCTCCAATCCGTCCGCGCCTTCCTCGCCGAGCGCGCCCCCGACATCGAGATCCTCGAGGCGACGACGAGCACCGCGACGGTCGCGCTCGCCGCGGCGGCGCACGGCGTCGAGCCGGCGCGGATCGCCAAGACGCTGTCGCTGCGGCTGAACGGCGACGTCATCCTGCTCGTGATGAGCGGCGAGGCGCGTCTCGACAACCGCAAGTACAAGGATCGCTTCGCCGCCAAGGCCAAGATGCTCGACGCGGCGGAGGTGCTCGAGGCGACCAGCCATCCGGTCGGTGGCGTCTGCCCGTTCGGGCTGCCGCGGTCGTTGCGCGTCTACGCCGACGTGTCGCTGCGCCGATTCGACGTCGTCGTGCCGGCGGCCGGCGACACGCACCACGCGCTTCGCATCGCGCCGGAGCGGCTGGTTCAGCTCGCCGACGCGGAATGGGTCGACGTCGCGCAAGCCTGAGCTTGTTCTGGATCAACCGACGCGCAAAGTCGAGTCGGCGCAGAAGGTTCGCGGTTGCAGCGCGGTGTTCGCGGTGCGAAGATGACTTGCGCAGAATGCCCGGCGTCCAATAGGAGCGTCGTATGAGCGACCATCTTGCCGCCGTCAAGGAGCACACCTCCAACGTGAACGAAGCGGCCGTCGCTGCGATCGTCAAGTATTGCGGGATCGCCCTGCGCGGGGCCGATTCCTCTCTCGTGTCCACGTCCGATCCCAAGGAACTGGCCACGGTTCGCGACGGCTTTGCAGCCAAGAAGCTCGGCCTTTCCGCAGCGGCCGCCGACGAGGGCATCAAGTCGGTGGTCGAGAAGATGAAAGCCACGAGGCGCAAGAGTCGCGTGGCGTTCTACTACCTCCTCGCCGAGGCGACAGGAACGCTCGGCAAGCTCGGCTAGGCGCTGCACCAGCGCGCATGCTGCGCCAGGGCTTCGACTACTGCTTTCTGCGCCGCGCCGCCGCCCCCACCGCGGCCATGCCGATGCCCAGCAGGAGCAGAGTCGTCGGCTCGGCAATGGCGGCAGCGGGCGAGAACGCGGTGAGCACGCGGACGTAGTCGCCGGGCGTGCTCGCCGAGGTTGCGAACGTGATCTGATTCGGACCGCTGATCGTGACCAGGTCGCCGACCTCCAGCCCGCGCAAGCCCGGGTTGAGGTAGTTGACACCGGTATTGGCGAGGAAGTCGCTGGCGGCCAGGCGGGCCGTCGATGTCAGGATGGCGAGCACGGGGGCATCGAACGTCACCGTGGCGACCATCGTCTGCGTCGGACCCGGATCGAAGAACACGTAGTGGCTTGCCACGGTCGTGCCGATCGGAAGGGGCCCGTTGCCGACGTCGACGTCGAGCGGGGCCGCGAGCACGATGTTCTGGTCCTCGTCGAACGCGTAGAGATTGGGAGTCTGGAACGTGTCGTCGCCGACGCTGTTGGGCGGGCCGAACGGGTTCGCCAACGGCGGCGTGAGCTTGATGAACGTGCCGCCCGCCGCGAAAGCCGTCCCGCCGGTGACGCTGCCGGCAATGACCGTTGCGTCAGCGGGCCCCGCGAGCCAGGGCAGGAAAAGCACCGAGGCGAAGAACTGCGGCCACTTCTTCATGTGTTTCCCCTCGAGAGCGTCCCGGAGGCCGACGGGAGTTTCCCCGCGCGGATCGGCGCTGCGGAAATCGGTTCGACGAGACGTCGAGCCGCCACCGGGGGCAAAAACACTACGCCGAAGGGCGGGGCGCGTCAACCAGAGGCTGGCCCGCTTCGCTTCACCGCCTCGAGCAGCGGCGCGATGATGTCCATCGGCAATGGGAAGACGATCGTCGAGTTCTTGTCGGCCGCAATCACCGTCAACGTTTCCAGATAGCGCAACTGGATGGCCTGCGGTTGTCGCGCGAGGATCTCCGCTGCTTGCGCCAGTTTCTCCGCGGCCTGCAGCTCACCCTCGGCGTGGATGACCTTGGCGCGCCGCTCGCGCTCGGCTTCTGCCTGACGGGCGATGGCCCGGATCATGGTTTCGTTGAGGTCGACATGCTTGATCTCGACGTTGGCGACCTTGATGCCCCAGGCATCGGTCTGGCTGTCGAGGATCTTCTGCAGGTCGAGGTTGAGCCGTTCCCGCTCGGAGAGCATCTCGTCGAGGGTGTGTTTGCCGAGCACCGTGCGCAAGGTGGTTTGCGCGAGCTGGCTGGTCGCGGCGAGAAAGTTCTCGACCTGAATCACCGCCCGCTCTGGATCGACGACGCGGAAGTACAGAACGGCGTTGACTTTCAACGTCACGTTGTCGCGCGAGATCACGTCCTGGCTCGGGATGTCAACGACCACGATGCGCAGGTCGATGCGGACCATCTGCTGGATGCCGGGAATGAGAATGACCAGGCCCGGCCCCTTGACGCGCCAGAAGCGCCCGAGCTGGAACACCACGCCGCGCTGGTACTCGCGCAGGATGCGCAGCGAGCTGGCCGCAATGAGGGCGAGCAGGATCAGGACCGCCGTAATTCCGATCGGGACTGCGATCATCGCGAGATTCCTTCCGAGGTTGCTGCTTCGGCGACCGGGCTCACCTCGAGCGTGAGGCCGTCGATCCGGGTGATGCGAACGCGCTGTCCGGCGTGCAACGGCTGAGCAGCCCGCACGTGCCAGCGCTCGCCGTCGACGCTGGCCCATCCTTCGCCGCCGCCGAACTCGATGATGTCGCCGAGGGTGCCGATCATTCGCGCCGTGCCGCTCACCACAGGCCGCCGCCGCGCCTTCGCCGCCATGCCGGCGACGCCGATGACGAAGGCGGCGGAGACGATCGTCGCGACGGCGATGAGCGAGAGCGGGATGCCGAACCCCGGCAACTCGCTGTCGATCAGCAGCAGCGCGCCGAATCCGAACGCCGCGACCCCGCCGATGCCGAGCGCGCCGTAGCTCGGCACGAACGCTTCGGCGACGAAGAACGCGATTCCCAGCAGGATCAACGCCAGCCCGGCATAGTTCACCGGCAGCATCTGCAGCCCCCAGAGCGCCAGCAGGATCGATACCCCGCCGATCACTCCCGGCGCGACGAAGCCGGGGTTCATGAACTCGAACAGCAGGCCGTAGATGCCGATCATCATCAGGATCAGCACCAGGCTCGGGTCGCTGATCACTGCAAGCAGACGGTTGCGCCAGTCGGGCTCCAGCGTCACGACAGCGGCCTCCGCGGTGGCCAGCTTCACGCTGCCTGCCCGGGAATCGCCGAGCGGCAGCACGCGGCCGTCGAGCTGACGCAGCAGATCGCTCACGTCGACGGCGACCAGATCGATGACCTTGCGGGCCAGGGCGTCGCTCGCGCTCAGGCTGACCGACTCGCGCACCGCCTGCTCGGCCCAGGCGACGTCGCGGCCGCGCAATTGAGCCAGGCTGCGGATATAGGCAGCCGCGTCGTTGATGCGCTTGGCGGTGGACGTGTCATGGCCGGCCTCGGGCGTCGAGGCGGCGCTCGACGCGCGGCCCGCCGGCTCCGGTTCTCTTCCCGGCGACGGCAGACCGATGGCGATCGGCGTCGCAGCGCCCAGGTTGGTGGCCGGCGCCATCGCCGCGACGTGCGCCGCATAGAGGA
>JADGRJ010000254.1 GCA_017881025.1 Rhizobacter sp. | reverse complement strand
GGCGATCTCGAGCGCGCCCCAGTGGACGCGGCGCGGCAGGTGCTCGAGCGCTTCCAGGTACGCGACCATGTCGGCGTAGCTTCCCTGCAGCTTGATCTCGACGCCGTGGCGATAGAGCCAGGCCTCGTCGTCTGCGTTCGGTGCTGCGCCGGCCTGGGCCGGAGTGGCGGCGCTCGCCGGCTCGCCGGGGGCGCCGGCCTTCTTCGCGCCCGGTTCGCCGATGGCGGCGACCGGCAGGCTGCGCAATGCGATCAGCTGCAGGCCGCGGTGCTCGCCGAGCAAGGACTGGAGCAGCGCGCCCATGTAGGGGGAGAGTTCGCGCAGCTGCCATTCGCACTCGTGCGAGATCATCTGGCCGAGGCGGACGAAGTTCATCTGCTCCTCGACCTCTCTCTCGTCGACGAGGCTGAGCGTCTGCCAGTCTGCCGACTCGAGCTTCCTCTTCTGGTCGACGCGCGGCGCGATGTCCTTGGCGACCTTCTCGCGCAGCGATTCGTAGAACGCGTTCTGGAACGAGCCGAGGTTCCTGCGCAGCTCCTGCTGCGTCGTGGCGAGCTGGTCGCGCTCGGAAATCTTGGTCGCGTTCTGCGCGGCGACGGTGAGGTTGTCCGCCACGCGGATCGCCGCCGACGCTGCTGCCGTCCGGATCAGATTGATGGCCGCGTCGAGCGTGGCCTGGGCGCGCGGTTCGATCGGATTCATCTCTGCGTCGAGCCGTGGGGGCGGCAGAATTCCTCGAGAGCGGGCGAAGATTCTCCTAGTATGGGGCCAAAAATCGAGCCTCGCCCGGGCACTGCGTCACGCTCGGGCGGGGGATGGCGCCGGGCACGGCGCCCGTGCCGCTCGGCAACTCAGCGCTTGAGCGAGTCGCGGATCTCGCGCAGCAGGACGACGTCTTCCGGCGTCGCCGCCACCACCGGCTTGGTCTGGCGCAGCCGGTTGACCTGCTTGACCATCATGAAGATGATGAAGGCGAGGATCAGGAAGTTGAGCAGCACGGTGATGAAGTTGCCGTAGGCGAAGAGCGGAACGCCCGCCTTGGTGAGCGCTTCGTAGGTCATCGGCCCGGAGTAGCTGGGCGGCGGCGACGCCAGGGCGATGAAGTAGTTCGAGAAGTCCAGGCCGCCGAAGATCCGGCCGACGATCGGCATGATCAGGTCCTTGACCAGCGAGTCGACGATCTTCCCGAACGCCGCGCCGATGATGACGCCGACCGCGAGATCGACCACGTTGCCCTTCGACGCGAACTCCTTGAACTCGGTTGCGAACCCCATCGTCATCTCCTCCCCACGCCGAAATGGCGCGCGGTCAGTATCGCCGCGACGACGACAAGTCAAGGCGGCCGGCGCGCCGCCGCTCGCGCTTGACGCGTCCGCTAGAATTGCAGGTTGACTTCCCGCGTCGCGTTCGAGCGATCACGGGGTGACAGGGGTGAACAAGAACATGACCGACCAGAAGATCGACGGTGGCAAGCGCACCTGGATCATTGCATCGAGTTGCGCGGGCGCCATCGGCGCGGGATTCGTCGCCGTCCCCTTCATCAGCAGTTTCCAACCTTCCGAGCGCGAACGTGCCGCGGGTGCGGCCGTCGAGGTCGACATCAGCGGCATCAAGCCGGGCGAGAAGCTCACGGTCGAGTGGCGCGGCAAACCGGTCTGGATCGTCCGCCGCACGCCCGAGCAGCTCGCCGCGCTGCCCAGGCTCGACGCCTTGCTCGCCGACCCGACCTCCAAGCGCAAGCCCGACGAGCTGACCCCGGCCTACGCCCGCAACGAAGACCGCTCGATCAAGCCCGAGTACCTCGTCGTCGTCGGCATCTGCACCCACCTCGGCTGCTCGCCGATCGACAAGTTCGTGCCCGGCGCGCAGGCCTCGCTGCCCGACGACTGGGCCGGCGGCTTTCTCTGCCCCTGCCACGGCTCGACCTTCGACATGGCCGGCCGGGTCTACAAGGGCAAGCCCGCGCCCGACAACCTCGAGGTGCCGCCGCACATGTACCTCTCCGACAGCCGGATCGTCATCGGCGAAGACAAGCGCGCCTGATGGCCTGCCCACGGATCTCCTGGAGCACGAGGAATGGCTGAGTTTCAAACCGCGCCCGCGGGCGCCGGCGCCGGGCGCAAACTGCTGACCTGGGTCGACAACCGCTTCCCGCTCTCCAAGCTCTTCAACGAGCACATGGCGGAGTACTACGCGCCGAAGAACTTCAACGTCTGGTACGTCTTCGGCTCGCTGGCGATGCTCGTGCTGGTGATGCAGATCCTCACCGGCATCTTCCTGACGATGCACTACAAGCCCGACGCCACCAAGGCGTTCGAGTCGGTCGAATACATCATGCGCGACGTGCCCTGGGGCTGGCTCGTCCGCTACATGCACTCGACCGGCGCGTCGGCGTTCTTCATCGTCGTCTACCTGCACATGTTCCGCGGCCTGCTCTACGGCAGCTACAGGAAGCCGCGCGAGCTGGTCTGGCTGTTCGGCTGCGGCATCTTCCTGTGCATGATGGCCGAGGGCTTCTTCGGCTACCTGCTGCCATGGGGCCAGATGAGCTACTGGGGCGCGCAGGTGATCGTCAACCTGTTCTCGGCCGTGCCCTTCATCGGCCCGGACCTGTCGCTCCTGATCCGCGGCGACTTCGTCGTCGGCGACGCGACCCTCAACCGCTTCTTCAGCTTCCACGTCATCGCCGTGCCGCTGGTGCTGCTCGGCCTGGTCGCCGCGCACGTCATCGCTCTGCACGAGGTCGGCTCGAACAACCCCGACGGCGTCGAGATCAAGGACACCAAGGACGCGAACGGCCGCCCGGTCGACGGCATCCCGTTCCACCCGTACTACTCGGTGCACGACATCTATGCGGTGAGCGTGTTCCTGTTCATCTTCAGCGCGGTGCTCTTCTTCGCGCCCGAGGGCGGCGGCTACTTGCTCGAGTTCAACAACTTCATCGAGGCCAACCCGCTGAAGACGCCGCCGCACATCGCCCCGGTCTGGTACTTCACGCCGTACTACTCGATGCTGCGCGCGACCACCGACCTGATGGTCAACGTGCTCGCGATCATCCTTGCGATCGGCGCGGCGCTGGCGATCCTGCGCGGCGGCTTCCGCGCGTCGGCCAAGATCGCGATCGCCGTCGCGGCGATCGTCGCGGTGTTCCTGCTCAAGACCTTCGACGCCAAGTTCTGGGGCGTGGTCGTCATGGGCGGCGCGGTGCTGATCCTGTTCCTGCTGCCGTGGCTCGAGCGCAGCCCGGTCAAGTCGATCCGCTACCGGCCCGACTGGCACAAGTACGTCTACGCCGTGTTCGCGATCTTCTTCCTCGCCCTCGGCTACCTCGGCTCTCAGCCGCCGTCGACGGCGGGCAACTACGTCTCGCAGGTCGGAACGCTCGTCTACTTCGGCTTCTTCCTCCTGATGCCGTGGTGGAGCCGCATCGGCACCTTCAAGCCGGTGCCGAGCCGCGTCACGTTCAAGTCCCACTGACCGCCGCAGCAGAGCCCATCGATGAAGAAACTCCTGCTTAGCCTGCTCGTCGTCCTCGGCTTCGTGCTGCCGCTCGCGCCCGCATCGGCGAACGAGGGCTACCCCTGGGATCCGTTCCCGCGCACGAAGATGACCGACACGGCGGCGCTGCAGAACGGCGCCCGCATCTTCACCAACTATTGCCTGAGCTGTCATTCGGCCACGTACATGCGCTACAACCGCCTGCACGACATCGGCCTCAGCGACGACGAGATCAGGAAGAACCTGCTGTTCGCGACCGACAAGGTCGGCGACACGATGAAGACGTCGCTCGACCCGCGCCAGGCCAAGGACTGGTTCGGCGCCGCGCCGCCGGATCTCTCGGTGATCGCGCGCTCGCGCGCCGAGGTCGGCAAGGGCAGCGGCGCCGACTACCTCTACACGCTCTGGCGCACCTTCTATCGCGACGATGCCAAGCCGACCGGCTGGAACAACCTCGCCTTCCCCGACATCGCCATGCCGCATGCGCTCTGGCAGCTGCAGGGCGAGCGGCGCGCCAAGTTCGTCGAGGTCAAGGATCCGCACGCGGAAGGCAGGACGACGCATCGCTTCGCCGGCTTCGAGCAGATCACGCCGGGCACGCTCGACGAGCGCCAGTACGACGAGGCGGTCGGCGACCTCGTCGCCTACCTGCAATGGATGGGCGAGCCGGCGCAGGGAACGCGCGTGCGCATCGGCGTCGGCGTGCTGGTGTTCCTCGGCCTGCTCGTGGTGATCACCTGGCGCCTCAGCTCGGCGTACTGGAGAAACGTCCACTAGACCAGCTGCCGCCTCGCGAGGCGGCGCGTCCTTCAGGCGAAGCCGGCGACCAGCCCGCTTCGCCTTCCGCATTTTTCGCATCCCTGGGAGTTCTCGATCATGATGGTGCTCTATTCCGGAACCACCGACCCGTACTCGCACCGCTGCCGCTTCGTGCTCTTCGAAAAGGGAATGGACTTCGAGATCCGCGACGTCGACCTGTTCGCCAAGCCCGAAGACATCGCGCTGATGAACCCGTACAACGAGGTGCCGATACTGGTCGAGCGCGACCTCATCCTGTACGAGTCGCACATCATCAACGAGTACATCGACGAGCGCTTCCCGCACCCGCAGCTGATGCCGGGCGACCCGGTGGCGCGCGCGCGCGTGCGCCTGTTCCTCTTCAACTTCGAGAAGGAGCTGTTCGCCCACGTCAACGTCCTCGAGGGCCGTGGCGTCAAGGGCACCGACAAGCAGCTCGAGAAGGCGCGTTCGCAGATCCGCGATCGGCTCACCCAGCTGGCGCCGATCTTCCTCAAGAACAAGTACATGCTGGGCGACGACTTCTCGATGCTCGACGTCGCGATCGCGCCGCTGCTCTGGCGGCTCGACTACTACGGCATCGACATGTCGAAGAACGCGGTGCCGCTCCTGAAGTACGCTGAGCGGATCTTCTCGCGGCCAGCCTACATCGAGGCGCTGACGCCGTCCGAGAAGGTGATGCGCAAGTAAGGAAGGCAGAGACAAGCATGACGTCGCCGATCGCACCCGCCACGGCCGGCACGTCGACGCGGCCGTACCTGATCCGCGCCCTGCACGACTGGTGCACCGACAACGGCTTCACGCCGTACATCGCCGTCTTCGTCGACGAGCACGTGCAGGTGCCGAAGGAATACGTCAAGAACAACGAGATCGTCCTCAACGTCGGCTTCGAGGCGACCAGCGCGCTCAAGCTCGGCAACGAGCTGATCGAGTTCAAGGCGCGCTTCGGCGGCACCTCGCGCGAGATCGCGGTGCCGATCGACCACGTGATCGCGATCTACGCGCGCGAGAACGGCCAGGGCATGGCGTTCCCGATGCCGAGCGACGCCGCCGGTGGCGACGCGGCGGACAACGGCAAGCCTGACAGCACCGGTGCGCCGTCGCGCGGGCCGCGCCTGGCCGGACCGGCCGGCGCCGCGGCGCGCAAGGGCGGCACCGCGCTGACGCTGAGCCCGAGCCCGGGTCCGGCGTCGCGATCGAATGCCGAGGCGCCGTCCGACCCGACGCCGCCGAGCGAGCCGCCGAGCCCGAAGCGGCCTTCGCTGAAGCGCGTGAAGTAGGCGCCGAGCGCCGCCGTTCGGCGGCGCGGCGGGCCGCTCTGGGCTGCAATCGGAACCTATACTGCCGCGCGGCCCGGCGCTAGCTCTTCGCGCCGCGCCGCCCCGGCCGGCTTAGCTCAGTTGGTAGAGCACCCGCCTTGTAAGCGGAAGGTCGTCCGTTCGATTCGGACAGCCGGCACCAA
>JADGRJ010000006.1 GCA_017881025.1 Rhizobacter sp. | reverse complement strand
GCCTCGATCCATTCGGAGGCGATGTACGAGTACGGCGACGAGAAGTCGACGTAGAAATCGATGGCGGGTCTGCTCATCGCGCCAGCGTACTGCAATGCGGGCCGATCACGACCAGGGAGGGCTGGCGACTCAAGCGCCCAGCTGAGCGGCGAGATCGACGAAGTCGCTCGCGACCCAGTCGAAGCGCTGTCCGGCCGAGTCTTCGCGCGGGCCGTCCGGGCCGCGCTCGAGCGGCCGGTCGACGTATGCCGTCTTCAGGCCCGCCCGTTTCGCCGCGGCGAGGTCGCTCGGGTGGGCCGCCACCATCAGCAGCTCGTTTGGCGCGACGCCGAGCAGATCGGCGGCGCCGCGGTAGACGGCCGGATCGGGCTTGTACTTGCGGAACAGCTCGGCCGACAGGACGCAGTCCCACGGCAGCCGGGCGTGCCGGGCCATGTCGACGAGCAGCGAGACGTTGCCGTTCGAGAGCGTCGCGATCGGGAAGCGCGCCTTCAGCCGGGTCAGGCCGGCGACCGCGTCGGGCCAGGGATCGAGGCGGTGCCAGACGAGGTTGAGCCGCTCGCGCTCGGGCTCGGAGAGGCGGTCGAGACCGAAGCGCGGCAGCAGCGTGTCGAGGATGCCGCGATGCAGCGCATCGAGCTTGGTCCAGGCCGGCTCGCCGCTCGCCGCCGCCTGCATCACGCGCTGCATCGCCGGCTGGTAGCCGGCGCGCCAGGCGTCGGCGAAGGCCGGCCAGTCGACGCGCCATCCCTTCGCCGCCGACTGCGCCTCGCCTTCCCGGATGATCGAGCCGCGCCAGTCGACGACGGTGCCGAAGACGTCGAACACCAGCGCGCGAACGGCTCCGCTCTCAGGAGTTGGCAGGCTCATCGTTTCGCTCCTCGGCAGGGTCGGACGGCCAGACGAGGCCGGCGTCCGGATAAAGGTCGCGCAGCGACGCGCGCGCCGCTTCGCTGACGATAGTCGCGAGCCGCGCGGCGAGCGCGGCTTCGTCGCCCGTCGTCTTTCCCGGCCGCTCCGACCAGGCAGCATCGAACGCCTCGCGCAACGGCGCGAGCGCGGCGGCGACGACACCGGCCCAGTGTTGCGGCGCCTCGCCCTGCACCCAGTCGCCGCGGCCGCGGCCGAAATGCTCGACCGCGAGCAGGCGCAGCAGCGCAGCCTCGGTCATCGTGTCGAGCGCGGCCGCGTTCCAGGCGACGAACGAGCGGCCGGTGCCGCGAACGAGATTGACGCAGCGCGCCAGCCCGGCGCTGCCGAGCGCGCCGAGAACGCCGCCGGCGATCAGGCCGCCGCCGAGCGTCAGGCCGCCGCTCAGCAGGTCGGCCTTGAGGCCGACGAGCGCGCCGGTGACCGCGCCGCCCCACATCGCCGCTTGCGTCTCGTCGAGGCGCAGGCGCAGGTCGTAGCCGGCGGCGAGCCGGTCGCGGATCTCACCCTCGGCCGCGCCGCCGAGGCCGTGCAAGGCGAGGAGCTCGCGCGTGTTCGCTCGCACCTCGTCGTCGAGGCGGGCGGCGAGCGAGCGCTGCGCGGTCGCCGCGGGACCGGGCTCGGCGCTGCCGATGCCGATGGCGGCGCCGGCCTGGCGCAAGCGCGCGCGCACGCCGCCCGCTTCGGGCACCGTCTCGCTCATGGTCGCGATCCGCGCCAGGCTGGCGGCGATCGCCTGCACCGACGCGTCGAAGGTCGCGAAGCGTCGATCGCGCCATGCGGCGATCAAGCGCGCCATCGCCGGGCGCTCGGCCTCGGGCAGCGCCGCTTCGACAGCCGCGAACAAAGTCAGCTCCTGGACCCAGCAGCGCGCAAACGCATCGAGCGGCAGGACGGCGCGCACGTGGCCGTACGCGGCGAGGCTGGCGCGCCAGCGCGCCACCTCGGCGGCTTCGACTTCGCTGGCTCGCGGCGCGCCGAGCTGGTTGAGGAGCACGACGACCGGCTTGCCGATCCAGCCGAGCAGCTCCATCTCCGGCTGCACGTAGCCTGCCGCCTCGATCGATTCCGACGCGTTGACGAGGTAGAGCAGCGCGTCGGCTTCGTCGCGCATGTTGCGGATCGCCTGCTGGCTGGCCCAGAACGGCCGGTCGGTCCAGCGGTCCCAGACCTCGCTCAGGAAGCGGCCGATCGGACCCTCCGCCTGGCGCAGCCTTCGCACGAGGCGGACGCTGTCGCCGAAGCCCGGCGTGTCCCACAGCAGCAGCCGGTCGCCTGGGCTCGTCTCGACGAGCACGTGCGCGTCGGCGAATTCGGTGACGTGCGGCGCGTCGCGGACCTCGCCGATGTCGCGACCGAGGAGCGTCCGCGCCAGCGTCGTCTTGCCGGCGTTGGTGTGCGAGACGAGGCTGAGCGAGACGGTGTCGGGCGCGGTGCTCACTGGCGCGGCTCCGCGGGCCGGGCGAGCGCGGCCTGCAGGTAGGGCTCGGCGCCGGCGGCGTCGGCTGATTCGAGGTCGACGGTCAGCGCCATGGTGCCGGCACCTTCGCCCCAGACGCGCCAGGCCTCGCGCCGCTCGGCGATGCGATTGTCGAGGCCGGCGAAGCGGCGCGCGAACGCCGACGAATCGACGATCGCGCCGAGCACAGCGCCTTTCGGCAGCGCGGCGGCGACCGTGCGCAGGAAGCGCGTCTGGTGCTCCGCCTCGGGCGTCGCGCCGAGGTTGAAGAGCGCGAAAGCGTGCGTCGTGTCGACGCCGATGTCGCTCGGCGCGGCGTCCTCCGCGCCGAAGGGGACGACCGGCGCGATGCGCACGTCGAGCCGGGCGCCGAGCGTCGCCGCGAGCAGCGAGCGCAGGCCGAGCGTCGCCTGCGGCGACGGCGTCGCCGCGTACGGCAGGACGACGACGCGCGCCGCGCCGCCGCCGCCGAGCCGGAGGAGCCGCTGGAAGTACGGCTCGTCGAGCGGCAGCGCGAAGCGGCGCGATCGCCACGCCGCAGCGAGGCCGCAGGCGAGCGCGAGGACGACGCGCGGCACGATGACGACGAGCCCGAGCGTGAGGGCGATGAGGTGGATCCACGGCGCCGCCCGCGCGCCCGTGCCGGAGGCGTCGGGCCCGATCCGCAAGGCCGCGAACGACGCGGCGTCGGGCAGCGGGATCCCGGCCAGCGCGGAAGCGGGGCCGAGCACGGCGGCAACGAGCGCGTGCGCCGTCGCGGCATCGAGGAATGTGCTTTCCCAGCCGGCGCGGTAGTCGAGGACGAGACCGCGCGCGTAGAGGCCGGCGACGAGGCCGAGCGCGAGCGCGGCGGCGCCGGTGTGCAGCGCGGCTTCGGCGCGCAGCAGCGCGAGGCCGCGGCTGCGCGCCAGCCAGAGCGCAGCGAATCGGCGCACCGCGCCGGCACCGCCGCCGCTCGATGCACGCGGCAGCCGCTGGCGCACTCGCAGCAGCGCCTCGGCGGCGCGGACGATCGGCCCCGGCAGCACCGGCCCGCGCCGCGCCAGCCGAACGAGCGGCAGCACGATCAGCAGCGCGTAGACCACGAGATTCCACACCAGGATGCCCCAGAGCGGCGGCGCGAGCAGGTTGATGCGCCGGCCGCTGCCGATCGCGTCGGCGACGATTCCGAGCACGAAGGCGATCAGCGCGATCGCGACGAAGCCGACGGCGCGCGTCGCGGGCCGCGCGCCAGAGCGGGCGAGCGCGGGCTCGCGCGCGGCGAGGCGCTGCATCGCGTGGCCGGCGCGCGTGGCGACGAACGCCGCCGGCGCGCCCCCCGGCGTCGCCGCCTCGAGCGCGACGCGGTCGGCCCAGCGACGGTCGTCGTCGCTCCAGCTCGGGCTCGTCGGCTGCGCCGTCTCGAACGCCTCGAGCAGCGTGACCTCGCGAGCGCTTCGCTCGTCCATCCGCCCTCCTCGCCGCGCCCCGGTCAGGCGAGCGCCCGGCCGATGAGGATCTTCTGGACGTCGCTCGTGCCCTCGTAGATCTGGCAGACGCGAACGTCGCGGTAGATGCGCTCGACCGGAAAGTCGTTGACGTAGCCGTAGCCGCCGAAGACCTGGAGCGCGTCGCTGCAGACGCGCTCGGCCATCTCGCTCGCCATCAGCTTGCCCATCGCCGCTTCCTTGAGGCACGGCCGGCCGGCGTCCTTGAGGCTCGCGGCGTGGTGGACGAGCTGGCGCGCCGCCTCGATCTTGGTCGCCATCTCGGCGAGGCGGAACTGCACCGCCTGGTGCTCGAAGATCGGCTTGCCGAAGGCGACGCGCTCCTTCGCGTAGGCGAGCGCCGCCTCGAACGCCGCGCGCGCCATGCCGATCGCCTGCGCGCCGATGCCGATCCGCCCGCCCTCGAGGCCCGAGAGCGCGATCTTCAGGCCCTGGCCTTCCTCGCCGAGCAGGTTCGCCGCCGGCACGCGGCAGTTCTCGAACACGATCTGCGCCGTGTCGCTGGCGTGCTGGCCGAGCTTGCTCTCGACGCTCGCGACCCCGTAGCCGGGCGTCGCCGTCGGCACGACGAAGGCGCTGATGCCGCGCTTGCCGGCCGCCTTGTCGGTGACCGCCATGACGATCGCGACGTCGCCGTTCTTGCCGCTCGTGATGAACTGCTTGACGCCGTTCAGCACGTACTCGCCGCCGTCGCGAACCGCGGTCGTCTTCAGCCCGCTGGCCTCCGAGCCGACGTGCGGCTCGGTGAGGCAGAACGCGCCGAGCATCTCGCCGCGCGCGAGCGGCTTCAGCCACTGCTCCTTCTGCTCGGTCGTAGCCCACGCCATGAGGATCGAGCAGACCGGACAGTTGTTGACGCTGACGATCGTCGACGTGGCGCCGTCACCGGCGGCGATCTCCTCGAGGATGACGGCGAGCGCGAGGTAGTCGAGGCCGGCGCCGTCGTGCTCGGTCGGCACCGCGACGCCGTAGCATCCGAGCGCGGCCAGGCCCTGCAGCTCGGCCTTCGGGAAGTGGCTGTCGCGATCCCACTGCGCCGCGTGCGGCGCGATCCGGTCCTGCACGAAGCCGCGAACGGCGTCCTGCACGGCGACGTGGTCGGCGTCGAGGATCATGGCGCAGCCTTGCGCGACGGCGAGCGCAGGAGGAGCGTGCCGGTGCCGCTCAGGAGCAGTCGCTCGGTCGATCGCGCCTCGCCTTCGAGGCGCGTGATCCAGCCGGCGAGGCTCTCCTTCCACGTGACGTCCGTCACCGTCCAGCGCAGATCGATGTCCTCGCCTGCGTAGACCGGCGCGCGGAAGCGGAGGTCGAAGCCGATGCCGAGGCCGAGGCGAGGCCGGCCGTCGCCGGTCGGCTGCGCGAAGTGGGTCGCGGTCATCGCCATGAAGACGCTGCCGAGCTGCGTCCCCGAGGCGATCAGGCCGCGATAGCCGGCGGCGCGTGCCGCGGCGACGTGGTGGTGCAGCGGGTTGTGGTCGTGCACCGAGGTCGCGAAGGCGCGGATCTCGGCGTCGCTGAAGCGCGCGCGCTGGGTGAAGGTCTCGCCGACGGTGGCGAGCGCGGCCGACGCTTCGTGCACCGCGCTCACGTCCGCTCGACCAGCGCCAGGCGCGCCGCCAGCCAGACGAAGATGGCGGCGCCGGCGGCGTTGAGTCCGCGTCGCCAGGCCGGGCTCGCGCGCCAGCGCCTGAGCGGTGCGACGAGAAGCACGAAGGCGACCAGGAAGAGCGCGCCCTGGACGACGAACCAGGCGCCGAGGAAGAGGAAGGCGAGCAGCTTGTCGGGCGCGCCGGCGTCGATGAACTGCGGCAGCAGGGCGAGGAAGAAGATCGCGATCTTCGGGTTGAGGACGTTGGTCAGCACGCCCTGGCGGAAGAGCTGCCAAAGGCCAGGGCTCGCGGCGCGCTCCACCGTCGGCGCCGCGACCTCGGCCGCCGACCCGCTCGCTCGCAGCATGCCGATCGCGAGCCACACCAGATAGGCGGCACCGGCCCACTTGACGAGTGCGAACGCCGTGCCCGACGCCGCCAGCAGCGCCGCCAGGCCGAACGCGGCGACGAGCGTGTGGACGACGCAGCCGGCGGCGACGCCGAGCGCCGCCACGAGGCCGCCGGCGACGCCATGGCGCAGCGTCCGCGCCAGCGTGAACATCATGTCGACGCCCGGCGTCGCGTTGACGACGAAGACCGTCGCCGCGAAGACGCCGAGCGAATGCGTTCCGAGCACGTCGCCCGCGTCGCGCCTAGAGCAGCTCGACGGCCAGCGCCGTCGCCTCGCCGCCGCCGATGCAGAGCGCCGCGACGCCCTTCTTCTTGCCGTTCTTCCTGAGCGCGCCGAGCAGCGTGACGACGATGCGCGCACCGCTCGCGCCGATCGGGTGGCCGAGCGCGACCGCGCCGCCGTGGACGTTGACGATCTCGTGCGGCAGCTTGAACTCGGTCATCGCCGCCATCGTCACGGCGGCGAACGCCTCGTTGACTTCCCAGAGGTCGACGTCCTTGGCGGCCCAGCCGGCCTTCTTCAGGACCTTCTCGATGGCGCCGACCGGCGCGGTCGTGAACCAGTCCGGCGCATGCGCATGAACGCTGTGGCCGACGATGCGCGCGATCGGCTTGACGCCGAGGCGCGACGCCGTCGACTCGCGCATCAGCACCAGCGCGGCGGCGCCGTCGGAGATGCTCGACGAGGTCGCGGCGGTGATCGTGCCGTCCTTCTTGAACGCCGGCTTCAGGCCCGGGATCTTGTCGAGCTTGGCCTTGAACGGCTGCTCGTCGAACTTGATCACGGTCTCGCCGCCCTTGCCGGGGACGCTCACCGGCGCAATCTCCCACGCGAAGCTGCCGTCCTCGTTGGCCTTCTTGGCGCGCTCGGTCGAGCTGATCGCGAACTGGTCCATCGCCTCGCGCGCGAAGCTGTACTTGGCGACGCACTGCTCGGCGAACACGCCCATCGCCTTGCCGCGCTCGTAGGCGTCCTCGAGGCCGTCGATCGCCATGTGGTCGTACATCTGCATCGCGCCGTAGCGGACGCCCTTCCTCGCGAACATCAGGTGCGGCGCGTTGGTCATGCTCTCCATGCCGCCGGCGACGACGATCTCGGCGCTCTCGGCCTTGAGCATGTCGTTGGCGAACATCATCGCGCGCATTCCCGAGCCGCACATCTTCGAGAGCGTCACCGCGCCCGCAGATTGGGGCAGGCCGGCGCCGAGCGCGGCCTGGCGCGCCGGCGCCTGCCCCTGGCCGGCCATCAGGCAGTTGCCCATCAGCACCTCGCTGACGGCGTCGCCGGTGATGCCGGCGCGCTCGACCGCCGCCTTGATGGCGGCGCTGCCGAGCTGGTGCGCGGCGAGCGCGCTGAAGTCGCCGAGCAGGCCGCCGATCGGCGTGCGCGCTGCGGAAACGATGACGATGGAATCAGCCATGGTGAAGCTCCTTTTCGAACGGAAGAACGGCGCTCGGCGCCGCGGCGGTCGCGGCACGCCGCGTCTCGAAGCGCTTCTGCGCTTCGTAAGGGAAGACATCATGCACGTAGCCAGCCAGGATTTCCTCCTTGTGGCCTTGCCAGAAGGATGCCTCGAGGAGGTCGGCGTGGTGCGCCATGAAGACCTTGCGGATGGCGGGATCGCCGAGCAGGAAGGGCGCGAAGGTCTCGGGGAATACGTCCTTCGGGCCGACCCGGTACCAGACCTCGCCCGACATCTCGTCTTCCTCGTTGCGCGCCTCGGGCACCTTGCGGAACGTGCAGTCGGTGAGGTATTCGATCTCGTCGTAGTCGTAGAAGACGACCTTGCCGTGACGCGTGACGCCGAAGTTCTTCCACAGCATGTCGCCCGGGAAGATGTTGGCGCGCACCAGGTCCTTGATCGCGTTGCCGTACTCGATCACGACCTCCTCGATCTGCGCCGGCGTCGCATCCTGCAGGTAGATGTTGAGCGGAATCATGCGCCGCTCGATATAGACATGGCGGATGACGAGGGCATCGCCCTCCTGCTCGATCAGGCTGGCGCAGAAATGGCGCAGCTCGGCGACCAGCTCGTCGTCGAAGCGGGCGAGCGGAAGGGCGACGTCGCTGTACTCGAGCGTGTCGGCCATGCGGCCGACCCGGTCGTGCTGCTTGACGAGCAGGTACTTGGCTTTGATGAGCTCGCGCGTCGTCTCCTTCTGCGCCGGGTAGAAATCCTTGATCACCTTGAACACGTAGGGAAAGCTCGGCAGGTCGAACACCAGCATCACCATTCCCTTGATGCCCGGGGCGATTCGGAACTTGTCCGACGAGTGGCGCATGTGCATCAGGAGGTCGCGGTAGAACAGGCTCTTGCCCTGCTTCTGCAGGCCGAGCGCGCTGTAGAGCTCGGAGCGCGGCTTTCTCGGCATCAGCGAGCGCAGGAACTGCACGTACGCCGAAGGCACTTCCATCGTCACCATGAAGTAGGCACGCGCGAAGCTGAACACGAGCTGCAGGTCGTCCTCGCCGAACAGGGCCGCGTCGATGACCAGGCCGGGAGATTGAGGCCCCGCGACGCCTTCGGCGTTGGCCCCCGAGGGGCTGTCAGCCGCCTTGGGACGGCCCGGCGCCGGCTGGCCGTGCAGGATCGGCAGCGCGAACGGCGTCTCGTTGAAGCCGTTGATGATCTTGCCGACGATGTAGGCGCCCTTGTTGCGGAAGAAGAGCGACGACAGCACCTGGATCTGGAAGTTCGCGCGCATCCGGAAGTCGCCCAGCTGCACGGCGACGGCCGCCATCACGTCGGCGACGTCGCGGCCGAGATCGTCGAACTCGCGCTCGAGCTGGAAGTTGGTGACGACGCGGTGCCAAGTCTCGACCAGCGAGTCCTTGGTCGGGTAGTAGGCGCGATAGGTCGGCAGCGCCGCCGGCTCGTCGTTCTCGAGGTGGTCGGTGGAAACCGCGGAGCGCACGAAGATGAAGTCGTTGTGGAAATAGCTGCGGTGCAGGATCTTGGTCGTCACCGAGTTGAAGAAGGTCTCGGCGAGCTCGGGCTGGTAGTGGTTGATGAGCAGGCCGATGTAGTGGAGCTTGACCTGCTGCCAGACCTCCATCGGCAGGGTCGCCGCCCGGAACTCGTTCTGCAGCCGCTCGGTCGCCTCGGCGACGCGCGTCTCGTAGTAGGCGATCCGTTGCGCCTGCGCCTGCTGCTGGCCGTGCCAGTCCGCCGCCTCGAAGCGCGCCTTCGCCTCGGCGCTCGCCTGGCGGAAGAGCCGGTAGTGGCGGTCGAAGCCGTCGAGCATCGCCCGCGCGATCGCGAACGCGCGCGAATCGGTGAGCGCCGCCGGGAAGGCCGCAGACGCGGTCATGCCTTCGCTCTTCTTCGCAGGACCTGCTTCGCCGACGCTTCCTGGGCGAGCACCTCGTCGAGCGTGGTCCGCAACTCGCCAAGACGAGTCTCGAGCTGGGCGCGGTGGCGCGCCAGCACATCGAGGAAGCGGCGCAGCTGCGCGTCGGTGTCGCGCCGGGTCTCGTACATGTCGACCAGGTCCTTGACCTCGGCGAGCTTGAGGCCGAGCCGCTTGCCGCGCAAGGTGAGCGTCAGGCGCGCCCGGTCGCGCACCGTGTAGACGCGGTTGCGTCCCGAGCGTTGCGGCGCGAGCAGGCCGCAGTCTTCGTAGAAGCGGATCGCCCGCGTCGTCAGGCCGAACTCGCGCGCGAGCTGGCCGATCGTGAAGACCGACGCCGCCTCGGCGGGCCGATCGATGCGGCCGCGCGGGGGGCGCGCGGCGACGGCGCGGGGCATGACGGCTAGACTCGCAGTTGACGTTTACGTAAAGTGCAGAAAGTGTAAGGCGAAGCGAGACGAATGAACGCCCTGGAAAGCCAGCTCGACTACTGCCTCGGCACCGCGATCCCCGAGCCGGGGCGCGCCTTCGAGGTCGCGCCGGGCGTGCTCTGGGCGCGCATGGCGCTGCCGTTCGCCCTCAACCACATCAACGTCTGGATGCTGCGCGACTCGCTGCCGGGCGCAGGCGGCGCGCCGCCGCGCGAGGGCTGGAGCATCGTCGACTGCGGCATCGACAACGCGGCGACGCGTTCAGCGTGGGAGGAGCTGTTCGCCTCGCGGCTCGATGGCCTGCCGGTGCTGCGGGTCATCGTCACCCACATGCACCCCGACCACATCGGCTCGGCGCACTGGCTGTGCGAGCGCTGGAACGCGCGCCTGTGGATCAGCGCCACCGACTTCGGCATCGCGCGCATGGCGAGCACGGCGAGCGCCGGCTTCGGCGGCCCGCTCTCGGCGGCGTTCATGGCGGTGCACGGCATGGCTGCCGACCCGGGCGCGGTCGACAAGGTCGCGTCGCGGACCAACTACTACCGCAACCTCGTGCCGTCGGTGCCGACGTCGTACCGGCGCCTGCTCGACAGGTCCACGTTCTCGGCCGGCAGCGCCGGCTCGCGCGCCGACTGGACCTGCCACGTCGGCTACGGCCACGCGCCGGAGCACATGGCGTTTCACTGCGAATCGGCGCGCGTCCTGATCAGCGGCGACATGGTGCTGCCGCGCATCTCGACCAACGTCAGCGTCGTCGACGTCGAGCCCGAGGCCGACCCGCTGACGCTCTATCTCGATTCGATCGAGCGCATGCGCGAGATCGATCCCGGCGTCCTCGTCCTGCCGTCGCACGGCCTGCCTTTCAAGGGGCTGCACACCCGCATCGGCCAGCTGCAGGCGCACCACGCCGAGCGCTTCGTCGAGACGATCGAAGCCTGCGCCGAAGCGCCTCTGAGCGCTTTCGAGCTCGTCCCGGTGCTGTTCAAGCGCCCCCTCGACCTGCACCAGATGACCTTCGCGATGGGCGAGTCGCTCGCCCACCTGCACGCGCTCTGGTTTCAGGGCAAGCTCGAGCGCACGACCGGCGCCGACGGGGTGATCCGCTTCGCGACGATCTGATCGGAGCCGTCGCTCAGACGTCGCCGCGACCTTCCCGGCGCAGGCGCGTTCGTGCTTCCTCGTAGTCAGGAACCACCGACCGCACCACCTCCCAGAAACGCGCGCTGTGGTTCATCTCGCGCAAGTGTGCGAGCTCGTGGGCGACGACGTAGTCGATCGTCGCGAGCGGGTGCTGGATCAGCCGCCAGTGCAGCCGCACCGAGCCGTTCGCGTTGGCGCTGCCCCAGCGCGTCGCCGCCGACGACAGCGACAGCCTCTTGACGCGGACGCCGAGCAGCGCCGCGAAGTGCGCGGCGCGCTCGGCGAAGACACGGCTCGCCTCGCGCTGCAGCCAGCCCTGCACGGTGTCGCGAATCTGCTCTTCACCGGCATCGCGCGGCAAAGCGACGAGGAGGCGCGGCGCCGGCGCCGCAGCGCCCGCCGGCGGTGCCGCGACGAACGCCGTGTCGCCGGCACCGGGCTCGCCGTTCGCGGCGACGACGATCGTCAGCGGCCCGCCCAGATAGTCGATCGAGGCGCCGTCGCGCCAGACGATGCGGCTCGCCGCCAGCCGCGCCGCGCGCTCGCGCTGCTCGACGATCCGGGCCAGGATCCAGCCCTGCTTCTCGCGCACCGCGTCGTCGACGTCGCGCAGCGCGACCCACTTCGGCGCGCGCACCGTGAGGCCCTGGCCGTCGACGACGAAGCCGATGCTGCGCCGGCGCACGCGCGCCAGGCGAAAGGCGATCCGCTGGCCGTCGAGCGACAGCTCGCGCGTCGCCTGCGGGTGGCGCAGCGGCGGGTCGGCCGAGGCCGGCTCGGGCGGCGCCTCGGGCACCTCGTCGAAGAGGCCGCGCTGGAGCGAATCGACGAACCGGCGCAGGCCGCGCCCGAACCGCGACGTCATCGATACGCCTCGGGGTCGAGGCGCCGCATCTCCGCTTCGATCCACGCTTCGACGTCGCGCATCAGCGCGTCGGCCGTGCGCCCGGCGGGATCGATCGGCGCGCCGATCGAGACGTCGATCATCCCGGGCCGAAGCAGGAAGCTCTTCCTCGGCCAGCAGCGCGCCGACGTGACGGCGATCGGCACGACCGGCCGCCCGGTCTCGACCGCGAGGCGCGTGCCGCCGACCTTGTACGTGCCCTGGCTGCCGCGCGGCGTTCGCGTTCCTTCCGGAAACATGATCACCCAGTTGCCCTGCGCCATGTAGCGCCGGCCCTGCTCGGCCACCTTCGCCCAGGCCTCGGCGCGCTTGCTGCGGTCGATGTGGATCAGGTCCATTCGCGCCATCGCCCAGCCGAAGAACGGGATGTACAGCAGCTCGCGCTTGAAGACGTAGCAGAGCGGCCGCGGCATCAGGGTCGGAAAGGCGAAGGTCTCCCAGGTCGACTGGTGCTTGGGCAGCAGGATGACGGCCGTGTCGGGCAGGTTCTCGCGCCCCTGGACGCGGGCGCGCACGCCGCAGATCACTCGCGCCGCCCAGATCGACAGGCCCAGCCAGCCGGCGAAGTACCAGTACAGCCGCTCGCCGCGAACGAAGATCGAATAGACGAGGCCGACCATCGCCCACGGCGCGACCGTCACCGTCAGGAAGAGGACGAACAGCGCCGAGCGGAAGGCGGCGAGAAGGCGCGCCATCACTTCAGCTTCACGAAGACCGAGTCGGCCTCGTCGGCATCGCCGCGCTGATGGCGCTCGCGCTGGATCAGCTGCTGCGCGAAGCCGGCGAGATCGGGATGGATGACGACGTGAGGCACCTCCTTGACCAGCGCGCGAAGCGCCGCCGCGTCGAGGCTCGCGCCCTTGCCGGTGCGAACGAGATGCGGCGCGCAGCCGGCGGCGACGCCGGCCTGGAGGTCGCGCAGCGAGTCGCCGACGGCGTAGGTCTCGCGCAGCGGGACGCCGTAGCGCTCGCCGATGGTCGTGAAGAGTCCCGGCAGGGGCTTCCTGCAGGTGCAGCCGTCGTCGGGACCGTGCGGGCAGAAGAAGACGGCGTCGATGCGGCCGCCGACCTCGGCGAGCTCGCGGTTCATTCGCGCGTGGATCGCGTTCAGCGTCGCCATGTCGAACAGGCCCCGCGCCAGCCCCGACTGGTTCGTCGCCACCACCGTGTGCCAGCCGGCGTGGTTGAGGCGGGCGATCGCCTCGAGCGAGCCGGGGATCGGCACCCACTCGTCGGGCGACTTGACGTAGTCGTCGCGATCCTCGTTGATCGTGCCGTCGCGGTCGAGGATGACGAGCTTCATGGCCTCAGCCCGCCATGATGCTGAGGTCGGCCACTTGGTTCATATACGCGCGGGCATGCTGAAGCAGCCTAATGCGGTTGTCGCGGACGATCTCGTCATCTGCGTTGACCATAACGTTCTCGAAGAACAAGCGCACGGGTTCGCTCAGTGGCACCAAAGCATCGAGCGAGTCGGCGTATCGACCCTTCTCGCGCAACTCAAGTGCCGTCTTGCCGATGGTCTGCAGTGCCATGTACAGCGCTCGCTCATGGTCTTCCTTGAACAGCGTTGGGTCGACTTGCTGCTTCAGCGCTCGAGGCGAAAACCCCATCGGAACATCGAAATCAGACTTGCGCAAGATGTTCGTGATGCGCTTGTTCGCGGTCGCCAGCTGCTGCCCAGCCGCTGTAGCGATAAAACGGTCGGCCGACTGCACGATGGGCGCCAACTCGGACAACACGGTACCCATTCCTGCAGGACCGAGGACGGCTTCGATCGCGCGCGATTGCAATCCTTGCTCAGCGAAATATCCCTTCGCACGCTCAAGCACGAACTGCGAGGGTTCGGGCCACGATGCTTGCGCGAGCTCGCGAGGAAATGCTTCGAGAGCATGCTTGAAGAGGTCAGCAAGCGAAAACGGCAATTTGCGCTCGACCAGAAGTCGCACGATGCCAAGCGCGTTGCGCCTTAGGGCGTAGGGATCTTTGTCACCTGTTGCCCGCTCACCTGCGGCGAAGAGGCCGGTGACGGTCTCAAGCTTGTCGGCAAGCGCCAGGACGACGCCTACCTGGTTGCGCGGCAGGCCGTCACCTGAGAACTTCGGTCGGTAGTGATCCTCGATGGCAAACGCAACTTCTTCGCTCTCGCCTTCAGCGAGCGCGTAGTAGCGGCCCATCACGCCTTGGAGCTCGGGAAACTCGCCGACCATGTCTGTCGTGAGATCGGCCTTCGCGAGCGAGGCAGCGCGATCGACATCAGTTGCCAAGGCGATGGCGCTAAGGCCTTCTACGATCGCAGCCGCGATCCGGCGGACGCGCCGGACCCGGTCGCCCTGGCTGCCGAGCTTGCCGTGATAGACGACCTTGTCGAGCCCGGGAACGCGCGATTCGAGCGTGCGCTTCCTGTCCTGGTCGTAGAAGAACTTGGCGTCGGCGAGGCGTGGCCGGACGACGCGCTCGTTGCCCTCGACGATCCGCGACGGGTCGGCCGGCGCGATGTTGCTGACGACGAGAAAGCGATTCGTCAGGCGGCCTTCCGCGTCGAGCAGCGGGAAGTACTTCTGGTTAGCCTTCATCGTCAGGACGAGGCACTCCGGCGGGACGGCGAGGAACTCGGGGTCGAACCGGCACGTCAGCACGTTCGGCAGCTCGACCAGCGCCGTGACTTCGTCGAGCAGCGCGTCGTCGTCGACCGGCGCGAGGTGCGCCGCCGCGGCGGCGGCCTGCAACTGGCGCAGGGTCTCGTCCTTCCGTTCGGCGAAGCCCGCGATCACCGCGCCTTCGTCCCGCAACTGGGCCGCGTAGCTCGTGGCGTCGCGAACGACGATCGGCGCGCGGCTGCCTTCGAAGCGATGACCGTGCGTCGTCCGGCCGGCGTCGAGGCCGAGCGCGCGCACGGGGACGACCTCGTCGCCATGCAGCGCGACCAGGCCGTGCGCCGGGCGGACGAAGCTCACGCTCGTCCAGCCGTCTTCGAGCTGGTACTGCATGACCTTGGGGATCGGCAGCTGCGCGATGGCGCGGTCGAGCGCGCGCTGCAGGCCCTCGGCGAGCGACGCGCCGGCAGCGACGGCGTCGAGGAAGAGCGTCTCGCTCTTGCCGTCGAGGCGGCGCTGCAGGCGCGGCACGACGGTGGCGTCGGCACCGAGCGCCGCCAGCTTCTTGAGCAGCGCAGGCGTCGCTTCGCCGCTAACCGTCAGGCCGACGCTCGCCGGCATCAGCTTGTGCGAGACCGGGCGATCGGCGGCGCGACCGGCGACCGCATCGATCAGCACGGCGAGCCGCCGCGGCGTCGCGTACGACGCGACGATCGCGTTCGCCTCGAGCAGCGACTCAGCGCGCAAGCCCGCGGCGATGCCGTCGGCGAACGCCGCGGCGAGCCTGGGCAGCGCCTTCGGCGGCAGCTCCTCGACGAACAACTCGACCAGCAGCGGCCGCGGCGGCACGGTTGCCATCAGGCCGGCTGCTTCGCGTCGGCGCCGGGGCGCTTGGCAACGAGTTTCGCCGCGACCTCGTCGGCCCACACCTTCGGCGCCATCGGAAAGCCGAGCCGGGCGCGGCTCTCGAGGTAGCTCTGCGCGACGCTCTTGGCGAGCGTGCGGATGCGACCGATGTAGGCGGCGCGCTCGGTGACGCTGATCGCGCCGCGCGCGTCGAGCAGGTTGAAGCTGTGCGCCGCCTTCAGCACCTGCTCGTACGCCGGCAGCGCCAGCGAATCGGCCATCAGCGCGGTCGCCTGGCGCTCGTGCGCGGCGAAGGCGGTGAGCAGGAACTCGACGTCGCTCTTCTCGAAGTTGTAGATGCTCTGCTCGACCTCGTTCTGGTGATAGACGTCGCCGTAGCTGAGGCCGTCGGTCCACTGCAGCTTGTAGACGTTGTCGACGCCCTGCAGGTACATCGCCAGGCGCTCGAGGCCGTAGGTGATCTCGCCGGTGATCGGCTTGCAGTCGATGCCGCCGACCTGCTGGAAGTAGGTGAACTGCGTCACCTCCATGCCGTTCAGCCAGACCTCCCAGCCGAGGCCCCAGGCGCCGAGCGTCGGATTCTCCCAGTCGTCCTCGACGAAGCGGACGTCGTTGGTCGTCAGGTCGAAGCCGAGCGCCTCGAGCGAGCCGAGATAGAGGTCGAGGATGTCGGCCGGCGCGGGCTTGAGCACCACCTGGTACTGGTAGTAGTGCTGCAGGCGGTTCGGGTTCTCGCCGTAGCGGCCGTCCTTCGGCCTCCGGCTCGGCTGCACGTAGGCGGCCTTCCACGGCTCGGGGCCGAGCGCGCGCAGGAAGGTCGCGGTGTGGCTGGTGCCGGCGCCGACCTCCATGTCGTAGGGCTGGAGCAGCGCGCAGCCGCGCTCGGCCCAGTACGACTGCAGGCGCAGGATGATTTGCTGGAACGAGAGCATCGCGCCTGAAGTTTTTTCGTCGAAGGCGTGGGCTGCGAATGCAGCGGTGCCGATCGAACGATTTTAGGGGTCGGCCCGCGACCGCAAGACGAGCACGAGGACTAGGACGAGGCCGATCGCCCAGAGCGGCCACAGGCCGAAGCGGCCGGCCCAGTCGGCGAACGGCGTGAGCCCCTGCCTTCCTTCGACGGTGCCCTCAAGGATGCCGACCGAAAAAGACGGCAAGGCGTGGGTGACGACGCCGTGATGATCGATCACCGCGGTGGCGCCGGTGTTGGTGGCGCGGATCATCGGCCGCTGCAGCTCGAGCGAGCGCATGCGCGAGATGCGCAGGTGCTGCTCGACCGCGATCGTCCTGCCGAACCAGCCGATGTTGCTCAGGTTGGCGAGGATCGTGGGCGCCGTCGCCTCGGGAACGAATCGCGCCGCGAGGTCCTCGCCGAACAGGTCCTCGTAGCAGATGTTGGGCGCGACGCGCTCGCCGTCGACGTCGAACGACGGCGCCGTCAGCGGGCCGCGGTTGAAGTCGCCGAGCGGGATGTCCATCATCCGCGTGAACCAGTGGAAGCCGAGCGGAACGAATTCGCCGAACGGGACGAGATGGTGCTTGTCGTAGCGATAGTAGCCGCCCGGCATCGGCGTCGTCGCTACCGAGAGGCCGAGCGCGGAGTTCGTGTAGCCATGCGCCGGGTCGCCCATCGGGATGCCGAGGATCGCGGCCCGGCCGGGAACACGAAAGCGCGCCACGAGCGCCGTCCAGTACGAGTCGTCGAGCTCGCTGAGAAGCACCGGGATGACGGTCTCCGGCCCGACGACGAGCTCGCCGCGCGCCGCCGCGAGCTGCACCGCGGTCGCGGCGAGGCCGCCTTCGCGGTACTGCGGCGCGAATTTCTCCTGCTGCGGCACGTTGCCCTGGAGGAGCGAGATCGTGAGCGCGCGCGTCGGCGTCGTGTAGTCGATCCGGCCGAGGATCGCGCCGGCGACGAGGGCGATCACGAGCGCGCTGCCGGGTGCCAGCCAGGCGCGCGCCTGCCGCAGCGGCGAGAAGCCGAACGCGGCCGCGACGCCGGCGGCGACCGCGCCGACGCCGTAGACGCCGAGCGACGACGCCAGTCCGGCGAGCGGCGAGTCGACCTGTGCGTAGCCGCTCGCGACCCACGGAAAGCCGGTCAGGATGACGCCGCGCGCGAGCTCGGCGAGAAGCCAGACGGCGGCGAAGAGCAGCGCCGCGCTGCCGCGCGAGCGCGGCCGCCCCCTGGCGACGATCGCCATCGCCGCGGCGAGGTAGAGCGAGACAAACGCGGAAAGCGCCAGCACGGCGAGCGCGGCGAGCCACGCTGGCAGGCCGCCATAGCGATGCATGCTGATGTAGAGCCACCAGGTCCCGGCGCACAGCCAGCCGATGCCGAAGACGAAGCCGAGCGCGGCCGCGCGCCGCGGCGACGAGCGGCCGACGCGCCAGGCGAGCAGCGCGATCGCGATCATCTGCAGCGGCCAGAGATCGCCGTCGACGAAGGCGATCGTCTGCAGCGCGCCGAGCGCGGCGAACAGGCCGAGCTCGATCTCCGGACGGCGCAGGATGCGCAAGGCGCCGAGGGCGCCGAGGGCGCCGCCGCCGCCCGCGTCGGCGGCGTCGTCGCTCAAGCGCCGTCGGACCCGAGCGCCTCTTCGGCGGCGCGGGTCACCTTGAACCAGCGAACCGCGCCGCCGCGCGCCAGCATCACCGCGAAGACCAGGCCGCCGACCGTCACCGACTCGCCGCGCCGCGGCACCCGGCCGAGCTCGTGGGCGACGAGGCCGCCGATGGTCTCGAACTCGTCGGTCGGCAGGACGACGTCGAACGACTCGTTGACCGCCGCCAGCGTCGCGTCGCCGGCGACGCGCTGGCTGCCGTCGGCGAGCGTGTAGATGCTCGACTCGGCGTCGTTCTCGTCGAACTCGTCCTCGATCTCGCCGACGATTTCCTCGAGGACGTCCTCGAGGGTGAGCAGCCCGGCGGTGTGGCCGAACTCGTCGATGACGATGGCGATGTGATTGCGGTTGGTGCGAAAGTCGCGCAGCAGGTCGTTGAGCGCCTTCGATTCGGGGACGAAGAACGCCGGCCGCAGCAGCGTGCGCAGGTTGAGGTCGGGCGAGCGCTGCAGCTTGAGCAGGTCCTTGGCCATCAGGATGCCGATGACGTTGTCGCGCCGCTCCTCGAACACCGGAAAGCGCGAGTGGCCGGTGTGGATGATGACGTGCAGCATCTCGTCGAACGGCGCGTCGATGTCGAGCAGGTCCATGTGCCGGCTCGCGACCATGACGTCGCCCGCGGTCATGTCAGCCATCCGGATCACGCCCTCGAGCATCATCCGCGACTCGGGCTCGATCAGCTCCTTGTTCTCGGCGTCGGCGAGCGACGAGATCAGCTGGTCGCGCGAGTCGGGGCCGGGCGCGATGAGGTCGAGGAGCTTCTTGAAGACCGAGCGCTTCTCCGCCGTTGCGGCGGTCTTGTCGGCGCCTCGCGCGGCGCGGGCGGCTGAAAAATCGGACATGCGGGTCGAGCGCGGCCGGAAGGGAAGCGGCCGAAAAAGCGGAACCGGGAAGCTTACCGCACGGGGGTCGGCCGCTCCTTGACAGGCCTGCTACCTTGAAGGACGCGCCCCGCGCCCCGATGTGGCACGCTCGCGTCCGGTGCCGCCGCGCGGCCCCTACGACCCTGACCCAAAGGTGACTTCTCCATGAGCCTGATCCCCGCCACCATCCTCACCGGCTTTCTCGGCTCGGGCAAGACGACGCTTTTGAAGCGAGTGCTCACAGAGGCGCACGGCCAGAAGATCGCGGTGATCGAGAACGAGTTCGGCGAGGAGAACATCGACAACGAGATCCTCGTCCAGGACGCCCGGGAGCAGATCATCCAGCTCAACAACGGCTGCGTCTGCTGCACGATCCGCGAGGACCTGAGGACCACGCTCGCCGACTTGGCCGAGAAGAAGAGGAAGGGCGAGATCGATTTCGACCGCGTCGTCATCGAGACCACCGGCCTGGCCGACCCCGGCCCGGTCGCGCAGACCTTCTTCATGGACGACGAGATCGCCGAGACTTACCTGCTCGACTCGATCCTCACGCTCGTCGACGCCAAGCACGGCGACCAGCAGCTCGACGATCGCCAGGAAGCGCGCCGCCAGGTCGGCTTCGCCGACCAGATCTTCATCAGCAAGACCGACCTCGTCGACGGTCAGACGGTGGAAGCGCTGATCCACCGCATCAAGCACATGAACCCGCGCGCGCCGCAGACCAAGGTGAACTTCGGCGAGGTGCCGCTCAAGGACGTGTTCGACCTGAAGGGCTTCAACCTCAACGCCAAGCTCGACATCGACCCGGACTTCCTGAAGGCCGACGACCACGACCATCACGATCACGATCACGATCACGGCGAGCACTGCGACCATCCGCACCACCACGCCCACGACGATGACGTGAAGTCGTTCGTCTTTCGCGCCGACAAGGCCTTCGACGCCGGCAAGCTCGAGGATTTCCTCGGCGCGATCGTCCAGGTCTACGGCCCGAAGATGCTGCGCTACAAGGGCGTGCTGAACATGAAGGGGTCCGACCGCAAGGTCATCTTCCAGGGCGTGCACCAGCTGATGGGCAGCGACCTCGGCCCGAAATGGGCGCCCGGCGAGAAGAAGGGCAGCAAGATGGTCTTCATCGGCATCGACCTGCCTCAGGACATCCTCAAGCAGGGCCTGGAGCAGTGCCTCGTCTGAGGCCGCGGCGGCCGCCCGGGCCGCCCGAATCGAGGCACTGACGCGCGCTCGACAAAGGCCGTCGCACCGGCCGGGGGCGTGACTACAATCCGCGGCGGTCGAAAACGGTCGCGCCCTTCGCGACGCGCCTTGCGAGAGAGGGTCGCGCCGCCGTTGCGAGGAGAACCCGTGAAGAAACCAGTCGTCAAGAAGACAGCGAAGAAAGCGGCCGCACCGGCGCGGGCACGCCCTGCCGCGAAGAAGCGCGCGCCGCAGCGGCCGAGCGCCGCCAGAGGCAAGGCCGGGGCGGCCGCCAAGAAGAAGGCCGCCCCGGCCAGGAAGCCGGTCGCGACCAAGAAACCCGTCGCGACCAAGAAGCCCGTCGCCAAGAAAGCGCCGGCGAAGAGCGCGGCGCCGCTCAAGCGCGGCGCATCGAAGAGCGCACCGCCGGCGGCGAAGAAGACGTCGCCGCGCCCCGCGGGCAAGACGGCGCCGGTCGCCAAGCTGCCGCCGGCACCGAAGCCGGCGGCGGGCAAGGTGACGGCCGCGCCCAAGCCGGCCGCCACGCCGGCGGCGGCGATGGGCAAGGTCGCCGTGCCGGTGCCGACGCTGGTGCCGGGCGCGCCTCTTGCTGGACCCAACGGCTTCGTGCCGCGCAAGCCCGGTCGCGGCACCCCCAAGTATTTCGTCGCGCCGGTGCAGGCCCCGCTGCCGCTGCCGACCTCACGATTCGCCGACCGGTTCGCGCCGCCGCGGCCCCCGACCCGACAGATGAACAAAGTAGAAAACGACACGCCTCGACAAGCGCACAAGGCCGATCCGAAACTGGCCAATGCCTGGAAAACCAAGGCCGGCCGCGACCTCAGCGACGAAGAGCTGCTCGCGATGCCCGAGTCGGAGTACATGAACGAGAAGCAGCTCGAGTTCTTCCGCATGAAGCTGCAGGAGCTCAAGGACGACCTGCTCAGCAATGCCGGCGAGACGACCGAGCACCTTCGCGAGGACACGTCGATCGTCCCCGACCCGGCCGACCGGGCGACGATCGAGGAAGAGCACGCCCTCGAGCTGCGAACGCGCGACCGGGAAAGAAAGCTTCTCAAGAAGATTTCCCAGTCGCTCGGCCGCATCGAGTCGGGCGAGTACGGTTTTTGTGACGAAACCGGCGAACCCATCGGCCTCGGCCGCTTGATCGCCCGACCCACCGCTACACTGTCACTCGAAGCGCAGCAGCGGCGGGAGCTGAAGCAGAAGATGTTCGGCGACTAGGCCGCGCGGCGCCGGGGCAGCGATGCGCCCGCGCCCGTGCCGGCCACGAGCCGGTGGCGGCCGCTCCGCTCAGGGACTTCTCGATGGCAGCGGAACCCAAAGACACGACGAGTTTCTTTCGCAAGGTGGTCAAGTTCGTGGCCAACCCGGCGACGGAATGGGCCGAGCTCGACGTGCCCGCGGACGACACTCGCGAGAGCGATTACGCCAAGGGCGAGCTCAAGGCGATGATCGAGAGGAAGCGCCGCAACGACTTCGTTCGCAAGCGCGAGTTCGACATGCTGCGCAAGGTGCGCCGCGAGGGCCTGTCGGGCGAGCAGCTCGCCGCCCTCGGCGGTTCGTCGCGCATCGACGACTCGCAGCCGCGCATCTCCGACCAGCCGGTGCGCCAGGACGCCGGCGTCAAGGCCAAGATCGACGAGATCGAGCAGCAGATGGTCGGCGACGGCTACTCGAACACGCAGCGCCGCGCCCCCGAGTTCTACAACGCGCCGACCCAGCCGGCGCCGCTCGACCTCGCCGCGGCCCGCCCCGCGCCCGCGCCCGCGCCGGCCGCGCCGCACGGTGGTCGGGTCGAGGACTTCGCCACCCCGACGCCGGTCGCCGCCGCACCGCCGCCACCGCCGCCGGTCCCGCGTGCCGCCTCGGTCGCGCCGATCCACTTCGAGATGCCGCTCGCCGAGGACTTCGGCAAGGCATTCTCGGCCAGCAACACGGAAGTCACCCACGACCCCGATCTCGACGAGGCGGTGATCGCGTTCGCCAACGCCGACTTCGAGCAGTGCGAGCAGGCGCTCGCGAGCCTCACCGGCCTCGGCGGCAACCGTGCCCAGCACGCCGAGACCTGGCTCGTCCTCTTCGATCTCTATCGCGCGACCGGCCAGCAGCACAAGTTCGAAAGCCTCGCCCTCGACTACGCCCAGCAGTTCGGCTGGTCGGCGCCGCAGTGGTTCTCGATGCCCAAGCTCGTCGCCGAGGCGGCGAGCGAGGAGCGGCCGAAGAGCTCGCGCATCGAAGGCCAGGTCGGCTGGGTCTGCCCGAACTACCTCGATGCCGACAGCGTCGCCAAGCTGGCGTCGCTGGCGCTGCAGATGCCGCTGCCCTGGGTGTTCGACTGGGCGGCGCTGCAGACGATCGACGCCGAGGCGAGCGGGCGCCTCTCGGAGCTCTTCCGCAGCTGGATGACGCAGGACCTCGACATGCGCTGGCTCTCGGGCGAGCGGCTCTTCACGGTGCTGCAGGAAGCGGCGCCCACCGGCGACCGCGACGCCGACCCGTCGCACTGGCAGCTTCGCCTCGACGCGCTGCGAATGACCAATCGCCCCGATCACTTCGACGAGGCGGCGATCGACTACTGCGTCACCTACGAGGTCTCGCCGCCGTCGTGGGAGGCGGCGCGCTGCGTCGTCCGCATCACCGGCTCGAACCAGGGAACGACGCAGCCGCCGCTGTCGGTGGTGAGCGACGTCTCGACCAGCTTCCAGGAATCGCAGCTCACCGACTCGCCGCAGATGATCGAGGTCGGCACGGTCGAGCTCTCGGGCCAGCTGATCGGCGACATCGGCCTGACGCTGAAGAAGATGGACAGCGAGCTCGGCAGCGCCAAGATCGTCAACGTCTCGTGCGCGCGACTGATCCGGGTCGACTTCATCGCCGCCGGCGACCTGCTCAACTGGGTGCTGGCGCGGCGCAGCGAGAACCGCACCGTGAGCTTCGTCGACGCGCACCGGATGGTCGCGCTCTTCTTCGGCGCGATGGGAATCAACGAGCACGCGAACGTCAAGGTCCGGACGATCTGATCAAGTAGAGGCCGATGGCGCCTCACTTCGTTTGCTGCCCCCGCGGGGGCAGCAACGCCCTTGGGGCGGCCCGGCGGGCGTCGCACCCCGCCGCTTGAAGCCGGCCACAGCGGCACAATCTCCTCCCGATGGACTCCTATCACGGCACGACGATCGTCAGCGTGCGCCGCGGCGGCGTGGTCGCGCTCGGCGGCGACGGCCAGGTGACGCTCGGCAACATCGTCGTCAAGGCGACGGCGCGCAAGGTACGCCGCCTGCACCACGACAAGGTGCTCGCCGGCTTCGCCGGCGCGACCGCCGACGCGTTCACCCTGTTCGAGCGCTTCGAGGCCAAGCTCGAGAAGCACCAGGGCCACCTCGTCCGATCGGCGATCGAGCTCACCAAGGACTGGCGCACCGACCGCGTCCTGCGCCGGCTCGAGGCGATGCTCGCGGTCGCCGACCACGAGACCTCGCTCATCATCACCGGCAACGGCGACGTCCTCGAGCCGGAGTACGGCATCGTCGCGATCGGCTCGGGCGGATCGTTCGCGAGCGCCGCGGCGCGCGCCCTGCTGCAGCACACCGACATGGCGCCGAAGGACATCGTCAAGCGCTCGCTCGAGATCGCCGCCGACCTGTGCATCTACACGAACCAGAACCACTCGATCGAGACGCTGGACTGACGCAATGAAGCCCGATGGCGCCTCTCTTCGTTCGCTGCCCCCCGAGGGGGCGGCGACGCCCTTGGGGCGGCCCGGCGGGCGTCGCGCATGAAATCCAGCATGACGCCGCAGGAGATCGTCTCCGAGCTCGATCGCCACATCGTCGGCCAGTCGGGCGCCAAGCGCGCCGTCGCGATCGCCCTGCGCAACCGCTGGCGCCGCCAGCAGGTCGACGAGGCGATGCGCGGCGAGATCACGCCGAAGAACATCCTCATGATCGGCCCGACCGGCGTCGGCAAGACCGAGATCGCGCGCCGCCTGGCGCGCCTCGCCGACGCGCCCTTCATCAAGGTCGAGGCGACCAAGTTCACCGAGGTCGGCTACGTCGGCAAGGACGTCGACTCGATCGTCCGCGACCTCGTCGACATGGCCGTCAAGCAGGAGCGCGAGACGGCGATGAAGCGCCAGCGCGCGCGCGCCGAGGACGCCGCCGAGGAGCGCATCCTCGAGGTCATCGTTCCGGGCGCGCGCAGCGAGTTCGGCCTGGCGCCGTCGCCCTCGGCCGACAACACGGCGCGCCAGGTGATGCGAAAGCGCCTGCGCGAGGGCCTGCTCGCCGATCGCGAGATCGAGATCGAGGTCGCCGAGGCGAAGCCGTCGATGGAGATCATGGGCCCGGCCGGCATGGAGGAGATGACCGAGCAGCTGCGCGGCATGTTCGCCAACATCGGCGGCGCCAAGAAGAAGGCGCGCAAGATGAAGGTCGTCGAGGCGCAGAAGATCCTCGTCGACGAGGAAGCCGCCAAGCTCGTCAACGACGACGACGTCAAGGCGAGCGCGCTCGCCAACGCCGAGCAGAACGGCATCGTCTTCATCGACGAGATCGACAAGGTCACCTCGCGCTCGGAGACTCAAGGAGCCGACGTCTCGCGCCAGGGCGTGCAGCGCGACCTGCTGCCGCTGGTCGAGGGAACGACGGTCAACACCAAGTACGGGATGGTGAAGACCGACCACATCCTGTTCATCGCCTCGGGCGCGTTCCACCTCACCAAGCCGAGCGACCTGATCCCCGAGCTGCAGGGGCGCTTTCCGATCCGCGTCGAGCTCGGCTCGCTCTCGGTCGACGACTTCGAGGCGATCCTGACCCAGACCCATGCCAGTCTGGTCAAGCAGTACACGCTGCTGCTCGCGACCGAGGGCGTGACGCTCGAGCTCGCGCCCGACGCGATCCGGCGCATCGCCCAGATCGCCTTCGACGTCAACGAGCGCACCGAGAACATCGGCGCGAGGCGCCTCTCGACGGTGATGGAGCGGCTCCTCGATGAGGTGAGCTTCGACGCGCCCAATCGCGCCGGCCAGACCGTGCGCCTCGACGGCGCTGCCGTCGACGCAAAGCTCTCCGACCTGGCGAAGAACGAGGACCTCTCGCGCTACATCCTCTAGCGCGGGGTCCGGGGGCGGTCAGAGCGCGAGCTTCTTCGACTGCAACCGCAACAGGCCGTCGAAGATCAGCGTCTCGACGGCCTCGAAGCGCAGCTCGCTGAGCGACGCCAGCTTGACCGCCGCGCCGCCGCTCATGAGGAGCGCCGGCTCCTGGCCGCAGCGCTTCAGGAGCTTCCTGTGCATGCGCTCGATCGCGCCCGCGATCGCGTCGGAGCCGCCGCTCATGAGCGCGTCGCTGGTGTTGGTCGGGAAGTCGACCGCCTCGCCGGTCGGCGCCTTCAGCCCCGCCGTTCCCATCTCGAGCGCGCGCAGCATGAGGCCGAAGCCGGGCAGGATCAGGCCGCCGAGGAAGCGCCCTTGGGTGTCGAGCGCGTCGACGGTCACCGCCGTGCCGACCATGACGACGAGGATCGGCCGCGGCGCGCCGCGCGCCAGGATGCGATGGCGCGCGCCGATCAGCGCGACCCAGCGGTCGACACCGAGACGGGTCGGATGGTCGTAGCCGTTGACGACGCCGCAGGCGGAGGCGCTGCTCACGACCCAGCGCGGCTCGACGTCCCAGACTTCGAGCTGCTCTTCGGCGCGGCGCCGGATGCCTTCGCCGGCGACGATGCTGCCGAGCATGCTCGAAGGCGGCGGCAGGTCGCGCCACTGGCCTTCGCCAAGCTCGTCGATCGCCTCGAGGAAGACCGCGCCGTGCGCCATCATGCCTGCGCCGGGCAGCGGCGCCGCGTAGAGCGCCCACTTCAGCCGCGTGTTGCCGGCGTCGATGGCGAGAAAGCTCATTCGGTCCGCTCTGGCACGTCTAGATCATCTTGCCGGTCGCGGGCTGCACGTCGCAGCCGGCGATGCGCCAGGTCCCGTCGGGCTGGCGCTCGAGCCGGTAGGTGGCGAGCCAGAGCACGCCGGCGGCATCGGTGAGATGAACGCCCTGGACCAGATCGCCTTCGACGCGCACCGGGATCAGGAAGGTCACGCCGGCGGCGCGATAGACGACCGGATAGCCCGCTCGCACCATGGCGAGGAAGCGCTCCGGCGTGCCGAACATCTGGCGGATCGAAGGCGCCGCGTACGAGAACGCCCGCTTGGCGTCGTCGCTCGCGAAGGCTTCGAGTTGGGCGCTGACGATGGTGCGCGCGGCGCGCGCGTCGGCAGTCGCGACCGGCTGCGCCCGGGCCGGCAGGCTCGCGCCGAAGGCGACCATGAGGGTCAGGCAGACGGCAGCGAGGACGCGGGCCATGGTCTTCTCCTGCGAAGGCGCGGGCCGCCATCATGCAGCTTTTTGCCGAAGCCCCGCGCGCGGCGCGAAAAGGACTGTAAAGCCGGCGCCGTAGAGTCATCGACGAATCCGGATTGCCGGTTGAAGGAGGTGGGGCGCACGAGCGCGCCTGCTTCTTCACGGAGATCCGCCATGTCCTACCGCACCCTCGCCCTCGCGGCCGCCTGCAGCGCCGCCCTTTGCGCCTGCGTCGTCGCTCCGATCGGCCGCCCCTACGGCGCCTATGGACCTGCCTATGCGCCGGCCGGTGAAGTCATCGTCACCGACGTCGCGCCGCCCGCGCCGTACTACGAGACGCTTCCGCCTCCGCCCTTCGTCGGCGCCGTCTGGATCGACGGCTACTGGGGCTGGGGCGGTGGCCGCCACGTCTGGGTTGGCGGCCGCTACGAGCACGGCCGGCCGGGCTACGGCTGGCAGCCCCACCGCTGGGTCCAGCATGAGGGCCGCTGGCATCTGCAGGAAGGTCACTGGGCACGCCACTGACCGCGGCGGCCACGCGGCGGCCCGGCCCGGCCGCCGCCTGAATCCGCGCCGGCCCCGGCGCTACACTGCGATTGACGCATACGTCAATCGGCGTGGTGCCGGGACGTGGGTCGCGGAGACAACGTGGCGAAGAAACCGGGCGCGCGCCTCGCGGACTTCCAGTACGCCAGCGCAACGCCGGCCGCGCCGTCGCTCAAGCGCGCGCGGCGCTTCCACCTCGCCGCCATCGACCCGCGCGCCAAGCCGTTCTCGATCGGCGACAAGGCGAGCGACCAGGCCGCCGTCGAAGCGCTCGCCAGCGACATCGACCGGCTCCAGGACATGCTCTACGCCGACCGTCGGTTCAAGGTGCTCGTCGTCCTGCAGGGCACCGACACGAGCGGCAAGGACGGCACGATCCGCGGCGTGTTCTCGAAGACGAGCGCGCTCGGCGTTCGCACCGCCGCGTGGAAGGCGCCTTCCGAAGAGGAGCGCGCGCACGACTTCCTGTGGCGCATCCACCAGAAGGTGCCGGCCGCGGGCGAGATCGTGATCTTCAACCGCAGCCACTACGAGGACGTGCTCGTCCCGGTGGTCAAGGGCTGGATCACGCGCGACGAGACCGCGCAGCGATTCGCCCACATCAACGCCTTCGAGAAGCTGCTGGTCGAGACCGGCACCGTCGTCCTCAAGTTCCTCCTCCACATCTCGAAGGAGGAGCAGCGGCTGCGCCTGCAGGACCGGCTCGACGATCCGACCAAGCACTGGAAGTTCGCGGTCGGTGACCTCGAAGAGCGCACGCGCTGGGACGCCTACGAGGCCGCCTATGCCGAAGCGGTGACCGCGACGGGAACGCCGTGGGCGCCATGGACGATCGTCCCGGCCGATTCCAAGACCCATCGCAACCTGATGATCGCCACCGCGGTGAAGCAGTCGCTGGAGGGATTGAAGCTGCGCTATCCGCCCGGCGACCCGGCGCTGGCAAGCATCAAGGTCATCTGAGGACGCCGCAAATGACAGAGCTCTCGGCCGACTACAAGGCCCTCGCCGAATACCGCCCGGCGCACAAGGTGCGCTTCGTCACCGCGGCGAGCCTGTTCGACGGTCACGACGCCGCGATCAACATCATGCGGCGCATCCTGCAGGGCATGGGCGCGGAGGTGATCCACCTCGGCCACAACCGCTCGGTCGACGAAGTCGTCACCGCGGCGCTGCAGGAGGACGTGCAGGGCATCGCGATCAGCTCCTACCAGGGCGGCCACGTCGAGTACTTCAAGTACATGATCGACCTGCTCAAGGCGCGCGGCGGCGAGAACATCCGCGTCTTCGGCGGCGGCGGCGGCGTCATCGTCACCAGCGAGATCGCCGAGCTGCACGCGTATGGCGTCGAGCGCATCTACAGCCCCGAGGACGGCCAGCGCATGGGACTGGCGGGAATGATCGGCGAGATGATGATGCGCTGCGACGTCGACCTCGCGGCGCAGGCGCCGACGTCGCTGGCGCCGATCCGCGGCGCCGGCGAGGCGTCGCGACGCGCCCTCGCCCGCATGATCACCGCGCTCGAGAGCGGCGTCGCGGCGCCGGCGCTGCGCGACGATCTGCGCGCCGCGGCGCGAAACGCGAAGACGCCGGTCATCGGCATCACCGGCACCGGCGGCGCCGGCAAGTCGAGCCTGACCGACGAGCTGATCCGGCGCCTGCGCCTCGACCAGGGCGACGCGCTTCAGATCGCCGTCATCAGCATCGACCCGTCGCGCCGAAAGAGCGGCGGCGCGCTGCTCGGCGACCGCATCCGCATGAACGCGATCGCGCCCTGGGGCGCCGGCGCGCGCGTCTTCATGCGCTCGCTGGCGACGCGCGACTTCGGCAGCGAGATCAGCGCCGCGCTGCCCGACGTGCTCGCCGCGGTGAAGGCCGCGGGCTTCGATCTGGTCATCGTCGAGACCTCGGGGATCGGCCAGGGCGACGCCGCGATCGTGCCGCTCGTCGACGTGCCGGTCTACGTGATGACGCCCGAGTTCGGCGCCGCGAGCCAGCTCGAGAAGATCGACATGCTCGACTTCGCCGAGTTCGTCGTGATCAACAAGTTCGACCGCAAGGGCGCCGCCGACGCGCTGCGCGACGTCGCCAAGCAGGTGCAGCGCAATCGCGAGGCGTTCGCCAAGCGCCCCGACGAGATGCCGGTGTTCGGCACGATGGCGAGCCGCTTCAACGACGACGGCGTGACCGCGCTCTACCAGGCGATCGTGCCGCGCCTGGCGGCGCTCGGCCTGCGCCTTGCGCCGGGAACCTTGCCCCGGGTGCAGACGCGACACAGCACGCACCAGGTGCCGATCGTGCCGGCCTCGCGCACGCGCTACCTGGCCGACATCGTCGACGCGGTGCGCTCGTACAAGCGCGCTGCGCTCGCCGAGCCGCGCCTCGCGCGCGAGATCCAGCAGCTGCGCGCGAGCGCACGCATGCTCTTCGACGCCAATCCCGACAAGACCAACGCCTTCGGCGCCGTCAACGCGCTCGCCGACGAGCGCGAGGCGCGCCTCGACCCGAGTGCGCGCCGGCTGCTGGCCGAATGGCCGGGACTGCGGCGCGCCTACGCCCAGGACGAATATGTCCACGCCGTGCGCGGGCGCGAAATCCGCACACCGCTCAATCACACGACCCTCTCCGGCAACAAGGTGCCGAAGGTCTCGCTGCCGACCTGGGAGGACGACGGCGAGATCCTCAAGTGGCTGATGCTCGACAACGTGCCGGGCTCGTTCCCGTACACCGCCGGAACGTTCGCGTTCAAGCGCGAGAACGAGGATCCGACGCGGATGTTCGCCGGCGAAGGCGACGCCTTCAAGACCAACACCCGCTTCAAGCTGCTTTCGGCCGGGATGCCGGCCAAGCGCCTCTCGACCGCGTTCGACTCGGTGACGCTCTACGGCAACGACCCGGCGCTCAGGCCCGACATCTACGGCAAGGTCGGCAACTCGGGCGTCTCGATCGCAACGCTCGACGACATGAAGGTGCTCTATTCCGGCTTCGACCTGACGAGCCCGAGCACCTCGGTCAGCATGACGATCAACGGCCCGGCGCCGACGATCCTGGCGATGTTCATCAACACCGCGATCGACCAGAAGCTCGACGCCTTCCGCGCCGAGAAGAAGCGCGAGCCGGGCGCCGACGAGGCGGCCGGAATCGCCGCCTGGGTGAAGGAGAACGTGCGCGGCACGGTGCAGGCCGACATCCTGAAGGAAGACCAGGGCCAGAACACCTGCATCTTCTCGACCGAGTTCAGCCTCAAGGTGATGGGCGACATCGCACAGTGGTTCGTCGAGCACAAGGTTCGCAACTTCTACTCGGTGAGCATCTCGGGCTATCACATCGCCGAAGCCGGCGCCAACCCGATCAGCCAGCTCGCGTTCACGCTCTCGAACGGCTTCACCTTCGTCGAGGCGTACCTCGCGCGCGGCATGTCGATCGACGACTTCGCGCCCAACCTGTCGTTCTTCTTCTCGAACGGCATGGACCCGGAGTACACGGTGATGGGCCGGGTCGCGCGGCGGATCTGGGCGATCGCGATGCGCGATCGCTACGGCGCCAACGATCGCAGCCAGAAGCTCAAGTACCACGTGCAGACGAGCGGGCGGAGCCTCCATGCGCAGGAGGTGCAGTTCAACGACATCCGCACGACGCTGCAGGCGCTGATCGCGATCTACGACAACTGCAACTCGCTCCACACCAACGCCTTCGACGAGGCGATCACGACGCCGACCGAGGACTCGGTGCGCCGGGCGATGGCAATCCAGCTGATCATCAACCGCGAGTGGGGCCTGGCGAAGAACGAGAACCCGAGCCAGGGCGCGTTCATCATCGACGAGCTCACCGAGCTGGTCGAGGAAGCGGTGCTCGGCGAGTTCGAGCGCATCAGCGAGCGCGGCGGCGTCCTCGGCGCGATGGAGACCGGCTACCAGCGCGGCAAGATCCAGGAAGAGAGCATGCACTACGAGATGCTCAAGCACACCGGCGAGTATCCGATCGTCGGCGTCAACACCTTCCGCCGTCCGCACGGCGAGGCCGCTGCGAAGGCGGTCGAGCTGCAGCGCTCGACCGAGCAGGAAAAGCAGAGCCAGCTCGCCCGCCTCGCCGACTTCCACGCGCGCCACGGCGGCGCGGCGCCGGCGATGCTGCGCCGCCTGCAGCAGACTGTGATCGACAACGGCAATGTCTTCGAGGTGCTGATCGACGCGGTGCGCGTCTGCTCGCTCGGCCAGATCACGGACGCGCTGTTCGAGGTCGGCGGGCAGTACCGGCGCAACATGTGAGACTCACCGCCATCCTGACCTCGGGGCACCCCGCGCCGTGAGCACAGGCCCCCTCGCCGGCCTGCGCGTCCTCGAGTTCGAAGCGATCGGCCCGGGCCCGTTCGCCGGGATGATGCTCGCCGACATGGGCGCCGACGTGATCCTCGTCGACCGGCCCGTCGACGCCGGGCTCGGCCTGAAACGCGAGCGGCGCTTCGACGTCATGCTGCGCGGCCGCCACTCGCTGACCCTCGACCTGAAGAGCGAGCACGGCACCGAGGCGGCGCTGCGCCTGGCCGAGCGCGCCGACGCGCTCATCGAAGGCTTTCGCCCGGGTGTCATGGAGCGGCTGGGTCTCGGGCCGGAGGCGATGCATGCGAGGAACCCGCGCCTCGTCTACGGCCGCATGACCGGCTGGGGGCAGTCGGGCCCGCTCGCCGAGCGCGCCGGTCACGACATCAACTACATCGCCCTCGCCGGCGTCCTGCACGCGATCGGCCGCGCCGGCGGGGCGCCGGTGCCGCCGCTCAACCTGGTCGGCGATTTCGGCGGCGGCGGCATGCTGCTCGCGTTCGGCATCGCCTGCGGCGTGATCGAGGCGCGCGCGAGCGGGCGCGGCCAGGTCGTCGACGCGGCGATGGTCGACGGCGCAGCGTTGCTGGCAACGATGTTCTCCGGCCTCACGGCCGCCGGCCAATGGCGCGACGGCGAACGCGGCGTCAACGTCCTCGACTCCGGCGCGCCGTGGTACGACACCTACGCGACGCGCGACGGCCAACACGTCGCGATCGGCGCGATCGAGGCCAAGTTCTACGCCGAGCTGCTCGAGCGGCTCGGCCTCGACGCCGCGCTGGCGAAGACACAGCACGACCGCAGCACCTGGCCGGCGCTGCGCGCGCGCTTCGCGGAATGCTTCGCGCTGCAAACACGGGCCGACTGGGAAGTTGTGTTCGCGCGATCCGACGCGTGCTTCGCACCGGTGCTGACGTTCGCCGAATCGCGTCGCCATCCGCATATCGCCGCGCGCGCGGGCGCGATCGAGGTGGGCGGCATCGCCCAACCGGCACCAGCGCCGCGCTTCGATCGAACGCCGAGCGCGGCCCCCCTGCCGCCACCCGAGCGCGGCAGCGGCGGCCAGGCCGCCTTGCAGGGCTGGGGCTTCGACGCGGCGGCGATCGACGCGCTGCGCGCACTCGGCGTCGGCTGCACCTGAAGACGGGCCGCCGGCCGCGCCCCTGCGCTGCAGCGCCGAGGCGTCAGTCGCCGGCTGGCAGCAATGCCCACTCGCCCGCCGACTCGCTGGCCGCGCCGTCGTCGCGCAGCTTGAGCAGGTGCGCCGTGAGCGAGCGCATCGCCACCGCGTGCAGGTGCTGCGGCACGTCGGCGTAGACCGTGCCGAGCAGCTCATCGGCCGGCGCCGGCCCGAGCTCGCCGAGCGCAGCGACGACCTTGGCCTCGCGCTTCAGGCGGTGCGCGACGATCGCTTCGATCGCCGCGCGCGGCTCGGCCATGAGGAAACCGTGACCCGGCGCGAGCCAGTCGAGGTCGAGCGCCGCGACCCTGCGCAGCGAATCGATGTAGGTCGCCATGTCGCCGTCGGGCGGGTTGATGACGACCGTCGATGCCTGCATGACGTGATCGCCGGTGAAGAGCGTCTTCTCCTCCTCGAGCAGGTAGCAGAGGTGGTTGCTCGCGTGGCCTGGCGTGTGGACGACCGAGAGGTGCGTCCCTTCGGCGATCGCGATCCTTTCGCCGCCGTGCAGCGTCACGTCGGCGCTGAACGTGCCGTCCTGCCATTCGCGGTGCAGCGGCGCGAGGCCGAGCAGGATCGCGCCGGTACGCTCCTTCAGCGCCAGCGCCGCCGGCGAATGGTCCTTGTGCGTGTGGGTCACGAAGATGCGGTCGATCGGCCCCGGCGCGGCGGCGACGATCGCATCGACGTGGGCGTCGAGCGCGGGGCCGGGATCGACCACCGCCCAGCGCTCGGCGTCGGCGCCGCCGATGAGGTAGGTGTTGGTGCCCGGCCCGGTCATGACGCTGCCGTTGTCGGCGGTGACGCGGATGACGCGCTCGGAGAGGCGGACCGCGCGGTCGGGAACGAGCTCGTACGACGCGTTGCCGTGGCCGGCCGGGTCGATGCGGCCGAGCTCGGCCCAGGGGTACTCGTCGGGCATCACTGGTCGAAAGCCGTCGCGGCCGCTGGCGACGCGCGGCATCACCAGCGCCACCTGGCGCGGCGCCGACGCCCACGCCATCGCGGCGGCGACATTCGCGAAGCGCCCGATCGTCTCGAGGGTCTTCTGCGTCGGCGTGAGCAGCTTGAGCGAGGCCTTGCGCGCGAGCGCCTCCTTCGGCGCGATCCACATCTGCTCGAGCAGCTCGGCGCCGTCGTGGGCAGCGGTCTGCGCCGCCGGCACCGCGGCGATGAAGAAGCGCGTGTCGAACCGCTTCGCCCGGCCGCGCGGCGTCAGCCAGTGGCTGAGGTAGACCAGGCGGTCGGCGGCCAGGCGCAGGCCCTCTACGGCACAGAAGTCGGCGATGCCCTGCTCGCCGCGGTGGAGCGCACCGCGCCACGGCGCCAGGCGAGCCGCGTCGCTGCCGTCGAGGTCGACGAGCTCGGTACCGTTCGCGCGCGCGAACAACAGCCCCGCCTCCTCGAAGCACTCGCGGATCGCGGCGACGTAGTAGTCGAGGCCACCGCTGGCGAGGCGGAGCCGGCGGCTCGCCTCGGCGTCGTCGAGGCCGACGACGGCCTCGTGCGCGAGGGCGTCGTTCTTCTCGACGATGCCGCCGGGAAAGACCCAGGCGCCGCTGTTGTGATCGCCGCGCTCGGCGCGTCGCGACAGCAGCACCTCGATCCCTTCGGCGCCGTCGCGGACGACGACGATCGTCGCCGCGGGACGCGGCGGCCGAGCGACTGCCGGGGCGGCGGCGGGAGCGGGAAACGCGGAGGCATCGACAGGTGCGGCGGGCATTGGCAGGGCGATAGCAGAGCGACTCGCCAAGTTTGGCACGCCGAGGAAGATCCGGCCGACGTCGGAGCGGTCCGACACCCGGTGCGACGCGAACCCGACACGCGCTCAGCGGTTCAGCCTATCGGTGCCGAGACGCCGCGCGGCGATGATGAGACCGTCATTTGTTCCCGCGCCGCGGCGCCCATCAGGAGTTCAGACATGCTTCACTATGCCGTTGTGTTCTTCGTGATCGCACTGATCGCCGCGCTGTTCGGCTTCGGCGGCATCGCTGCCGGCGCGGCGGGCATCGCCAAGATCCTGTTCGTCGTCTTCATCATCCTCGCCGTCGCCACCTTCCTGTTCGGCCGCAACCGCGGCGCGTAGCGGCGAGACGAGGCGCCGAGGCCTCGCCCGCAAGCGGGCGGGGGCTTTCTGTTGAACTCGACGCTCGAGGCGATCAGTCGACAGCCGGTGTCATGCCGAGCGCGGCCAGCGTCGCCACGGCCGCCGCCGGCGCGCGCTCCTTGGCGCCGCTGATGAAGAACATGAACACGTCGCGCGGCCCCGCCGACGCCGACGGCGCTTCGACGCGAGCGATCCCCTCGGGCTCGCCTCCCCCGCTCCACGCCCGCGCGCGCGCCGCCCAGTCCGCGATACCCACGGTCGGATAGCCAGTCTCGCGCGCCGACTCGCATCGCATCAAGCGCGCATAGATGAAGGCTCCGGTCGCATCGGCGAACGACGGGTAGTCGTCGGAATCGGCGAACACCGTCCCCACGCCGTGCCGGCGCGCCAGAGCGACGTATTGCGCGCACATGAAGCTCGGATGGCGCACCTCCATCGCATGGCGCAGCGGCGTCGAGCCGACGCGCGACGGCAGCAGCTTCAGGAAGTCGGCGAAGTCCTTCTCGTCGAACGCCTTCGTCGTCGCGAACTGCCAGACGATCGGCCCGAGCTTCGGTCCGAGCTCGGTCAGGCCGCTCGCCAGGAAGCGCTCGATCGACTCGCCGGCTTCGCCGAGGACGCGGCGATTGGTCGCGTAGCGCGTCGCCTTGACGGCGAACACGAAGTCGTCGGGCACCGCGTTGCGCCACTTGGCGAAGCTCGCCGCGCTCTGCGTGCGGTAGTAGGTCGCGTTGATCTCGATCGCCGTGACGCGCCGGCTCAGGTACTCGAGCTCGCGCACGTGCGCGAGCCCCGGCGGATAGAAGCTGTCGCGCCAGGGCTCGTAGACCCAGCCGCCGACGCCGACGCGGATGCGGCCGGGCGACGTCGCCGCCCCGCTCGCGTCAGCCGCGGTGGAAGCCGTTCGCGTCGAGCCGGACGCGGTCGCCGACGTGGAGGCTGCCGATGTTCTTGCGCTCGAAGGTCCGCGTGCTGCCATTGTCGAGTCGGACGTGGACGCGGTAGCCGACCACAGCCGTTTTGTAGTTGCGCTCGACATTGTTGCCCGCGATCGCGCCGCCGGCGGCGCCGACGCCGGTCATCGCGGCGCGGCCGAGGCCGTGACCGAACTGATTGCCGATGACGCCGCCGAGGACGCCGCCGATCACGGCGCCCGCCCCCGAGCCTTGCGGTCGCTGGCGCACGGGCTCGATGGCGGTGATCGCGCCGACGCCGTTGCGCGGCACGACCGGCGCCTGCGCCTGCGGCGTCGCCGGCCCCGCTGCCGGCGTCGGCTGGACCCGAGGCGGACCGTCCTGCGGATAGCCGGTCGAGTTGGCGGCCGGCACCGGGGCGTACTGCGGCGCCGTCGCATCGCCGTTGGGCGTTGCGGGATAGGCCTGTGCGCCGGCGACGGTCACGGGCGGCGGCGCGTACGCCGGTGCCGGCGCCAGCGCTGCCGCGGGGGCCTGCACGGCGGGAACCGGGCTGCCGGCTCGCGACGGGTCGGCTGGCGCGGAAAGCGTCGTCGCAGGCGCGGTGGCGACCGGGACGGGCGCGTTTTGCGGCGCCACGGCGGCGGCGCCGCCGGCGAGCGGCGTCTCGTCGCGCGGGCCGCACGCGGCCAGCGTCGTCGCCGCGATCGCCGCGGCGATTCCGCCGGTGGCGAACCAGCGCGAGCTCGCTCGCCGGAAGGACGATCGCTGCGGGAGAAAAGGCTTCATGACGACTCCTCGATTCGGTTGGCGCGGTCGAGCGCGCCGGATCTTTGAGCATCGCACGATGTCGTTGCCGGCGATGCCCACGGGCTGCGTGCCGAAGCGTGAGCGGACGCTGAAAGGCCTGTCGGAAGACGCCCACCCACGGCCTGACGTCACGCTGTCATCGAGCGGGGCCATGCTCGCGTTTGCAAAGCGTAGGCCCGCTCCTACCGGAGATCGAAGTCGCCGCCGATGGCGGGCTCTGGAATCAGCGCGGACATTCCGATCGAAGGCGCGCGCAGGCGCAGGAGAAGATCATGGCGAACGACGAGGAATGGGTCGAGGACGTGAAGCGCTGGTACCTCGCCGGCGCCCGCGCCGGCGCCGCCGTCGAGTCCGGCGACGTCGCCGACGAGATCGCCCTTGGCTACGAAGCCGCCGACCCCGCGCTGCAGGCGCGCCACTGGCCCGACGCACCTACCACGGGTCGATGAAGCGCCCGCCCGGCTCGGGCAAGCGCGCCGATTCCAGGGCCGAGACCAGCCAGCGCCTGCTGTCGGCGGGATCGATGACGGCATCGATCTCGAGCGTCGCGGCCATGGGGATCGCCTTGCCCTTCTCGTACTGCGCGGCGACCAGGCGCTCGCGCAACACCCCGCGCTCTGCGCCTTCGGGCTGCGCCGCCAGCTCCTTGCGGTAGCCGAGCTCGACTGCGCCTTCGAGGCCCATCGCGCCGAATTCGCCGCTCGGCCAGGCGACGGTCGCCATCGGCGCGTGCATGCCGCCCGCCGCCATCGCCATCGCGCCGAGCCCGTAGGCCTTGCGCAGGACGATCGCCACGACCGGCACGCGCAGCTGCGCGGCAACGACGAACATTCGGCTGACGTGGCGCACCTGGCCGCGGCTCTCGATCTCGGGCCCGACCATGAAGCCCGGGGTGTCGATGAGCGAGACCAGCGGCAGCGCGTGCGCATCGCAGAGCTGCATGAAGCGCGCCGCCTTGTCGGCGCCGTCGGTGTCGATCGCGCCGCCGAGGTGCGCGGGGTTGTTGGCGATCAGGCCCACCGGCCGCCCCTCGATTCGCGCGAGGGCGGTGACGATGCCGGTGCCGAAGCCGGCACGCAGCTCGAGCACCGAGCCCGGGTCGGTGAGCGCGTCGATCACGCCGCGAATGTCGTAGGCGCGCAGCCGGTTCGCCGGGAGCAGCGTTCGCAGCGTCGCCGGGTCGGCGGGTACCGACGCGGCGATTCGGCCCTGGAAGAAGGCGAGGTAGCGGCGCGCGACGGCGACGCCTTCGGCCTCGTCGGCGACGAGGACGTCGATCACGCCGGCGCGCGACTGGACGTCGCTCGGGCCGATCTCCTCGGGCCGGAAGACGCCGAGGCCGCCGCCTTCGACCATCGCCGGGCCGCCCATGCCGATCGAGCTGTCGCGCGTCGCGATGACGACGTCGCAGCAGCCGAGCAGCGCCGCGTTGCCGGCGAAGCAGCGGCCGGCGACGATGCCGACCAGCGGCACCTGCCCGCTCAGGCGCGCGAAGGTCTGGAAGGTGGTGACGTGAAGCCCCGCGACGATCGGCATGTCGACATCGCCCGGCCGGCCGCCGCCGCCTTCGGCGAAGAGCACGACCGGCAACCGCTGCTCGCGCGCGACCTGCAGCAGTCGATCGGTCTTCTGGTGGTTGCGCATGCCCTGCGTGCCGGCGAGGACGGTCGCGTCGTAGGCCATGACGACGGCGCGCGATCGCTCGGCGCCGAAGCTCGCGCGGTTGATGCTGCCGATGCCGGTGACCATGCCGTCGGCGGGCGTGTTGCGGATCAGGTCGTCGAGCTCGCGGCGGGCGCGCTGCGCCGCAAAGGCGAGCGCGCCGTATTCGACGAAGCTGCCGGCGTCGCAGAGGTCGGCGACGTTCTCGCGCGCGGTGCGCAGGCCGAGGGCGTGGCGCCTGGCGACCGCGTCGGGCCGGCTGGCATCGGCGAGCAGCGCTTCGCGCGCGCGCAGCTCGAGCAGGTCGGCGCGCAGCGCTTCCGTGCCAGGCGTACCCGGGCCGGCGCCGGGCGCCGGCGCGGACTGGGCGCCGGGACGCAGCACGGCGAGGACCGAGCCCGCCTCGACGACATCGCCGACGTCGTGGCGCAGCGCCTCGATCACGCCGTCACCCGACGCGTGCACTTCGTGCTCCATCTTCATCGACTCGACGACCGCGATCAGCGCGCCGCGGACGACGATCGCGCCGACCTCGACGGTGACCGCGACGATGCTGCCGGCCAGGGGCGAGACGATCTCGACGAGCGCCATGTCGTCGCCTGCTCAGCCGGGGCTCACCGCGCCGCGATAGCGGGCGATCGTCAGGCCGTCGAGATCGATGCCGGCGTTGCGGCCCGAGATCAAGTCGGCCATGACCCGGCCGGTGCCCGCCGCCATCGTCCAGCCGAGCGTACCGTGGCCGGTGGCGAGAAACAGGTTGCCGATCGGCGTCGCGCCGATGACGGGCGTGCCGTCGGGCGTCATCGGCCTGAGGCCGCACCAGAACTCGGCCCGGCCGACGTCGCCGCCGTAGGGAAAGAGATCGTTGACGACGTGCACGAGCGTCTTGCGCCGCGCCTCGTGCAGGCGCAGCGTGTAGCCGGCGAGCTCGGCCGTGCCGCCGGCACGGATGCGGTCGCCGAGGCGGGTGACCGCGACCTTGTGGGTCTCGTCCATCACCGTCGACTCGGGCGCGCCGGCGGCGTCGGTGATCGGCACCGTGATCGAGTAGCCCTTGACCGGATAGACGGGGATGCGAACGCCGATCGGCGCCAGCAGCAGCGGCGAGTAGCTGCCGAGGGCGACGAGGTAGGCGTCGGCGTCGACGACGCCGGTGTTCGTGGTGACTCCGGTGATCCGGTCGCCGCTGCGGCCGAGGGTGCGGATCGTCGTCTCGAAGCGGAAGTCGACGCCGCGCTGCGCCGCGAGCTCGGCGAGTCGCGACGTGAACTGATAGCAGTCGCCGGTCTCGTCGCCTGGCAGGAGGAGCCCGCCGACGAGCTTGTCCTGCACCCGCGCGAGCGCCGGCTCGTGGCGCAGGCACCCGGCGCGATCGAGCAGCTCGAAGGCGACGCCGTTCTCGCGCAGCACGGCGATGTCGCCGGCGCTCGAATCGAACTGCTTCTGGGTGCGAAAGAGCTGCAGCGTGCCGCGCATGCGCTCGTCGTAGGCGATGCCGGTCGCGACGCGCAGCGCGCGCAGGCTGTCGCGGCTGTATTCGGCCAGGCGCACCATGCGCGTCTTGTTGATGCGGTAGCGCGCCGTCGTGCAGTTGCGCAGCATGGCGAGCGACCAGCGGATCATCGACCCGTCGACGTGCGGCCGGATGACGAGCGGCCGGTGGTGCATCGCCAGCCACTTGACCGCCTTCAGCGGCACGCCCGGGCCCGCCCAGGGCGCGGAGTAGCCGGGCGAGACCTCGCCGGCGTTGGCGAAGCTGGTCTCGAGCCCGGGGCCGGGCTGGCGATCCATGACGACGACCTCGTGGCCGGCGTCGGCGAGCTCGTAGGCGGCGGTGACGCCGATCACGCCGGCGCCGAGGACGAGGACCTTCACTGCGGCACACCGGAACGGCGCCTCAGCACAGCCATGCGACTGCGGCGGTGGAAGGCTCGGCGCCTGGCGCTGGTCGGTGCGTCATCCGTGTGCGGCATCATTGGGCGGTGCGGGCGATTTTGCACGCACGGATCCAGGGAGCGCCGGATGGTCCAGTCATGGCTTCGATCGTCGCCGCCCAGCGCGGGGGCTGAGCGCGCGTGAGCCTCGTTCCGCCCTTCATCGCCCCGGCGCTCTTCGACGACGCCGATGCCGCGCTCGCCCGCGTGCGCGAGATCTACGACGCCAGCGTCGATCACCTGCGCGTCGCGTTGCAATCGTTCGTCAACGGCGCGGCGCCGGCCGGTCGCGTGCGCGCGTGCTACCCGTTCGTTCGCGTCCACACCGACACCGTCGCGCGCGCCGATTCGCGCCTCAGCTACGGCTTCGTCTCCGGCCCCGGTACCTACGAAACCACCCTCACCCGCCCCGACCTGTTCGCGAGCTACTTCCGCGAGCAGTTCCGCCTCCTGCTCGAAAACCACGGCGTCTCGCTCGAGGTCGGCACCAGCGTGCAGCCGATCCCGGTCCATTTCTCGTTCGCCGAGCACGACCACATCGAGGGCAGCCTCACCCCGGAGCGGCGCCTCCTCCTGCGCGACCTGTTCGACCTGCCCGACCTCGGCGCGATGGACGACGGCATCGCCAACGGCACGTTCGTCGCGCGTGCCGGCGACGCGCATCCGCTCGCGCTCTTCACCGCGCCGCGCGTCGACTACTCGCTGCATCGCCTGCGCCACTACACCGGCACCCACCCCGAGCACTTCCAGAACTTCGTCCTCTTCACGAACTACCAGTTCTACATCGACGAGTTCGTTCGTCTCGGCCACGAGGCGATGGCCAGCGCGTCGGGCGGCGGCGGCTACGACGCGTTCGTCGAGCCCGGCAACGTGATCGAGCGGCGCAGCGGCGCAGCGGCGCAGCCGGGCGACGACCTCGGCTCGCCGCCGCCGCGCCTGCCGCAGATGCCGGCCTACCACCTCATCCGCGAGGACGGCAGCGGCATCACGATGGTCAACATCGGCGTCGGCCCGGCCAACGCCAAGACGATCACCGACCACATCGCCGTCCTGCGGCCGCACGCCTGGGTGATGCTCGGCCACTGCGCGGGCCTGCGCAACACGCAGCAGCTCGGCGACTACGTGCTGGCCCACGGCTACGTGCGCGAGGACCACGTCCTCGACGAGGACCTGCCGCTCTGGGTGCCGATCCCGGCGCTCGCCGAGGTGCAGGTCGCGCTCGAGGAGGCGGTCGCCGAGGTGACGCAGCTGAAGGGCTACGAGCTGAAGCGGATCATGCGCACCGGCACGGTCGCCAGCACCGACAACCGCAACTGGGAGCTGCTGCCGTCGCGCCACGCGCTCAGCACGCCCGAGCGTCGCTTCAGCCAGAGCCGCGCGATCGCCCTCGACATGGAGAGCGCGACGATCGCCGCCAACGGCTTTCGCTTCCGCGTTCCGTACGGAACGCTCCTCTGCGTCAGCGACAAGCCGCTGCACGGCGAGATCAAGCTGCCCGGCATGGCCAATCACTTCTATCGCGAACGCGTCGACCAGCACTTGCGCATCGGCGTGCGCGCGATCGAGCTCCTGCGCGAGGCCGGTGTCGACCAGCTGCACAGCCGGAAGCTGCGCAGCTTCGCCGAGGTCGCGTTCCAATAGATCGGCGCGGCGAATCGACGTTGCGTCGCCGAAACGAAAGCGCGGCGCCCGCCGCGTCACGTGGGACCGACGGCGCCGCGCGCCTCAGAGCATCGCGAGAGGAACCTTGCGCCGGGGCGGCGGGAACGCGGCATCGAGCTCGGCGAGGTCGCCAGGGCCCAGCGTGAGCGACAGCGCCGCGAGGTTCTCGCGCAGATGGGCCTCGCTCACGGCTTTCGGGATCGCCATCGTGCCGGGTTGCGCGACAAGCCAGGCGAGGGCGAGCTGCGCCGGCGTCACGCCGCGTTTCTTCGCGAGCGCGCGCAGGGCCGCGTTGCGCGCCAGTGCGCCCTGGTCGATCGGCGAGTACGCCATCGTCACCATGCCATGCTGCCCCAGCCAGGGAACGAGGTCGAAGGCCGGGCCGCGCGCGCTCAGCGAGTAGTAGATCTGGTTGGTCGCGCAGCGCTCGCCGCCGCGAACGCGCAGCAGCTCGTCCATGTCGTCGACATCGAAGTTGCTGACGCCCCAGTGGCGGATGCGGCCGCGGGTGCGCAGGGTTTCGAAGGCCTCGACCGTCTCTTGCAGCGGCACGCTGCCGCGCCAGTGCAGCAGGTAGGCGTCGAGGTGATCGAGGCCGAGACGGGCGAGGCTGCGTTCGCAGGCCGCGACCGCGCCGCGCGCCGTCGCGTTGTGCGGGTAGACCTTGCTGACGACGAAGACGTCTTCGCGCGCGAGCGCGCCGTCGCGAAATGAGCCGGCCAGCGCCGCGCCGACGACCGCCTCGGCGCCGCCTTCGCCGTACATTTCGGCGGTGTCGATCACTCGCCAGCCGATCTCGAGCGCGCTGCGGACGGCAGCCACCTCGCGCGCCCGGCGCGCCGGGTCCTCGCCCAGGCGCCAGGTGCCGAGCCCGAGCGACGAAAGCTGCACATTGCCGGGGAATGTCACCATGAAAGATGCCGTGATCGAGTG
>JADGRJ010000054.1 GCA_017881025.1 Rhizobacter sp. | reverse complement strand
TTCACGCAGAAGAAGGCCGCCGGGATCATCAAGAAGGCGCTCGAATCGGCGATCGCCAACGCCGAGCACAACGACGGCGCCGACATCGACGAGCTCAAGATCACTCAGATCTACGTCGAGCAGGGCGCGACGCTGAAGCGCTTCTCGGCGCGCGCCAAGGGGCGCGGCAACCGCATCAGCAAGCCGACGGCGCACATCTACATCACGGTCGGCAACTGACCGCGGCACCAGGAACACCATGGGACAAAAGATTCATCCGACGGGCTTCCGGCTGCCGGTGACCCGCAACTGGTCGTCGCGCTGGTACGCCTCGAACAAGAACTTCGCGACCATGCTCGCCGAGGACCTGAAGGTGCGCGAGTACCTGAAGACGCGGCTGAAGAACGCGGCGGTCTCGCGCATCCTGATCGAGCGCCCGGCCAAGAACGCGCGCATCACGATCTACTCGGCACGCCCGGGCGTCGTGATCGGCAAGAAGGGCGAGGACATCGAGAACCTGAAGGCCGAGCTGACGCGCCGCCTCGGGGTTCCGGTCGCCGTCAATATCGAAGAGGTGAGGAAGCCCGAGATCGACGCGCAGCTGATCGCCGATTCGATCACCCAGCAGCTCGAGAAGCGGATCATGTTTCGCCGCGCCATGAAGCGGGCGATGCAGAACGCCATGCGTCTGGGCGCGCAAGGCATCAAGCTGATGTCGTCGGGCCGGCTCAACGGCATCGAGATCGCGCGCTGCGAGTGGTATCGCGAAGGTCGCGTGCCGCTCCATACGCTGAAGGCCGACATCGACTACGGCTTTTCGGAAGCCAAGACGACCTACGGCGTCATTGGCGTGAAGTGCTGGGTCTATCGCGGTGACCGCCTCGCCAACGGCGAAGCGCCGAACATCAACACGCCGGCGGGCGCGGAAGACGATCGGCGCAACCGCCGCGGCCCGCGTCCGGGCGGCCCGGGCGGCGCGCCCGGTGGCCGTACCCGCACCGGGGGCGGTCCCGGCGGCGCCGGTGGCGATCGTCCGCCGCGCGCGAGCGCGCCGGCTGGCGCAGATGCCAAGCCCGGCGACGCCGCGGCGGCTGCAGCACCGACCGCGGCGCCGACCGGCGATGCGCCGAAGGGCCCGGCGGTGAAGCGCGTCCGCAAGGCGCCGACGCCTGCCGCCGACGCCAAGCCCAAGGCCGACGGCAAAGGAGAATAAGAATGCTGCAACCCGCGCGCAGAAAATTCCGCAAGGAACAAAAGGGCCGCAACACCGGTGTCGCGACGCGCGGCGCCAACGTGTCGTTCGGCGACTTCGGCCTCAAGGCGACCGAGCGCGGTCGCCTGACGGCGCGCCAGATCGAGGCGGCTCGCCGCGCGATCTCGCGCCACGTCAAGCGCGGCGGCCGGATCTGGATCCGGATCTTTCCGGACAAGCCGATTTCGCAGAAGCCGGCCGAAGTCCGCATGGGCAACGGCAAGGGCAACCCCGAGTACTACGTCGCCGAGATCCAGCCCGGCAAGGTGCTCTACGAGATCAACGGCGTTCCCGAGGCGCTGGCGCGCGAAGCGTTCCTGCTCGCCTCGGCGAAGCTGCCGCTCAAGACCACGTTCGTCGCCCGCCAGGTGGGCGCCTGAACGAAGAAGGAAACAGCCATGAAGACGTCTGACCTCCGCGCCAAGGACGCCGCGGGCCTCGAGAAGGAAGTGAGCGAGCTGCTCAAGGCCCACTTCGGCCTGCGCATGCAGAAGGCGACGCAGCAGCTCACCAACCACTCGCAGCTCGGCAACACGCGGCGCGACATCGCCCGCGCCAAGACGATCCAGGCCGAGCAGAAGCGCGCCGCCGCCGCGGGCACGCCCGCCACGGCCAAGAAGACCGGAGCCAAGAAATGAACGCCGACGTGACCACCTCCACCGAGCCCGCGGCCGCCGCTGCGCCGGTCGCCGCCGCAGCCGCGCCGCGCGCCAAGAACACGCGCACGCTGATCGGCAAGGTCGTGAGCGACAAGCGCTCGAAGACCGTCACCGTCCTGATCGAGCGCCGCACCAAGCACGAGCTCTACGGCAAGATCGTCGCCAAGAGCAGCAAGTACCACGCGCACGACGAAGCCGGCGCGTACAAGAACGGCGATGTCGTCGAGATCGCGGAAAGCCGACCGATCTCGAAGACCAAGTCCTGGGTCGTGACGCGCCTCGTCCAGAAGGGCGCGACGGTCTGATCCGGCGCCGAGGCGCTGTCCGGGAAACGAGGCGAAGCATGATCAAGGTCGGTGACAAGCTGCCTGCGGGCAACCTGCAGGAATTCGTGGAAGTCGAGGGACAGATCGACGGGAAGAGCTGCTCGATCGGCCCGAACACGTTCGACATCGAGAAGGCGAGCGCCGGCAAGACGATCGCCGTCTTCGGCCTGCCCGGCGCGTTCACGCCGACCTGCTCGGCCAAGCACGTCCCGGGCTATGTCGAGGAGGCCGGCGCCCTGAAGGCGGCCGGCGTCGACGAGATCTGGTGTGTCTCGGTCAACGATCCGTTCGTGATGGGCGCCTGGGCGCGCGACCAGAAGACGGCCGGCAAGGTGCGCATGATGGCCGACGGCAGCGCCGATTTCGCCAAGGCGACCGGCCTGACCTTCGACCTGACGGCGCGCGGCATGGGCGTGCGCTCGCAGCGCTACTCGATGCTGGTCAAGGACGGCCTCGTCAAGGCGTTGAACATCGAAGCGCCGGGCAAATTCGAGGTGAGCGACGCCAGAACGCTCGTGGAGCAGGCGCGCCAGCTGAAGGGCTGACCCGTCGTTTGACAGGAATTCGGCCGGCGGGCGATAATCACCGGCTTCGCTCGAAGCTTAGCCGGGTTCCCGGCGAAGGCTTTCGACGACGGACCAACCCCCGCGCGGGGCCCAAGACTGACCGCCCTTCGGACTTCGTCCGCCGTGCGACCAAGTTGGGAAAGAGGACAACATGATTCAAATGCAGTCGCGGCTCGACGTCGCCGACAACACAGGCGCCAAGTCCGTCATGTGCATCAAGGTGCTGGGCGGCTCGAAGCGTCGCTACGCCGCGATCGGTGACGTGATCAAGGTCAGCATCAAGGAAGCGGCGCCGCGCGGGCGCGTCAAGAAGGGCGAGGTCTATTCGGCCGTCGTCGTTCGCACCGCCAAGGGCGTGCGCCGCCAGGACGGCTCGCTCATCAAGTTCGACGGCAATGCCGCCGTCCTGCTCAACGCCAAGCTCGAGCCGATCGGCACCCGCATCTTCGGGCCGGTGACGCGGGAGCTGCGTAACGAGCGCTTCATGAAGATCGTCTCGCTCGCGCCGGAAGTGCTTTGAGGCGTCGCTGATTCAGGAATATTGCGATGAACAAGATTCGTAAGGGCGACCAGGTCATCGTGCTGACCGGTCGCGACAAGGGCCGGCGCGGCACCGTGCTGAGCCGCGTCGACGAGGAGCGCTTGCTCGTCGAGGGCGTCAACGTGGTCAAGAAGCACGTCAAGCCGAACCCGATGAAGGGCGTGACCGGTGGGGTCGTCGACAAGACGCTGTCGATCCATCAGTCGAACGTGGCGATCTTCAACCCGGCGACCGGCAAGGCCGACCGCGTCGGCATCAAGCTCTTCACCGACTCCGAGAAGAAGTCGAAGAAGACCGTCGAGCGCGGCACCCGCGTGTTCCGCTCGAGCGGCGAAGAGATCAAGGTTTAAAGAGGCTCTCATGGCTCGTCTGCAAGAGTTCTATCGCGACAAGGTCGTCCCCGACCTGGTCAAGAAGTTCGGCTACACCTCGACGATGCAGGCACCGCGCATCACCAAGATCACGCTCAACATGGGTGTCTCGGAAGCGGTGTCCGACAAGAAGGTGATGGATCACGCGGTCAGCGATCTCTCGAAGATCGCCGGGCAAAAGCCCGTCGTCACCAAGTCGAAGAAGGCGATCGCCGGCTTCAAGATCCGCGACGGCGTGCCGATCGGCTGCATGGTGACGCTGCGCGGCGTCCGTATGTACGAGTTCCTCGACCGCTTCGTGACGATCGCCCTGCCGCGCGTTCGCGACTTTCGCGGGATCTCGTCGCGCGCGTTCGACGGCCGCGGCAACTACAACGTCGGCGTCAAGGAACAGATCATTTTCCCCGAGCTCGACTACGACAAGATCGACGTGCTGCGCGGCCTGAACATCTCGATCACGACAACCGCCAAGACCGACGAGGAGTGCCGTGCGCTCCTCACCTCGTTCAAGTTTCCGTTCAAGACCTGAAGGGCACCCGACCGTGGCCAAACTTTCCCTGATCGAGCGCGAGAAGAAGCGCGCGCACCTGGTCGCCAAGTACGCGAAGAAGTACGCCGAGCTGAAGGCGGCCGCGAACGACGCCAAGAAGTCGGTCGAAGAGCGCTATGCCTCGCGCCTGGAGCTGCAGAAGCTGCCGAGGAACGCCTACCCGACCCGCCAGCGCAACCGCTGCGGCATCACCGGCCGCCCGCGCGGCACGTTCCGCAAGTTCGGCCTGGCCCGCAACAAGATCCGTGAACTGGCCTTCAAGGGCGACATCCCCGGAATCATCAAGGCCAGCTGGTAGGAGTCTGATTCATGAGCATGAGTGATCCGATCGCCGATATGCTGACCCGCATCCGCAATGCGCAGATGGTGGAAAAGCCGAGCGTCGCGATGCCGTCGTCGAAGCTGAAGGCAGCCATTGCCAAGGTCCTGAAGGACGAGGGCTACATCGAGGATTTCGCGATCCGCGGCGAGGGCGCCAAGCCCGAGCTCGAGATCGCGCTGAAGTACTACGCCGGCCACCCGGTGATCGAGAAGATCGAGCGCGTCAGCCGCCCGGGCCTGCGAGTCTACAAGGGCCGGCACGACATCCCGAGCGTCATGAACGGCCTCGGCGTCGCCATCGTCACGACGCCCAAGGGCGTGATGACCGACCGCAAGGCGCGCCAGGCCGGCATCGGCGGCGAAGTGCTGGTCTACGTCTCCTGATCGCCAAGATAGCGAAGAGGCTCACATGTCACGCGTAGGAAAAATGCCGATCGCCATTCCCAAGGGAGTGGACGTGACGGCGGGAGAGGAAACGATCAGCGTCAAGGGCTCGCTAGGCACGCTGTCGCGCCCGGTGAATCCGCTCGTCGCCGTCAAGAACGAGGACGGCAAGCTGATGTTCACGCCGGCCAACGATTCGCCGGAAGCCGACGCGATGTCGGGGACGATGCGTGCGCTGGTCAACAACATGGTCGGCGGCGTCACCAAGGGCTTCGAGAAGAAGCTCAACCTGGTCGGCGTCGGCTACCGCGCCACCGCGCAGGGCACCAAGCTCAACCTGCAGATCGGCTTCTCGCATCCGGTGGCCAAGGAAATGCCCGCCGGCGTGAAGGTCGTCTGCCCGACCCAGACCGAGATCGTGATCTCCGGCTTCGATCGCCAGGCGGTCGGCCAGGTCGCCGCCGAAGTTCGCGCGCTGCGCCCACCCGAGCCCTACAAGGGCAAGGGCATCCGCTACAGCGACGAGAAGGTGACGATCAAGGAAACGAAGAAGAAGTAAGGGGACACCGAGATGCTCACCAAGAAGGACCAACGCGTCCGCCGCTCCAAGCAGACGCGCACCCGCATCGCGCTGCAGCGCGTCGCGCGCCTGACCGTGCACCGGACCAACCTGCACATCTACGCCGCCGTCATCTCCGACGACGGCGCGCGCGTCCTCGCCAGCGCGTCGACCGCCGAAGCCGACGTCCGCAAGGACCTCGCCGGCGACGGCAAGGTGTCGGGCAAGGGTGCCAACGTCGCCGCCGCGGCGGTGATCGGCAAGCGCATCGCCGAGAAGGCCAAGGCCGCCGGCATCGACAGGGTGGCGTTCGACCGCGCCGGCTTCGCCTACCACGGCCGGGTCAAGGCGCTCGCCGAGGCGGCGCGCGAAGCCGGCCTCCAGTTCTGACCGCGGCCCCCAGAAGGAATATCAGATGGCAAAGTTTCACCCCCGCGCGCAGACTGAAGGCAACGACGACGGCCTGAAGGAAAAGATGATCGCGGTCAACCGCGTCACCAAGGTCGTCAAGGGCGGCCGCACGCTCAGCTTCGCCGCGCTCACCGTCGTCGGCGACGGCGACGGCCGCGTCGGCATGGGCAAGGGCAAGGCCAAGGAAGTGCCGGTCTCGGTGACCAAGGCGATGGAATCGGCGCGCCGGAACATGATCAAGGTGCAGCTGAAGAACGGCACGATTCATCACAAGGTGGTCGGCGAGCACGGCGCGTCGCGCGTCCTGATGGCGCCGGCCAAGCCCGGCGACGGCATCATCGCCGGCGGCCCGATGCGCGCCGTCTTCGAAGTGATGGGCGTGACCGACATCGTCTGCAAGAGCCTCGGCTCGTCGAACCCCTACAACATCGTCCGAGCCACGCTCGACGGCCTGAAGCGCTGCAGCACGCCGGCCGAGATCGCGGCCAAGCGCGGCCTGACGGTCGAAGAGATCGTCGGCTGAGAGGGAGAGCGAACATGAACGACAAGTCCGCCGACAAGAAGACCGTCAAGATCAAGCTCGTCAAGAGCGTCGCCGGAACGCGCGAGTCGCATCGTGCGACGGTGCGCGGCCTCGGCCTGCGCAAGACCCAGAGCGTTTCGACGCTCGAGGACACGCCATCCGTGCGCGGGATGATCGAGAAGGTCTCGTACCTGGTGAAGGTGCTCTGAGGCACGCGAGGACAAGAACATGGAACTGAACAGCATCAAGCCAGCCGAAGGCGCCAAGAAGGCGCGCCGCCGCGTCGGCCGCGGCATCGGCTCGGGCCTGGGCAAGACCGCCGGGCGCGGCCACAAGGGCCAGAAATCGCGCTCGGGCGGCTATCACAAGGTCGGCTTCGAAGGCGGCCAGATGCCGCTGCAGCGGCGCCTGCCCAAGCGCGGCTTCAAGTCGCAGTCGGCCAAGTACAACGCCGAGATCACGCTCGGCGAGCTCGAGCGCCTGGGCGCCGCCGAGGTCGACATGCTGACCCTGAAGCAGGCCAAGCTGATCGGCGAGATGACCAAGAACGTCAAGGTCATCAAGAGTGGCGCGCTGACGATCAAGGTCGCGCTGAGCGGCGGCATCCTCGCGACCGCCGGCGCCAAGGCGGCGATCGAAGCGGCCGGCGGCTCGGTCGCCTGAACGAGAGCGAAGAGAAGAGACCGTGGCAACGAACGCGAATCAACTGGCCAAGAGCGGCAAGTTCGGCGACCTGCGCCGACGCCTGTTCTTCCTGCTGGGCGCGCTCGTCGTCTATCGGGTGGGCGCGCACATTCCCGTGCCGGGAATCGACCCGAACGCCCTGCAGTCGCTGTTCCAGGGCCAGCAGGGAGGCATCCTCAGCCTCTTCAACATGTTCTCGGGCGGAGCGCTGTCGCGCTTCACCGTGTTCGCGCTGGGAATCATGCCGTACATCTCGGCGTCGATCATCATGCAGCTGATGACCTACGTCGTGCCGACGCTCGAGACGCTGAAGAAGGAAGGCGAGTCGGGGCGCAGGAAGATCACCCAATACACGCGCTATGGCACGCTCGGCCTGGCGCTCTTCCAGTCGCTCGGCATCGCCCTGGCTCTCGAAGGCTCGCCGGGCCTGGTCATCGTCCCGGGCTTCGGCTTTCGCCTGACCGCGGTCGTGAGCCTGGTCGCCGGGACGATGTTCCTGATGTGGCTCGGCGAGCAGATCACCGAGCGTGGCCTCGGCAACGGCATCTCGATCCTGATCTTCTCCGGCATCGCCGCCGGCCTGCCGAACGCGCTCGGCCAGTTCGGCAGCCTCGTCAACCAGGGCTCGATGTCGATCGTCGCCGCGATCTTCATCACCTTGCTCGTCTTCGCGGTCACCTTCGCGGTGGTGTTCGTCGAGCGCGGCCAGCGCAAGATCCTCGTCAACTACGCCAAGCGCCAGGTCGGCAACAAGGTCTACGGCGGCCAGTCGTCGCACCTGCCGCTCAAGCTCAACATGTCGGGCGTGATCCCGCCGATCTTCGCGTCGTCGATCATCCTGCTGCCGACGACGGCGGTGAGCTGGTTCGCGACCGGCGACGGCCTGCGCTGGCTGAAGGACCTCGCCTCGCTGCTCGCGCCGGGCCAGCCGATCTACGTCATGCTCTACGCCGCGGCGATCGTCTTCTTCTGCTTCTTCTATACCGCGCTCGTCTTCAACAGCCGCGAGACGGCCGACAACCTGAAGAAGAGCGGCGCCTTCATCCCGGGAATCCGCCCGGGCGACCAGACGGCGCGCCACATCGACCGGATCCTGAGTCGCCTGACGCTGGCCGGTGCCATTTACATCACGGCGGTGTGCTTGCTGCCGGAGTTCCTCGTCCTCAAATACAACGTGCCGTTCTACTTCGGCGGCACGTCGCTGCTGATCATCGTCGTCGTGACGATGGACTTCTGGGCGCAGGTGCAGAGCTACGTGATGAGCCAGCAGTACGAGTCGCTGCTGAAGAAGGCCAATTTCAAGGCGAGCTGACTCGCCTCCGATCCACCCGAAACGAACACCCAAACCGAAGGACCCCCGACGCGGAACGCATGGCGAAAGACGATGTCATTCAGATGCAGGGCGAGATTCTCGAGAATCTCCCCAACGCCACGTTTCGTGTGAAGCTGGAAAACGGCCATGTCGTGCTCGGCCACATCTCGGGAAAGATGCGCATGCACTACATCCGCATCCTGCCGGGCGACAAGGTCACCGTCGAGTTGACGCCGTACGACCTGACGCGGGCACGCATCGTGTTCCGCGCCAAGTGAGAGAAGAAACGAGGAGCTGGAAATGAAAGTCGCAGCATCGGTCAAGAAGATGTGCCGTCATTGCAAGGTCGTGCGGCGCAAGGGCGTCGTGCGCGTGATCTGCACCGACCCGCGTCACAAGCAGCGTCAAGGCTAAGTCAGAGGAAATCCCATGGCACGTATTGCCGGCATCAACATCCCGCCCCACAAGCACGCCGAGATCGGCCTGACCTCGATCTACGGGATCGGCCGCTCGACGGCGCAGAAGATCTGCGCCGCCGCCGGCGTTCCCTTTGACCGCAAGGTCAAGGACCTGACCGACGCCGACCTCGAGCGCATCCGCGAGGAGATCGGCCGCATGCCGATCGAGGGCGACCTGCGCCGCGAGATGTCGATCAACATCAAGCGGCTGATGGACCTCGGCTGCTACCGGGGCTTCCGCCACCGCCGGGGGCTCCCGGTCCGCGGCCAGCGCACCAAGACCAACGCGCGTACCAGGAAGGGCCCGCGCAAGAGCGGCGCGCTCGTCAAGAAGTGATGCACGGCACCCCGTCGCACCCGAACAGTTCCAGTAAAGGTCAGCAGCATGGCTAAGCCTCCCGTCAGCACCGCCGCACAGCGCGTGCGCAAGAAAGTCCGCAAGAACGTCGCCGACGGCGTCGCGCACGTGCACGCGTCGTTCAACAACACGATCATCACGATCACCGATCGCCAGGGCAGCGCCCTGGCCTGGGCGTCGAGCGGCGGCCAGGGCTTCAAGGGCTCGCGCAAGTCGACACCGTTCGCGGCGCAGGTCGCCGCCGAGACGGCCGGCCGCGCCGCGCAGGACCAGGGCATCAAGACGCTCGACGTCCGCATCAAGGGGCCCGGCCCCGGACGCGAGTCGTCGGTGCGCGCGCTGGCCTCGCTCGGCATCCGCATCAATTCGATTTCCGACGTCACGCCGGTGCCGCACAACGGCTGCCGGCCGCAGAAGCGCCGTCGCATCTGAGAGGAAGTCTTTCGTTCGACGAGGCCTTCGGGCTTCGCTAAGCCCACCGTCTGAGCGCCGACAACAACACTCGCCAGACTCGCGCGGAGACCCTGCTCGCAGGATCTTGCCGCGTCAGATGATCTAGAAGGAAACCACAGTGGCACGTTACCTCGGCCCCAAGGCCAAGCTTTCCCGTCGCGAAGCGACCGACCTCTTTCTGAAGAGCGCGCGCCGGCCGATCGGCGACAAGTCGAAGTTCGACTCGAAGCCCGGCCAGCACGGCCGCACCTCCGGGACGCGAACGTCCGACTACGGCATCCAGCTGCGCGAGAAGCAGAAGGTCAAGCGCATGTACGGCGTCCTCGAGCGCCAGTTCCGGCGCTACTTCGCCGAAGCCGAGCGCAGGAAGGGCAACACCGGCGCGAACCTGCTCGGCCTGCTCGAGTCGCGCCTCGACAACGTCGTCTATCGCATGGGCTTCGGCTCGACGCGCGCGGAAGCGCGTCAGCTCGTCTCGCACCGCTCGATCACCGTCAACGACGAGGTCGTCAACATCGCCTCGTACTCGGTGAAGGCGGGCGACACGGTCGCCGTGCGCGAGAAGGCGAAGACGCAATTGCGCGTCACCGACGCGGTCAAGCTGGCCGAGGGCCAGGGCATGGCGGACTGGGTTCAGGTCGACTCGGCCAAGCTCGAAGGCGTGTTCAAGAAGGCGCCCGACCGCGACCAGTTCGGTGGCGATATCAAGGAAGCGCTGATCGTGGAACTGTATTCGCGATAACGTCAGACGGACAGCGGGGTGCCGGCATTCGCCGTCACCCCTTCTCTGCTTCTTCTTTCTCCGTTTGCCGGCAGCGGAGCTATTTCCATCAAGCCCGGCGCAGTCCATCAGCCTTATCGGTGTAACGAGCCGAGGGTATTGAGAGGAACAGGACTTCCATGCAAACGAATCTGCTGAAACCCAAAGCCATCAACGTCGAGCCGCTCGGCGGCAACCGCGCCAAGGTCACGCTCGAGCCGTTCGAGCGCGGCTACGGCCACACGCTCGGCAATGCCCTGCGCCGCGTCCTGCTCTCGTCGATGGTCGGCTACGCGCCGACCGAGGTGACGATCGCCGGCGTGCTGCACGAGTACTCGGCGATCGACGGCGTCCAGGAAGACGTCGTCCACATCATGCTGAACCTGAAGGGCGTCGTCTTTCGCCTGCACAACCGCGACGAAGTCACGATCGTGCTGAGGAAGGAAGGCGAGGGCGCGGTCACGGCCGGCGACATCCAGACGCCGCACGACGTCGAGATCATCAACCCCGAGCACGTCATCGCCAACCTGTCGTCGGGCGGCAAGCTCGACATGCAGATCAAGGTCGAGAAGGGCCGCAGCTACGTCCCCGGTAACCTGCGCCGCTACGGCGACGAGCCGACCAAGTCGATCGGCCGGATCGTCCTCGACGCGTCGTTCTCGCCGGTCTCGCGCGTGAGCTACACGGTCGAGAGCGCCCGCGTCGAGCAGCGCACCGACCTCGACAAGCTGGTGATGGAGATCGCCACCAACGGCGCGATCACGCCGGAAGAGGCGATCCGCTCGTCGGCCAAGATCCTGGTCGAACAGCTGGCGGTGTTCGCACAGCTCGAAGGCCAGATCGGCGACATGTTCGAGCCGATGCCCAAGACGACGACGCAGTTCGATCCGATCCTGCTGCGCCCGGTCGACGAGCTCGAGCTCACCGTGCGCTCGGCGAACTGCCTGAAGGCCGAGAACATCTACTACATCGGCGACCTGATCCAGCGCACCGAGACCGAGCTGCTGAAGACGCCGAACCTGGGCCGCAAGTCGCTGAACGAGATCAAGGAAGTGCTGGCGTCGCGCGGGCTCACGCTCGGTGCGCGTCTGGAGAACTGGCCGCCCCAGGGACTTGATAAGAGGTAAGGACGGCGCAAGCGCCGTCAAAGGTGATGGCCCTCGGGCCGTCGGTGCACCCGCCAGTACCTGACACGGCTGGCGGTCTACAACAGGAAAGGACAGCACCATGCGTCACGGACACGGACTCAGAAAGCTCAACCGCACGAGCGAGCATCGCCTGGCGATGCTGCGCAACATGTGCGTCTCGCTGCTCCAGCACGAGGCGATCAAGACGACCCTGCCGAAGGCCAAGGAGCTGCGTCGCGTCGTCGAGCCGCTCATCACGCTCGCCAAGGAGCCGACGCTCGCCAACCGCCGCCTCGCCTTCGATCGCCTGCGCGACCGCGCCATCGTCACCAAGCTGTTCGCCGAGATCGGCCCGCGCTACCAGGCGCGTCCGGGCGGCTACACGAGGATCCTGAAGATGGGCTTTCGCGTCGGCGACAACGCGCCGATGGCGTTCGTCGAGCTCGTCGATCGGCCCGCGCCGGTCGAGACCGAGGTCGTCGCCGAGTCCTGATCCCGCCGGGCCGAGGGCGAACGGCATGGCCGATCCGCTCCTTCGCATCTCGCACCTGACGAAGAAGTTCGGCGACGTCACCGTCGTCGACGACCTCTCGCTCGAGATCATGCCGGGCGAGTGCCTCGGCGTGATCGGCCCGAACGGCGCCGGCAAGACGACGACGATCCGCGTCTGCCTCGGCCTCACCGGCGCCGACGGCGGCACGGTCGAAGCCTTCGGCCTGCCGCTGCCGGCAGAGGTGAGGAAGGCCAAGGAGCGGATCGGTGTCGTCACCCAGTTCGACAGCCTCGACCCCGACTTCACCTGCGCCGAGAACCTGCGCGTCTACGGCGCCTACTTCGGTCTCTCGCGCGCGACGATCGACGAGCGCGTTCCCAAGCTGCTCGACTTCGCGGCGCTGCAGTCGAAGGCCGGCGCCAAGCCCGGCGAGCTCTCGGGTGGCATGAAGCGGCGGCTCTCGCTCGGCCGCGCGCTCGTCAACGACCCCGACCTGCTTCTTCTCGACGAGCCGACGACCGGCCTCGACCCGCAGGCGCGCCATCTCATGTGGGAGCGGCTGCAGAACCTGCTCCAGCAGGGCAAGGCGATCCTGCTGACGACGCACTTCATGGACGAGGCCGAGCGGCTCTGCGACCGGCTCATCGTCCTCGACCACGGCAGGAAGATCGCCGAAGGCACGCCGCGCAAGCTCATCGCCGAGCACCTCGAGAGCGACGTCGTCGAGGTCTACGGCGACGGCGCCGCCGCGGCCGGTCAGGCCCACGCGACGTTCGCCGATCGCGTCGAGACGAGCGGCGAGACGGTGTTCTTCTACCTGCGCGAGCCCAAGCGCCTGCTCGACGCGCTGGCGACGGACCACGACATCCGCTACCTCCATCGCCCGGCGAACCTCGAGGACCTGTTCCTCAAGCTGACGGGCCGCCAGATCCGCGACGATGCCTAGAGCCTGTTAACGCTATGGGAGGACTCGCGTGACTCAGCAAACGGGCGCCCGCAAGGCGCAAAGCGCAGCCGTAGCCGCTGCTACGGCGAGCACTTGCAACGCGGCGAGCGCCCGTTTGCTGAGATCACCCGAAGGGCCGGGGTGGCGCAGGCCCTCCCATAGCGTTAACAGGCCCTAGCACCATGCTGACCTCGTTCTACGCGCCGCCGCACCTCACCCCCCGCTTTTGGCCGGTGGTGATGAGGAATCTCCTCGTCTGGAAGAAGCTCGCCGGCGCGAGCATCCTCGGAAACATCGCCGAGCCGCTGATCACGCTCGTCGCCTTCGGCTACGGCGTGGGCTCACTGATCGGCCAGATCGACGGCATGCCGTACATCGAGTACCTGGCCTCGGGCAGCGTCGCCGTCAGCGCCGCGCTCGCTGCGACCTTCGAGGCGCTCTACTCGGCGTACTCGCGCATGGCGGTGCAGAAGACCTGGGACTCGATCCTCAACGCGCCGGTCGCGCTCGACGACATCGTCTTCGCCGAGATGCTGTGGGCGGCGATGAAGGCGCTCTTTTCTTGCGCGGCGATCCTGGTCGTCATCTTCATTCTCGGCATCAGCCGCGCGCCGAGCATGCTGCTGGCGTTGCCGGTGCTCGGCCTCGCCGGGATCACCTTTGCTTCGCTGGCCCTGGTCTTCAATGCGCTCGCCAAGGGCTACGACTTTTTCACGTACTACTTCACCCTCGTCGTCACGCCGATGACGTTCCTGTCGGGGGTGTACTTTCCGATCGCCCAGATGCCGCCCTGGCTGCAGGGAATCGCCCAGGTGCTGCCCTTGAAGGCCGCCGTCGATCTGGTTCGACCGCTCGTTCTGGGGAACATTCCCGCCGATCCGCTCGGGCCGCTCCTGATCCTGACGGGATACGCGTGCAGCGGCTACTATCTGGCGCTGGTGCTCACCCGGCGCCGGTTCTTCGGATAGCGGCCGCCCGTAAAGCCGCTTCCGCCCGGCGCCGACACACGCTCATGCAGGCACGAACCACCACCCCGGCCCACGCCGCCTGGTCCTCGCTGACCGCGCCGGCGCTGCGCCTCCTCTTCACCGCTTTCGCGTTGCTGGCGACAATCGCCATGCACCCGGCGCGCGCCGCAGAGGACGAGTTCCTCGAGCCCGACAAGGCGTTCCAGTTCTCGGCCAAGCCGCACGACGCCAAGTCGGTCGAGGTGACCTTCGCGATCGCGCCGGGCTACTACCTCTACCGCGAGCAGTTCAAGTTCGCCGCCGCCGGCGCCGCGCTCGGCGCGGCGGCGATCCCGCCCGGCAAGGTGAAGTACGACGAGACGTTCCAGAAGAACGTCGAGACCTACCGCAACGCGGTCACGATCCTTGTCCCGGTCGAACAGGCGGGCGCCGAGTTCCGCCTCGTCGTCACGAGCCAGGGCTGCGCCGACGCGGGCCTGTGCTATCCGCCGATGCAAAGCGCGGCGGCGATCGGTCTGACCGGATTCGGCGGCGCCGGAACAGCGCGCGTCGAGCCGCCGGGCTCGTCGCTTCCCGGCGCTTCGCTGGCGGCGACGTCGACCGGGGCGGCTACCGCGCAGGACTCGACCGGAATCGACGCCGTGCTGCGCGGCGGCTCGTTCTGGCCGATCGTCGGCGCGTTCTTCGTCGCCGGCCTGCTGCTCTCGCTGACGCCGTGCGTGCTGCCGATGCTGCCGATCGTCTCGTCGATCATCGTCGGCCAGGCCGGCGGCGGCTCGGGCCCGGCGCTCGCGGGCGCCGGCGCAAGCGGCGACAGCGGCTCGGTGGGCCTGTCGCGCCGGCGCGGCTTCGCGCTGGCCGCGTCGTACTCGTTCGGCATGGCGGTCGTCTACACCGCCTTCGGAGTCGCCGCCGGTCTGGCCGGCGAAGGCCTCGCCGCGGCGCTGCAGAACCCGTGGGTGCTCGGCGCGTTCGCGCTCGGCCTGGTCGCGCTCTCGCTCTCGATGTTCGGCGTCTACAACCTGCAGCTGCCGTCGGCGATCGCCTTCCGCTTCACGTCGGCGGCGCAGAAGCTTCCGGCCGGGCGCGTCGCCAGCGTGTGCGCGATGGGCGGCGTGTCGGCGCTGATCGTCAGCCCTTGCGTCGCCGCGCCGCTCGCCGGCGCCTTGCTCTATCTCAGCCAGACCCGTGACGTCTGGCTCGGCGGCACGGCGCTCTTCTCGCTCGCCGCCGGCATGAGCGTGCCGCTGCTCCTCGTCGGCGCCTCGGCGGGCGCGTTGCTGCCGCGCGCCGGCGCCTGGATGGTCGAGGTCAAGGCCGCGTTCGGCGTGCTGCTGCTCGGCGTCGCCCTCTGGACGGTGCAGCCGATCCTTCCGGGCCCGCTCGCGCTCGCGCTGTGGGGCCTGCTCGCCCTCGGCGCCGCGGCGTTGCTGTTCATGCGCGCGCGCAGGGTCGCGCCGGCGGCCGCGTCGGCGAGCGCGCCGCCGCGCCTGGCCTGGCGCCAGGCCATCGCCGCGCTGCTCGGGCTGGTCGGCGTGCTCCAGGTCGTCGGCGCCGCGTCGGGCGCGACCGACCCGCTGCAGCCGCTCGCGCGCTTCTCGGCGCGCAGCGACATCGACGGGTCGCCGGCAACGCCGCGCTTCCAGCGCGTCAGGAGCGTCGACGAGCTGGATGCCGCGCTGCGGACGGCGGGTCGCCCGGTGATGCTCGATTTCTACGCCGACTGGTGCGTCTCGTGCAAGGAGATGGAGCGTTTCACCTTCACCGACCCGGCGGTGCAGAAGAAGCTCGCCGGCGCGCTGCTGCTGAAGGCCGACGTCACCGCGAACAATGTCGAGGATCGCGCGCTCCTGAAGCGCTTCAACCTGTTCGGGCCGCCGGGAACGATCTTCTTCGACGCCAGCGGCAAGGAAGTGCGCCCGGCGCGCCTGATCGGCTACCAGAACAGCCGAGGCTTCGTCGAGACCCTGGGCAAGGCAGGGCTCTGAAGCCTCGCGCCGACCCCGGCGTGTTAAACTACGCCTTCCAGTCGCGAGGTGGAGCAGTCTGGTAGCTCGTTGGGCTCATAACCCAAAGGTCGCAGGTTCAAATCCTGCCCTCGCAACCACCGAATCCGAAGCCCTCTCGCGAGGGCTTCGTCGTTATCCATGACCGATTCCGCCCTCGCCGAGACGCGCGCCTGGGTCGAGCGCGCCGTCATCGGCCTGCAGCTCTGCCCCTTCGCCAAGGCGCCGCAGGTCAAGGGGCAGGTCCGCTACGTCGTCAGCGAGGCAGGCGATCCCGAATCGTTGCTGAGCGTCCTGGTCGACGAGCTGAAGCTGCTCGCGGCGACGCCGCCCGATCGCATCGAGACGACGCTGCTCGTGCACCCGCGTGTCCTCACCGACTTCGAGGACCACAACGACTTTCTCGAGATCGCCGAGGCGGCGCTCGCGGCGCTCGACCTCGAAGGCGTGATCCAGATCGCGAGCTTCCATCCGCACTACCGCTTCGCCGGCAGCGAGCCCGACGACATCGCCAACGCGACGAACCGCTCGCCGCACCCGACCTTGCACCTCCTGCGCGAAGACAGCATCGAGCGCGCGCTCGCGACCTTCACTGATCCGGATTCGATCTTCGAAGCGAACATCGCGACGATGGAACGGCTGGGGCCCGAAGGCTGGTCGGCGCTGCAGCGCCAGTGCCGCGACGACGCCGAGCGCGCGCGCTCATAGCGTCGCTTGCGGCGCCTGCAACGGCTCGAGCTCGCCGAGCAGCGTCGGGATCAGCTCGCTCACCGTCGGGTGGATGTGCACCGCGCGCTCGATCACCTTGTACGACGCGTCGGCGACCATCACGTCGAGGAGCGAGTGGACGATCTCGTCGCCCTCGATGCAGAGCAGCGATGCGCCGAGGATGCGCTCGCTCGCGGCATCGACGAGCACCTTCATGAAGCCCTGCGTCTCGCCGCGCTCCTTGGCGCGGCCGACGCGCGTCATCGGCATCACGCCGACCAGCGCCGGCTTGCCGCGCGCCCGCACTTCGGCCTCGCTCATGCCGACGCGGCCGAGCGGCGGGTCGATGAAGAGCGCGTAGGCGGTGAGGCGGTCGCTGACCTTGCGCTTGCCGCCGTGGAGCAGGTTGTCGGCGACGATCTGGTGGTCGTTGAACGAGGTGTGCGTGAACGCGCCGCGGCCGTTCACGTCGCCCAGCGCCCAGACGCCCGGGACGCTGGTCCGAAGCTCGTCGTCGACGACGATGAAGCCGCGCGCGTCGGTCGCGATGCCGGCCTGGTCGAGGCCGAGGTCGTCGGTGTTGGGCTTCCTGCCGACGGCGGCGAGCAGGTGGCTGCCTTCGACCGCCTGCGCCGCGGCGCCGGCACCGAAGGCGACGCGGACGCCCAGGCCGTCCTTGCCGGGCGCGACCTGCGCGCTCTGCACCGAGAAGTGGAACGCGATGCCCTCGCGCTCGAGGATCGCTTGCACCTCGCGCGAGACCTCGCGGTCCTCGCGCGCGATGAGGCGGTCGCCGTACTCGATCACCGTCACGCGCGAGCCGAAGCGGCGGTACATCTGCGCGAACTCGAGGCCGATGTAGCTGCCGCCGGCGATGACCAGGTGCTCGGGCAGGGTGTCGACGGCCATCATCGAGACGTTGGTCAGGACCGGCACGGCGGCGATGCCGTCCCAGCCCGGCAGCACCGGCCGGGCACCGACGTTGATGAAGATCCGCGGCGCCTCCAGCCTTGCGCCGCCGACCTCGACCGCGTTCGCGGCGACGAAGCGCGCGTGCCCCCAGACCAGCGTCAGGCCGGGCGTTGCCGCGATCCATTTCGTCAGGCCGCGGATCGAATCGGCGACGACGCGATCCTTGCGCGCCTTGACCGCCTTCATGTCGACGCTGATCGCGCCGTCGATGCGAACGCCCCAGGCGCCGGCATGGCGGGTGACGTGGGCGGCGCGCGCGCTCGCAACGAGCGTCTTGGTCGGGATGCAGCCGTCGTTGACGCAGGTGCCGCCGAGATGCTCGCGCTCGACCAGCGCGGTCTTCAGGCCCGCCTTCGCGAGCCGGACCGCGAGGAACGGGCCGGCCTGGCCACTGCCGATCACGATCGCGTCGTACGAGGTGGTCATGGAATCTCCCGGCGCGCGCGGACGTGCGTGGTCTGCGCATCATCGTCGCAACCGGGCGCCCGCGCCTCGCGGGCGCCCCATGCCAACGTCGCCGTGCCGTTCGGGCGCGCTGGGCCAGAATCGCGGCCATGCCGGCCGCGACCGCCTCTTCACGCAAGGCCGCCGCCTGGATGGCCGGCTGGCTGACGGCGATGCTCGTCATGGCCGTCGCCGGCCGCGAAGCGACGCGCACGCTGCACGTCTTCCAGATCATGGAGATGCGCTCGGTCCTCGGCTTCGTGCTGCTCTGGCCGCTGCTCCATGCGAGCGGCGGGCTCGCCGCAATGCGGACCGCCCGGCTCGGCCAGCACGTCGCCCGCAACACGGTGCACTACGCTGCCCAGTTCGGCTGGTTCTTCGCCCTGACGCTGATCCCGATCGCACAGGTCGTCGCGATCGAGTTCACGATGCCGATCTGGACCGCGCTGCTCGCCGTCGCCTTCCTCGGCGAACGCCTCGGCGCGGCGCGGATCCTCGCGGTCGCGCTCGGCCTGGTGGGCGTCGCCGTCATCGTCCGGCCCGGGGTCGAGCACGTCGATCCGGGCCAGCTCATCGCGCTCGCCGCGGCGGTCGGCTTCGCGATCTCGATCATCCTCGTCAAGTCGCTGACGACGACCGAAAGCGTCGTCGCGATCATCTTCTGGATGCTCGCCGTCCAGTCGGTGATCGGCATCGTTCCGGCGGCGCTGGTCTGGCGCACGCCGACGGCTGCCGTCTGGCCGTGGATCGGCGTGATCGCGCTGTGCGGCACCTACTCGCACTACTGCATGACGAAGGCGCTGCGCCACGCCGATGCGATGGTGATCGTGCCGATGGATTTCCTGCGCGTTCCGCTCACCGCGGTCGCCGGCTGGCTCGTCTACAACGAGCGCATCGATCTCTTCACCGTGGTCGGCGCCGGGTTGATCCTCGTCGCCAACCTGCTCAAC